>CAYMJU010000207.1:0-73561 GCA_964390555.1 uncultured Acidimicrobiales bacterium | reverse complement strand
CGACGGCGAGCGGCCCGCGGTCGGGTTGTTCCGGTACGTGCCCCCACCCACCGAGGCCCCCGATCCCGAGACCGGTTCGGGCACCCCGAACTTCTGCTACGCCTACATGGCCCAGGCGGTCGAGGTCGACGTCGACACCGGTACCGGGCATGTCCAGGTACGTCGCGTCGTCAGCGCCCACGATGTGGGCCGGGTCATCAACCGGTCGCTCGCCCGGGGCCAGATCGAAGGCGCTGTGGTGCAGGCCCACGGCTACGTGATCTCCGAGGATCTCCAGGTCGAGGGCGGCTTCATCCGCAACCCTCGGCTCTCGGCGTATCTCATCCCCGGCATCGGCGACGTCCCCGACCGGGTCGATACGGTGCTGCTCGAACTGGGCGACGCCAACGGCCCGTTCGGCGCCAAGGGGCTGGCCGAGATGCCCTACATCACCTACGCTCCCGCCGTGACCGCGGCGGTCCACGACGCGACTGGTGTCTGGTTCGACGAGTTCCCCCTCACGCCGTCCCGGGTGCTGTTCGGCCTGCGCGCGGCGGGCAACTAGACGCGCTCACAACGAGCGCCGATAGCTGAGAACGCGACGTCGGTTCGGTCTCGCTCTTAGCTGAGGCCGAGGCGGCGGCGGATCGAACGGGCGCGGGCGGTGGCTTCGGCGATGACCGCGGGCTCGTCGACCGAGGTGAGTCGGCGGTTTAGCATCAGCCATTCGCCGTCGCACAGAACCGACTCGACGTTCTCGCTCTTCATCGAAGTCACCAGCGCGGAGTGGGGGTCGTGCAGTGGGGTCATGTTTGCGGTGCGCGGGTCGATCACTACCAGGTCGGCCCGGTAGCCGACCTCGATCCGGCCCAGCTCGTGGCCGAGTCCGAGCGCCCGGGCGCCGTTGTGGGTCGCCATGGCGAGCACCTCACCGGCCGGAAGGACGGTCGGGTCGACGCGTCGACCTTTCTGGGTGAGCGACGCCAGCCACATCTCGTCGATCATGCTCATCCGGTTGTTGGACGGCGCCCCGTCGGTCCCGAGCGCCACGAGGATCCCGGCCTCGATCCACTCGGCTACTCGGGGCACACCGAGAACTTTTAGGTTGCTCCCGGCGTTGTGGGAGACCGGGGTAGCGGTGGCGGCGAGCAGCGCCAGATCGTCGTCGCTCGCCCAGGTGGCGTGCACGGTGAGGAACCGAGGGCCGAGCACGCCCAGCCGGCCCAGGTGCTCGATCGTCGGCGCGCCACGGGTGGCCCGCGCGTACTCGAGCTCTTCGGGCACCTCGGCCACGTGCATCTGCACGACCGTGTCGTGGGCCGCCGCCCGTTCGGCGGTCGCGACGATCAGCTCGTCGGTGCAGTTGAAGATGGTGCGCAACGTGTAGCTGAATCGGAGCCGACCAACCCCGTCCCACCGATCGGCGAGTGCGTCTTGCGTGGCGAGCGCGGCCTCGGTGTCGTCGCAGTCCGCAGGCGGCCGTCCGTCGCCGCTGTCCATCGTGCTACGCCCGAGGAAGGCCCGGATGCCGACCGCCGTCAACCCGCGGGCCATGCCATCGACGTGACGTCCGCCGGGATCGGCGATGGTGGTCGTCCCGCTTCGGACCTGCTCGACGGCGCACAGCGCGGCCGCCACCTCGGCGTCGCCCTCGTCGAGCGCCAGCTCGTAGGGCCAGATGCGGTCGTGTAGCCAGGTGAGGAGCCCAACGTCGTCGGCCAGGCCGCGGCCGAGCTGCTGAGACGTGTGGCAGTGCGTGTTGACCAACGCAGGGATGATCAGCCGGCCACTGGTGTCGACCGTTTCGGCGGCCACGCTTGCGGTCGGAGACGGCCCGACGTGAGAGATCCGCCCCGCAACGACCTCGACCCAACCGGCCGTCGGCGCCTGCCGGGGGTCGGCGAGGACCAGCGCGGGCCCGAGGCGGATGTCCACGGGGTTCACGGCGCAACCCTAGATCGTGCGATATGGGATGATCTGGGCATGGAAACGTCCACCTCCTTCTACGACGAGCTGGTCGAGATGCTCGAGACCAAACGGGCGTCGCTCCCCGCCGAGGAGGGGTCGTTCTTCAACCGGCCCATGACCGAGCGCGAGCTCGTCGAGTGGCTGTCGTTCCAGGCCTACTACGAGTACCGGGCCGCCCAGTTCATCGGGGGATGGTTGTCATCGACCCCCGAGCGGGAGGCGTTCGTGTTGCTCGCCCAGCAGGTCGAGGACGAAGGCTTGCACTTCGAGTACTGCATGCGCGCTCTCGAACGGCGCGGGGTCACATCGATAGACAACTGGAAGCCCGAACCCGAGTGGGAGGAGTGGATCGACGACTGGTATCCGTCGGGGATCGACACGATCGAACGGGTCGCCGCTCACAATCTGGCCGGCGAACTCGGTGCCTGCAACGCGTTCATCGAGATAAAGACCCGCGTGCCCGACGACGTGATCAAGACCCTCGATCGGATCATCCCCGACGAGCACTTCCACATGAGGATCGGCAAGACCGTCGTCGACTCGTTTGCCGTCACCGACGAGCAGAAGCAGCGGGTCCGCCAACGGGTGCTGCGAACCTTCGAGCTCGAACAGGCCGGCCGGGTCGCCTACAACCGGCGCATGGTCCGCCTAGGGCTCGCCGACCCTGGCGACCCCGCGCCCCCGCTCGGTGGCGTTGGCTGAGGTCCGCTCCGCCCGCGACCTGCGCACCGGGCGCGACGTGGTCGCGTGTTATGCCCGGACCGGGTCGGCTGCAGTCTTGGGTTCTGCCCTCGGAGCCCTCGTCGCGGCACGTGCGATGATCGGTGCGTGGTCCGCCGCCGATCTTGTCGTTGTGGCCATCTCGGTGGTGCTGACGGGCTTCGTGGAGTGGGTGGTGCACCGCCACCTGTTGCACGCACCCGAGATGGCGTGGACCAGCCGCCGGCTGGGGACGGGTTCCGGGCATCGTCTCCACCACGCGGATCCCATCGACCTGGCCTGGTTGCTCCTGCCGGCGGCTGACGCGGCAGCGTTCCTGGTCGCGTTGGGGATCTTCACGGTGGCGTGGACGGTGCCGCTCGGGCTCGCTCTCGGTGCGGCGGTGGTCGGACCCGCCGCAACGGGCTTGGTCGCGATGACGGGCGGGCTGGTGCACTATGAACTCGTCCACCTGCTAGCCCACTCGTCGCGGCGCCCACGCCACCCGTACTACGCCCGCCTGGTACGCAACCACCGTCGTCATCACCACATAGATGAGCGCCGCTGGATGGGGGTCACCTCGAACCTCGGCGACCGCGTGCTGCGCACGCTGCGGTGACCGTTGACCTCAGCGGCTGTCGCGGTCGCGCCGCACGGGGTAGCGGTTGCCGCGGATGGTGGCTTCGGCGAGCGCGGCGATGACGGCGTCGATAGCGGTCTCGGGCACCTCGACGATGGAGAACCGGTCGCCGATACGGATGTGGCCGACGTCTTTGCCGTTGAGTCGGGTCTCGCCGGTGATCGCGCCCACCAGATCGCCGGGGCGGATGCCCGCCTGGCGGCCGGCGCCGATGAACATGCGCGCCATGCCCGGCTCAGGCTGACGGATGCGGTCGTCGTGACGGGGGCGATCGTCACTGCGGGGACGATCGTCATTGCGGGGCCGCTCCGGCCGCCCGCGGTCACGGTCGTGTCGTGAACCCCGGTCGCGATCGCGGTCCCGATCGCTGTCGCGGTCTCGCCGTGGCCGGTCGGTGTAGTCGGGGATCTCGACCTCGTCGTTGGCCGAACCGGTGCTGTCATGGGCCAGGCTCACCGCCGCGAGCGCCACGTCGAACAGGTCGAAGTCCTCGACCAGCTGCTCGACGAGGCGCCGCACGCGTTCCACGTCGTCGTTCTCGATCACGTCTCGTACCGCGGCGCCGGTGAGCTCGAGTCGCCGGGTGCGAAGGTCGTCGACCGTCGGAACCTTGGCCATCGAGATGCGACGCCGGGTCGTGCGTTCGATGTTCTCGAGTAGCCGTTGTTGGCGGGGTTCGGCCAACGTGATCGCCACGCCCTCGCGCCCGGCCCGACCGACCCGTCCGACCCGGTGGACGTAAGTCTCAGACGACGACGGGACGTCGTAGTTGACGACGTGGCTCAGCACATCGACGTCGAGGCCCCGGGCCGCCACGTCGGTGGCGATCAGCAAGTCGGCGGTTCCGGAGCGAAGCCGGCCCATCACGCGATCGCGTTGCTCCTGACTCATCCCACCGTGCAGGGCCTCGGCGCGGTAACCGCGACCGTTGAGTGTCTCGGTCAGCTCGTCGACCTCGATGCGGGTGCGGCAGAAGACCAGCGCGGCGTCGGGCACCTCGACGTCGAGGATCCGCCCCAACGCAGCCGGCTTGTGCGACCGCGGCACCATGTACGCCGTCTCCCGGAGCAGGGGAGCGTCGTTCAGCCCGACCGGCTGGGCGGAGATGCGGATCTGGATGGGATCGTGCAGGTGCCGACGAGCGATGCCCTCGATGTGCGATGGGATCGTGGCCGAGAACAGCACGGTCTGGCGGTCTTCGGGCGTGGCGGAGAGGATCTCCTCGAGCTCGTCGGCGAAGCCCATGTCGAGCATCTCGTCGGCTTCGTCGAGCACCACGACCTCGACCTCGCCCAGCCGCAGGGTGCCGCGCTTGATGTGGTCTATGGCTCGCCCGGGGGTGGCGACGACGACATCGACGCCGCGACTCAGTACCGACAGCTGACGGCCGATCGGTTGCCCGCCGTAGATCGGGACCACCCGGGCGCCGAGGTTGCGGCCGTACTTGTGCACGGCCTCGCACACCTGCATGGCGAGCTCGCGCGTCGGGACGAGGATGAGCGCCATGGGGTCGGCGTCGCGCCGGCCTATGTCGAGTCCCTGGAGGATCGGCAGCGCGAACGCCGCGGTCTTCCCCGTGCCCGTAGCCGCCTGGCCGACGAGGTCGTGGCCATCGATCAGGGGACCGATCGCCTCGATCTGGATCGGCGTCGGTTCCTCGTAGCCGAGGCTGGTCAGCGCCTCGAGCAGCTCGGGCCGAAGGCCGAGCGACTCGAAGTCGCGACCATGCTCGCCAGGTTCATCCTGCTCATATTGCTCATCCTGCTCGCCAGGCTCAGCCTGTTCAGCCTGTTCAGCCTGCTCATCCGGTACACGCTCGCTCACGGCCGACTCCCCACTCGCCGCGAGCGACGCTACACCGAGCGGGTCGATTGTTCACATGGCCGACGCGGTCAGCCACGACGAGGCGATCGAGCGGTGGCGGGTGAGCATCTCGTCGACGCCCGATACGGCGAGCACTCCACCTTCGACGAGGGTGCGACCACCGACCACCGTGTGGCGGGCCGCCGTCGGGCCACACCGGAGCCACGCCTCGACCGGGTCGGTCAGCGCGCCGGCGAACGCGACTCCCTCCATCGGCCACACCACGAGATCGCCGGCTCGGCCGACCTCGAGGGCGCCGATGTCGTCGCGCCCGAGGCATGCCGCCCCGCCGAGAGTCGCCATCTCGAGCGCTTCCCTCGCCAGCATGGCCTCGGGCCCCCCGCGCAGGCGGGCGAGCAGCAGGGCGCCGCGCGTCTCGAGCCACAACGAGGCGCAGTCCGTGGATGCCGACCCGTCGCACCCGATGCCGACGTTCACGCCGGCGTTGCGGTACTCGCGTATCGGGGCCAGCCCGGCGCCGATCAACTGGTTGGAGCTCGGGCAGTGGGCGACTCCGGTACCCCATCGGGCCAAGCGGCCGATCTCGTCGGCGTTGGGGTAGACGCAGTGCGCGACCCAGGCCCGGTCGCCGCCCCAGCCGACGTTCTCGAAGTGCTCGATCGGGCGGCACCCGAACGTCTCGACGCAGAACGTGTCCTCGTCGCGGTCTTCGGCCAGATGGGTGTGGAGGCGCACGTCGAGACGTTCGGCCAGCTCGGCGGTCCGCCGCATCAAGTCGGGCGTGACCGAGAACGGTGAGCACGGCGCCAGCGCGATCCTCACCATGGCGCCTGGCGTCGGATCATGGTGGAGCCGGACCAACCGTTCGGAGTCGGCGAGGATGTCGTCGTCGTCCTGCACGACCGAGTCGGGTGGCAGCCCACCGTCCTTTTCCGACAGGCTCATCGAACCGCGGGTGGGATGGAACCGGAAGCCGAGCTCGCGGGCCGCGGTGATCTCGGCGGAGATCAGGTCCCCCCCGCCTTTGGGATGGACGTAGAGGTGGTCGGTCGAGGTCGTGCAACCGCCGAGGGCCAGCTCGCACATGCCGATCCAGGCCGAGACGTACGCCGCCTCCTCGTCAAGGCGACTCCAGACCGGGTACAGCGTTCGCAACCAGTGGAAGAGGTTGCCCGAGAGCGCGGGTCGGAACGACCGGGTGAGGTTCTGATAGATGTGGTGATGGGTGTTGACGAGCCCCGGCGTGACCAGGCAGCCATCGGCCCGCAATGTCCGTGCCGCGGTGGGTTCGGTCCCCGGCCCGCCGACCCCGCTCACCAGCCCGTCGGTGATGGCGACCCATCC
Organism: uncultured Acidimicrobiales bacterium; assembly: GCA_964390555.1. Taxonomy (GTDB): domain Bacteria; phylum Actinomycetota; class Acidimicrobiia; order Acidimicrobiales; family SHLQ01; genus CAVTWS01. The sequence goes on along the minus strand of CAYMJU010000207.1, from coordinate 67,107 downwards.
GCCGGGGATCTCGCGGCGCGGCCCGTCCATCGTCACCACCAGCTCGGCCCCCGCCACCAGCAGATCCGCTCCCTGTCCTGCCCCTGCGTTCATGGCCCCTCCATCCTCGCCCGCGGCGTGCTTGTGTGAGCGGTTACCCGACCCTGTGTCGCGTAACCCGTTGACAGAATGACAGGATCAGGGGTCATGGACCAGTGTTGTTACATCAATGGTGAGTGGGTCGCGGCTGGTGGAACGTTTGCCGTGCACGATCCGGCGACGGGAGCCGAGGTCGGGCGGGCCGCCGATGCCTCGCCTGAGCTGGCGAGTCGGGCGGTCGACGCGGCGTACGGGGCGTTCGACGAATGGGCCGCGGTGCCGGCCAAGGACCGCGGCGCGGCGCTGCGGCGCATCTCCGCCGAGCTGCTGTCGCACCTCGACGAGATCGCCGACGTGATCGTCGCCGAGCAGGGCAAGCCCCGCGGTCAGGCGCTGTTCGAGGTCCGCTACGCGACCGACTGGCTCGACTGGTTCGCCGAGGAGGGCCGCCGGGCCTACGGCGAGATCGTGCCCGCCCAGGTGCCGGGCAAGCGGCTGATGGTGCAGCGCAAGCCGCTCGGCGTCGCGGTGGCGATCACGCCGTGGAACTTCCCTGTCGCCATGATCGCCCGCAAGCTTGCACCCGCCCTGGCGGCCGGCTGCACGATGGTCGTGAAGCCGGCCGAGCAGACCCCACTGTCCCCACGGATGCTGTTCGAGGCGATCGACCGGGCCGGGCTGCCGCCGGGGGTCGTCAACCTGGTGACCGCCGCCGACCCGGTCGCCGTTTCCGGCGCATTGGTGGGCGACAAGAGGGTGCGCAAGATCACCTTCACCGGCTCGACCGAGGTCGGCAAGATCCTCGTTCGGCAGTCGGCCGACACGTTGGCCCGGGTGTCGCTCGAGCTCGGCGGCCAGGCGCCGTTCATCGTGTTCGACGACGCCGACCTCGACGCCGCGGTGGCCGGGGTGCTGGCATCGAAGTTCCAGGTCAACGGCCAGTCGTGCCTGTGCGCCAACCGGGTGTTCGTGCAGGCCGCCATCGTCGACGCGTTCACGGCCAAGCTCACCGAGGCCGTGGCCAAGCTCACCGTCGGCCCCGGGTCCCGGGCCGGTGTCGACGTCGGCCCGCTGATCGACGACCGCGGTTACGACAAGGTGGCCGCCCACGTCGCCGACGCGGTGACCAAGGGCGCCATGGTTGCGGTGGGGGGCGAACGGGTCACCGGCGCGGGTCTCGATGGCGGCTACTTCTTTGCCCCGACCGTCCTCGCCGGGTGTACCGACGACATGTTGTGCGCCACCGAGGAGACGTTCGGGCCCGTTGCGCCACTGCTCGCGTTCGACACCGAGGACGAGGTCGTCCGCCGGGCCAACGACACGCCCTATGGACTGGCGGCGTATCTGTTCACCCGCGACCTGGGCCGGGCGATGCGGGTGTCAGAGCGGCTCGAGTACGGCATCGTCGGCGTCAACGACGCCATGCCCGCCTCGCCGACCGCGCCGTTCGGGGGCTTCAAGGAGTCCGGGCTCGGTCGCGAGGGCGGTCACGACGGCCTGTCCGCGTTCCTCGAGACAAAACTCGTGTCGTTCGTGGCGTGACGCCTATGACGATCAGCACCGACCCGCGAGGATCGAGACCCCGTCGCCGGTGAGGTCGTCGAGGCCCGACCGGCGGCCGGTCACCGCGAGGAGCAGCGACATCATCGGGCCCGCGACCTCGGGTCCTTCGCCCCGGGTCCAACTGGTATCGGTGGCCGTGAGGTTCAGGCCGGCCATTCGTCGCTTGCCCCCGATGATCAGGTTGGACTTCGCATAGGAGTCGGCGACCTGGGCGGCGGCGTCGAGTGGGTACGCATGGGCGAGTCCGAGTGGACGCCGAACGTCCTCGGCGTGCACGATCACCTCACCGAGCCACGTGTCGCTCGGACCTGGCGGGTGCTTCGACGACGAGACGATCGAGCGGAAGCGGGCGAGCGTGTCGGCCGCCGATGTGCCCCGCTCGCGGGCGACGTCCTTGGCCTGCATTCGGCCCAAGCTGAACCCCGAACCGATCAGCTTGGGAAGGAAGCTCAGCGGGCTGATCTTGGCCGTGGCGGTCATGTGGGCGACGACGTCGCGAACCGTCCAGGCCTCGCACAACGACGCCGTGTCCCAGGCCTCGTCGTCGACGTCGGCGAGCTGGTCGGCGAGGGCCATTCGTTCGGTATGGATCGTGGACCAGATGTCGACCATGTCGGTCTCCTCGCAGTGCGGGTTGCCGAGACACTACCGCGTGCGTGAATTCGCTCGGCGACGTACCGGGTCGGCCGCGTCTGTCCCGTACGAACCGAGCCCGCAGGTCAGTGCTTGCGACCCTTCATGAGTCCGAGGTCCTGGGGTGGCACGCCGGTGATCCATATGCCTTCGAGCTGCTCGACGTAGCGGACGAATCGGTACTTGTCCTCGATGCCGTCGGTGCGCCGGGGCTGCACGTGCGCGTGACCTGGCTCGGTGCGCACGTTGACGAAGCTGCACTCGCGAACCGTGAGCGCCCGGTCGATCTCGGCGTCGAGATGGTGCCAGGAGTCGACGTCGGCGGTGTGGGTCACCCCGCAGGCGGCGGCCATCGCCGCGAGGTTGGTGCTCGACGCAGTCGCGGTCGGGCGTCGCCCGGCGGCGCCCCAGCCGATCGATTCGTATACCCCATTGTCGACCACCCACACGACCAGGTTCGCGGGACGATGCTCGCCCATGGCGACGAGCTGACCGAGCTCCATCAGCACCGATCCGTCGCCGTCGAGGCACCACACCGGCCGATGGGGGAGCGCCAGAGCCAGACCGACGGCCATGCCGATCACGTCGCCCATCTGACCGAGGTGGGCGCTGCGCGGATGCTCGCCGGTGTGATGGGCCCACTCGAAGGACACGGCGCCGATGTAGGTCGACATGACCAGCGCGTCCTCGGGAACCCGGCCGGCCAGGCGACCGAGCCATTCGAATCGGTCGAGCGCCATCACGTCTCCCTCCGGTCAGCTCGGTCGGCCCACACGCAGTCGCCCGAGATCAGCACCGCCGCCGGGTGCAGCTGGGCCTCGGCGATCCGCTTGGCGCGCTGGATCGACACCGCCAGGTCCTCGACCTTGCGCACGATCACGTACTTGATCCGCAGTGCCTGGAGCAGCGGCTCGGCCACGATGCCGTGCGGGATCCCCCAGTGCTCGGTCTCGCCGAGATCGCCTCGGTACGAGAGCAACAGCGTGACCGGGACGCCGGTGCCGAGGGCAATGCGGGCGATGTACTCGGCGGCGACCCGTAACCCGCTGTTCTCCATGATGAGCGCTGGCTTCTTGCCGCCGAGCCAGGCACCGGCGCACACCGAGAAGCCGACGCCCTCGTTGCACACCGGTACGTACTGGAACGCCGGATCGGCCTCTACCCGTTCGTGGAGGTTGCGTTGCCAGCCGTCGGGAAGGCCGGACACGAAGTCGATGCCCGCTTCGCGCAACCCCCGGATGGCCTCGTCAGCCGCGTGTTCGAGCATGGACGCATCCTCGCGCGCCACCGGCCCCGCTGGTGCAATCGGTCTCGTCAGGGAAGAATGAATCCGTGATCAACGCCTTCCAGTACGCATCGCCGATCGAGTTCGTGTTCGGTCCGGGCCGGTCCGCCGAGGCGGCCGCACGACTGGCCGGCCGGGGGATAGACCGGGCGCTGGTCGTGACCGATCCCGGGATCGTTGCCACCGGCATCGCCGATCGCGTCGAGAACCAGCTGCGCGAAGGCGGAATCGCGGTCGAGCGGTTCGCCGACGTCAAGTCGAACCCGACGGTCGACAACGTCGATGCCGGCGCGGCGGTGCTGACGGAGTTCGGTGCGCAAGCGGTCGTCGGGCTCGGGGGCGGCAGCCCGATCGACACCGCGAAGATCATCGCGGCCGCAGCCGCCAACGGCTGCTCGGCGCACGACTTCATGACCGGCGAGCGCAAGATCGAAGTGGCCGGCGTTCCCCAGATCGCGATTCCGACCACCGCAGGATCGGGCGCCGAATCGGCCAAGGTGTCGGTGCTCGTCGACCACGCCACCGGCGAGAAAAAGGGTGTCTTCGGTCCCGGGACGGCGCCGTGGGTCACGATCCTCGATCCCGAGCTCATGGTCGGAATGCCGCCGTGGCTCACCGCCGCCACCGGGATGGACGCGCTCTCCCACGCCCTCGAGGCCTACCTCGGTCTCGCCGCCAACCCGTTCTCCGACGCCCTGGCCGAGCAGGCGATGCGGCTGGTCGCAGCGCACCTCGAGGCCGTCGTCGCCGACGGATCCAATCTCGACGCCCGCTCCGCGCTCACGATCGCGTCGGCCCTCGGCGGGCTCGCCAAGGAGCAGTCGGGCCTGGGCATCCTGCACGCGGTCGCCATGCCGGTCGGGTACCTCTACGACCTGCACCACGGGTATTTGTGCGCGGCGTTGATGCCGGCCACCCTCGACTTCAACCGCTCGGCGGTGCTGGCCAAGACAGCATGGGTCGCCCGCACCTTCGGCGTCGATGTCGCCGACGACGAGGGTGCCGCAGCCGTGGCTGGCGACACCATCCGGGCCCTCAACGACCGCATCGGCATGGGCATGCGACTGCGCGAGGCCGGGGTGCTCGACGGTGACCACGACCGGCTGGTCGACGACGCCATGCACAGCTACCTGCTAAAGAACAACCCCATCCCCGGCACCCCCGAAGGCTGTCGCGCCGTCCTGGAGATGTCCCTATGACCCCATCCCCTCGTTCCTGGCGCGAATCTGGTCGCTGGACGACCAGATTCGCGCCAAGAACGAGGGGATCGAGGGTGGGGGCGGGGCAGAGATGATCGTTGACGTTCCGGCGCCGGATCGGGTGCTGGCGGATTCGTGGATGCCGGTCGTCAATTCTCGCGACGTGGCGGCGGGCGAGCCGTTCGGCGTGACGTTGATGGAGCATCCCTTGGTCCTGTGGCGCACGCCGGACGGGGCGATCCGGGCCGCGCACGATCAGTGCCCGCATCGCGGCGCCGCGCTGTCGATCGGTGAGTTGCGCGGCGACCGGATCATGTGCCCGTACCACGGGTGGCAGTTCGACTCCGACGGTGTGTGCGCCCTGAGGCCCGCGTTCCCCACCGCGACGCCGCCCCGGACCCTTTGCCTGCGCACCTATCCGGTGCGAGAGAAGTACGGCGTCGTGTGGGTCTCGCTCGGAACTCCGCCGGACGACCTCGACTACTTCCCGCCCTACGACGAGCCGGGCACCCGACACGCGCACCACGACCCGGTCGTGCTGAGCGCGTGTGGGCCGCGGATCGTCGAGAACTTCCTCGATGTCGCGCACTTCCCGTTCGTGCACCGCGCCATCCTCGGCGCCGAGCCCCACACCGCGTACGCCGACTACGAGGTGGTCGTCGACGACCGGGGGGTGCACATCCCGTCGGTCTGGGCGTGGCAGCCCGCGGCCACTCCGACCTCGGCTGACGGTGCCGACGTCGAGTACCGCTACCACGTGCCTCACCCCTACATCGCGACCTTGTACAAGGTGCCGACCGATGGCGGCGCAGGGTTCGACCTGATGATCATGGCGTCGCCGGTCGACGAGACCCATTGCCGGGTCTGGATGATTGCGGCCTACCGCGACGACACGGTGTCGCCCGAGGCGTTCGTCGCCTTCAACCAGGTGATCTTCGACCAGGACATCCCGATCGTGCAGTCGCAGCGCCCGAAGCGCCTGCCGCTGGACCTGTCGCACGAGGCGCATCAGCGCACCGACAAGATCTCCCACGCCTACCGCACCTGGCTCGCCGAGCTCGGCCTCACCTACGGAGTTTCCCCATGACAACGGCAACGAGCGAGCACATCCGGCGGTTGCCGAAGGTCGAGTTGCACTGCCACGTCGAAGGGGCGGCCCGGGCCTCGACGATAGGTGAGCTGGCGGCCAAGAACGGCGTCACGCTTCCGGTCGATGACCCGGCCGATCTGTTCGACTTCACCGACCTCAACCAGTTCCTGTCGATCTACGACGTGATCTGCGCCAGCCTGGTGACCGCTGACGACTTCCGGCGCATCACCTACGAGGCGCTCGAGGACGGAGTCGCGGCCGGGGTGCGCTACCGCGAGATGTTCTTCTCGCCCGGGTTCGTGATCCGGCTCGGCGTGCCGGTCGACACGGTGTGGGAGGGCGTTCGGGCCGGGCTCCTCGATGCCCGCCGCGATCTCGACATCGGGTGCCGCATGGTGCTCGACTTCGACAAGCCGACCGGCCCGGCGCACGCGCTCGAGATGGCGGCGTTCGCCGGAGCGCAGGATCGCGATCTTCTGATCGGCATGGGCGCCGACTCTGTCGAGCGAGGCATCGACCACACGGCGTTCGCGGCCGCGTTTGCCGAGGCGGGTCGCCTCGGGCTGCACCGAACGATCCACGCCGGCGAGGACGGGCCGTCTGACAACATTGCCGCCGCGGTGCGCACGCTCGGATGCGAACGGGTCGACCACGGGTTCCGGCTCCTCGACGACTCCGACCTGACCGCCGAGATCGCCGACCGGCAGATCCCGCTCACCGTGTGCCCCACCTCGAACGTGGTGATCGCCAACGTCGTGCCCGACGTGGCATCGCACCCGTTCGACCGCCAACGGCGCGCTGGGGTGCTGGTGACGATCAACTCCGACGACCCGGGCATGATGCGCTTCGACATCGCCGACGAGTATGAGGCCGTCGCCGCGGCCTACTCCTACTCGCTCGAGGACATGGAGGACCTCGCGCTCGCCGGGATCACCGCGGCTTGGGCGCCCGACGACGAGAAGCGGACCCTGAGGCAGCGATTCCTGGGAGAGTTCGACCAGTTGCGCGCGTCCAATGGATTGCCGGCTCGGCCGCCGACATGACGCCGCCCGTGGTAGGCGACTAGTCTGCGATCGCAGGGGGCCCCGCCAGGGGCTGAGTTGGGGAGGTTGGACCGTCGTGGACATGCCGGCGTTCCTGAAGGCGATACCGAAGGTCAGCTTGCACGTTCATCTCATGGGGTCGATCCAGGCGCGGACCGTGGTCGATCTGGCGACCAAGCACGGTGTGCCGCTGCCCGACTTCGACGAGCCCGAGGACCTGTACCAGTACCCGGACATCTACAAGTTCCTGCACATGTACGACAACAGTGCGCTGGCGATCAAGGACCGCGACGACTTCCGCCGGATCAGCTACGAGACCCTCGCCGAAGCGGCCGACAACAACGTCCGCTACCGCGAGATGTTCTTCAACCCGACCACGCACATGGCGGCCGGGCCGAGCTACCAGACCTGTGTCGATGGGCTGATCGACGGGATCAACGATGCCCGCACCGACTTCGGCATCGAGTGCCGCCTGATCGCCGCGATCAACCGCATGGAGACGCCGGAATTGGCGGTGGCGATGATGGACTCGGTCCTCGCCGAGCCCCGCGACGAGGTGATCGGGATCGGCCTGGACTACGCCGAGGCCGAGTTCCCGCCGGAACGGTTCTGGAAGGCCTACCGCATGGCCGACCGGGCCGGGTTGCGTCTCACCGCCCACCAGTCCGAGGATGCGCCGCCCCGCAACATCGAGACGGCACTGGACCTGCTCGGCTGCGAGCGGGTCGACCACGGCTACCACGTGATCGAGAGCGACGCCATCGTGGCCCGCTGCCGCGACGAGGGCATCGTGTTCACGTGCACTCCGGTGTCGACCGCCTGGGTTTACTTCGGGCCCGACTACACGACGCACCCCATCAAGGAGATGAAGGAGCGAGGCCTCAAGATCATGCTCGACTGCGACGACCCGCCGATGTTCCAGACCGACCCGACCAAGGACTACGTGGTCGCCTGGGAGCACATGGGCTTCACCGTCGAGGACTTCCGCCAGTGCCTCTACAACGCCATCGACGGCACGTGGGTCGACGAACCGACGAAGCGCCAATGGCGGCGCGACTGGATCGCCGACTTCGACGCCCTTGCGGCACAGATCGCCTAAGGCCGTGGTGACGATGTGGACAGCGTTCACGAGGTCGTAACGAACAGAGTTTGACCAGCGCCTACGACACCAACAGGATTCACCAATCCACCACCGAGGGGAAAATCACATGACCAGCAAAGACCCGCGCGACCGCCTGATCCTGCCGCCCGCGGCGATGTCGCCGCTGTCGCGGCGCCGCCTGCTCAAGCTCACCGGCATGGGCGCCCTCGGCTTGGCCGCCGGCGGTGGCCTGCTCGCCGCGTGCGGCGACGACGACGATGACGCTGCCCCCGCGGGCGGTGACACGGGTGGCGACACGGGCGGAGGTGGCGGCGACCCCGTCAAGGCGCATTGGGTGTACATCGGGCCCGCCGCGGACAACGGTTGGACCCAGACCCACGACCAGGGGCGCCTGTTCGCGCAGGCGGCGCTAGGCGCCGCTGCGGTGACCGGATTCACCGAGAACGTCGGGTTCGGTCCCGAGACGACCCAGCTCTTCGAGCAACTCGTCGCCGACGGCAATCAGATCATCTTCGCCAACACCGAGTACGTCGACTTGTTGAGCGTCGTCTCCGATGCCAACCCCGACGTGAAGTTCGTCGAGTGCAACGGCCATCACTTCACGGCGAACAGCTTCGGCTACTACATGGCACACGAGATCACGGCGTACCTGCTCGGGATCGCCGCCGGGCACCTCTCGCCGAACGGCAAGCTCGGCTACATCGGCGCGTTCCCCAGCCCGACGCTGTTCAACGACGTGAACGGCATGTTGCTCGGTGCTCGGACGGTGAACCCCGATGCGACCATGAACGTGGTGCAGATCAACAGCTTCTTCGATCCGCCGAACGCCGCTATCGCCGCCGAGGCCCTCCTCGGTGAAGGAGTCGACTTCTTGTTCGGCGTGATGGACGAGCCGACGTTCCTCGAGATCGCCGAGGAGGCCGGCGTTTGGACCGGCTATTGGAACCTCGACTTCCGCCAGGCCGCACCCACGCAGTACGTCAACAACTTCAACCTCGACGCGTGGGGTCCCTTCTATCGTGACCAGCTCCAGTCGGTCGTGGATGGAACGTGGTCGCCCGCTACCGAGGCCGTCCTGCTCGAGTGCCCGCTCGGCGAGTGGGGTCCCGAGGTCCCTCAGGACGTTCAAGACGCAGTGGCCGAGGCCGCGGCGGCGATCGCTGCGGGCGAGCTTTCGGTGTACACCGGCCCGCTCACGAGCAACAAGGGTGCCGAGGTCCTCGCCGCGGGCGCCACGTTGACCTCGCAGGAGGCGTATCTGATCAACTTCGTGGTCGACGGAGTGTCGGGCGCCGAAGGCGAGGTCTGACCGAAAGCGCCGTTGGTCAATGGGGGCCGAGTCGTGACGGACTCAGTTGCCGCGGTCGAGGCGCGGGGTATCACCAAGCTGTTCGGTGGTATCCCCGCCCTCGATCGCGTCGACCTCCGGCTCGAGCGTGGCGAGGTCCATGCCCTGCTCGGCGAGAACGGCGCGGGCAAGACGACGCTGTCGAACATCTTCGCCGGTATCTACCGGGCCGACGAGGGCCAGATCCTCGTCAGCGGCGAGGAGCAGCACTTCCGCAGCCCGGCCCAGGCGATCGCGTCGGGGATCGGCATGGTCCATCAGCACTTCCGGCTGGTCGCCCCGATGACGGTGGCCGAGAACATCCACCTCGGCTGGTCCGAAACCCCTCGCGTGATCACTGCGGCAGCGCTCGAGGCCCGGACCCAGGGTCTGATGGACGACATCGGGCTCCACGTCGATCCCGCGGCGAGGATCTGGCAACTGTCGGTCGGTGAACAGCAGCGCGTCGAGATCCTGCGGGTCTTGGCCCGCGGTGCCAACGTCCTCATCCTTGACGAGCCGACCGCGGTGCTCACCCAGCACGAGGCCCGCGATCTGTTCGGTGTGATGCGTCGGCTCGTCGCCGGAGGTCGGACCGTCGTGTTCATCAGCCACAAGCTGAACGAAGTACTCGAGGTGTCAGATGCCATCTCGGTGCTGCGCAACGGTCGCCACGTCGCCACCATGGCGGCAGCCGGCGCCACCGTTCGGGAGCTGGCTCGGCTCATGACTGGCGCCGAGTTCGACCTCGCCGTCGATCATCGGATGACCGCGGGCGAGGTGGTGCTCGAGCTCAAGGGAGTCGAGGCCCACAACGCTCGTGGCTTGCCAGCTCTCCATGGGGTGGACCTCACCGTCCGCCGGGGCGAGATCCTCGGGATCGCTGGCGTCTCGGGGAACGGCCAGACCGAGCTGGCCGAGGTGATCACCAGTCTCCGGCGCGTCGAACGGGGGTCGGTCCTCGTGAACGGTCGCGACATGACGAATGCGCCCTCGCGCGCGGTGGCAGAGAGTGGCGTCGGTCACATCCCCGAGGACCGCATCGGTGTCGGGATGGTCAAGTCGGCATCGGTCAAGCACAACGCGGTGATGCGGCACTATCGCAGCCCCGAGCTGTCGCGGGGGTTCCAGTTCAACCTGGCCGCGGTCGGCGACTTCGCGCGCCGACTCGTCAGCTCGGCCCGCGTCCAGACCCGCTCCATCGAAGCTCCGGCCGGGCAGATGTCTGGCGGAAACCAGCAACGACTCGTGGCTCGCCGCGAGGCGATGGTCGCGGAGAACCTGCTGGTCGCCGCGCACCCGACGAGAGGTCTCGACGTCCTCGCGGCACAGGAGGTCCAGCAGACGATCCTCGATCGACGTGACATGGGCTGTGCCGTGATGATGATCTCCGACGACCTCGACGAAGTGCTCCTCCTGTCGGATCGGGTGGCGGTGATGTACGAAGGTGTGATCGCGGAGGTGATCGATCGCGTCGATGTCGACCGTGAACGCATCGGGCTGCTCATGGGCGGCCACACCGCCGTAACCGCCGACGGCCGTTCGTCGTGACGGCGATCGGCCCGCTACGTCTCGAGCGTAAGCTCGACGCCGACCCACGCCGGGCCGCCGTCTACCGGATGCTCGGCGTGGTGGTCGCGATGCTCGTCGTCGGCCTGGTGCTGATGCTGACCGGTCGCAATCCCTTCACCATCCTCTTTGATGGCTTCGATGCCAACTTCGGGAGCTTGCGCGGCCTCGAGGAAACCGGCATCCTTTCGATCCCGATTCTGATGAACGCGCTCGGCGTGGCGCTCGCGCTTCGCATGAACGTGTGGAACATCGGGTCCGACGGCCAGTTCCTGGTTGGGGCGCTGGCCGCGGTAGGGGTGGGCACCCATATCGACGGCCCGGGCTGGCTGACGCTCTTGATCATGGCCGGTGCCGCAACGGCCGCGGGCGCCGTGTGGATGCTGGTGCCGGCTCTGGCGCGCGCTCACCTGGGCGTCAACGAGATAATCACGACCCTGCTCTTGAACTTCGTGGCCGTGGAGTTGGTCAAATGGGCGGCGCTGGGGTTCTGGCGTGATCGCGAGGCGGCCATCATTCAATCGACCGAGGCCGTCGATGACCTCCTGCCGGTGCTCCCAGGGCTCGACCGCCTTCACGTCGGGTTCGTCGTCCCGCTCATACTCGCGGTGATCCTGTGGTGGTTGTTCCGGTCCACCAAGGTGGGTTACGAGATCGACACCATCGGCGGCAATCCGCGCGCCGCGGCCTTCGCGGGTATCGATGTGAAGCGCCGCATCGTCGTGGTCATGCTCGTCGCCGGTGCGATCGCGGGCTTGGCCGGAATGCTCCAGCTGAGCGCACCCGGTGCGCAGCGGGTCGGTGACGGCTTCTCGAATCGCTACGGCCTGTCGGGTTTCATAGTGGCCGCCATGGCAGGGCGCTCGTTCTTCGGTGTCCTGGCCGGCGGCGTGTTCATCGCCAGCCTCCTTCACGCCGGTATCGCCCTTCGGACCAAGGGGCTGTCCGTACACATCATCCTCGCCACGTACGGCGCAGTACTCGTCGGTCTCGCGGCCGCCGAGGTGGCGGCGCGCTATCGCATCGCGCGGGCCGACGCCGCGACCGTGGAAGGTGTGCCGGCGTGATCGACAACGCCTGGCTCAGCGTGCTCAACGTGGCCATCCCGGCCAGCACCGTCATCATCCTGGCCGCGCTCGGAGCCATGATCAGCGAGCGGGTCGGCGTCTTGAACCTCGGCCAGGAGGGCCTGATCGGCATAGGGGCCGTGTTCGCAGCCATCGCCGCCGAGCAGTGGGGTGTCGCCAGCCCGTGGGTCTCACTGCTGATCGGAACGCTGTTCGGCGCGCTGGTCGGTGTGATCTATGCCGTGGCGGTGGTCGTGGTGCGGGTCAACCAAGTTCTGGCCGGGCTGGCTCTCGCGTTGGCGGGCATCGGGTTCTCGAACCAGATGGGTCTCAACCGCGACGGCACGCCAATCGGCAGCAGTTTCGAGGAGGTTCGCGTGCCGATCCTCGGCGACATGGGCCAGTTCGGCGAAGCCCTCTTCAACCACGATGGACCGGTGTATGTCATCTATGTGGCATTGCCCATCGTGCTCTGGTTCCTGCTCTTCCGCACACGGCACGGCCTGAACATGCGAGCAGTAGGCGAGAACCCCGCGGCGGCCGACGCGGTCGGCGTGAACGTCCTGGGGGTGCGATTCCTGTACACGGTGGTCGGTTGTGCACTCAGTGCCGCCGGTGGTGCCCACTTGGTTCTGTCGCTCACGCCGACGTGGTCGCCAGACTTTGCCCGCGGGCGAGGATGGATCGCGCTCGCCGTGGTCATCTTCGCCTCGTGGCGCCCGGGACGGGTTCTCGTCGGAGCGTTGTTGTTCGGCACGATGACGGGCCTCAACTTCACCGCCCAGGCCAGGGGGTGGAGCGTGCCGTGGTGGGGGCCGCAGGATCTGACGTTCTTCCTGTCGATGATGCCGTATCTGGTCACGCTCATCGTGATCCTCATTCCGGCCGCCGCGGTCAAAGTCGGCCGCCGAGCACGCGCAACAGCCGCTCCTGGTGCCCTGACCATCCCCTACTACCGCGAAGACCGCTGACAGGTTCAGCGCACGCCGCAGACGTCGAGGGCGAGCACCGCGAGGGTTCGGGCGGCGGCGAGGGTCTCGGCGATGCTCACCCGCTCGTCGACCGCGTGGGCGAGGATCGAGTCGCCCGGGCCGTACTGCAGCGTGGGGATGCCAGCACCCACGAGCTGGCGCAGGTCGCTGCCGTACGGTGCGCCCCACACGTCGGGCGGAGCCGAGCCCGTGGCCGCCACGTGCGCCGCCGCCACGCGGTCGGCCAGATCCGAGTCTCGGGCCAGTCGCCCCGACGCGAACTGGCCGCCCCACCACTCGACAGTCACCGGACGGGTGCGCAGGAACGGGTCGCGAGCGCACACATCGGCGACCGCCTGCTCGAGGGCGGCGCGAGCGTCGGCGGCCGGCTCGTCGAGCGCCACGCCGAACCGGCCTTGGACCGTCACGTGATCGGGCACCGACGACGGCCAGTCACCGCCGTGGATCGTGCCGATCGAGACCGGGTAGGCGATCGGCCAGCGGCGCATCAGAGGATCGACGTCGGCGTTGCGGCGCCCCTCCAGCTCGGCGAGCGCCTGCCAGATCGGCCAGAGCTTCTCGACGGCGCTCACGCCGTCGGTCCGTCGCGAGGCGTGCGCCGCGACCCCGGGCACATGTAGGCGGAACGTGAGCGCGCCACCGTTGGCCGGCACGATGTCGAGCCCGGTGGGCTCGGCGATCACGCACGCGTCGGCTCGCCAGCCCCGTCGCAGGGTGGCGAACGTGCCCAGTCCGCCGTCCTCCTCGCCCTGCACGCTGGCGAGCAGGACGTCGCCGCCGAGCGGCACGCCTGAGGTCTGTAGCGCTCGTAACGCGCACCACGACGCCGCCAGCCCCGCCTTCATGTCGCACGCGCCGCGCCCACCGACGATGGTCTCCGTCGCCGCCGCGGCGAACGGGTCTCGGTTCGTCCAAGCCGATGGATCGCCGGTCGGCACGACGTCGATGTGACCGTTGAACATCAGCACCGGCCCATCACCTTGGCCAGAGAGCCGGGCCACCAGCCCCCATGCCTCGTCCCGGGAAACCTCGACGCCGGGAAAATCGGGCTCAGCCATCAACGCAGGCAGGTCGAGCGCCCAGTGGTCGACATCGAACCCGTCCTCTCGGAGCCATCGCGCGAGGGCATTCTGGGCCTCGTTCTCGGCGCTCGATCCACTGACCGAGGGAATGCGAATGAGCTGTTGGAGCGACTGGACCAGGCGAGCGCCGGACACCTCGACCTCGTCGAGTACCCGATCGCGCCACGTTCGGCTGGCTGTCACACCCCAACGTTATGGTGTCGATCAGGCCGATCGGAGCCCGGCACAAGCGGCGTCCCAGGAAGACGACCGAGACCTGGAGTTACCATGTTGATCGATGACCGCAGCCGGACCGACCTCCACAACGCCCTGGCCAACGCGCTCGGGTCCGACCAGGCCGACACGCTGATGACGCTGCTGCCACCCGTCGGTTGGTCAGACCTCGTGACCCACCGCGACCTGGCCGCCGCGACGGCAGGCACTCACGCCGAGATCGCTGATCTCCGAACAGAGCTGAAGACCGAGATGGCCGGGTTGCGGACGGAGCTGAAGACCGAGATGGCCGAGTTGCGGACGGAGCTGAAGACCGAGATGGCCGAGTTGCGCACGGACGTGAGGACCGAGATAGCGGGGCTTCGGAGCGATCTCACCCGCGAGCTGTCGGCGTCGGTGCGCACGATGTTGCTGGCCAACATGGGCAGCGTCCTGAGCGCTGTCAGCCTGGCGTTCGTCGCCGCCCGGTTCGCCTGATCGATCGCGTCACGGCAGTTCGGCCCACTTGGCGGGGCGCTTCTCGGCGAACGCTCGGGGTCCTTCGTCCTGGTCGGGGTGGCCCCACATCGACACCAGGTGCTCGGCGCCGGCGCGGCAGGCGTCGGTGAGGCCGAGTTCGAGCGCGCCCCACAGGGCCTTCTTGGTGGCCGCCATGGCGGCGGGGGAGTTCTTGGCGATGGTCTCGGCCAACTCCTGGGCCCGGTCGCGGAGTCGCTCGGGAGGATCGACGATCTCGGAGATCATGCCGAGCTCGTAGGCCCGCTCGACCGACATGCGCTCGTAGCGACCGACGAGAGCCATGCGCATGACCGCTTCGACGGGCATCTTTCGAAGCAGTCCAACCGCTTCGAGCGCGACCACCTGGCCCACCGACACGTGCGGGTCGAAGAACTGGGCGTCGCTGGCCGCGATGACGATGTCGGCGTCGGCGACCCAGTGGAAGCCGCCGCCGCAGCAGATGCCGTTGACCGCGGTGATGACCGGCTTCCACACGTTCTGGTGCCACGACGTGAAGTGGAGGTCCCAGTTCACGACGCTGTCGTGGTAGCGCTGCATGCCCACGCCGTCGCTCGCGATCTCGGCCACGTCGACGCCGGTCTGGAACGCACGACCGTTACCGGTGTGCACGATCACCCGCACCTTGGGGTCGCGGTCGAGCTCGAGCCAGGCCTCGGCGAACTCGTCGCGCATGTGCGCCGACATGGCGTTGAGTTGTTCGGGTCGGTTGTTGATCAACCAACCGACGGGGCCGTGGCGTTCAACGATCAGCGTGTCGAATTCCTGGTACTCACTCACCCGGCGAGTATGTCAGGCGGGGAAGGCGCCGAGCATCCTGGCTGCTTGAAGGGTGTTCTCGAGCAGGCAGGCGATCGTCATCGGGCCGGTGCCGCCGGGCATCGGGGTGATGGCTCCGGCGACGGCTTGGACGGCATCGAAGTCGACGTCGCCGACGATGCCGGCCTCGGTACGCGAGATGCCGACATCGATCACCGCGGCGCCCGGTTTCACATGGGCGGCGGTGATCATACGGGCCGAACCTGCTGCGCCCACGACGATGTCCGCGTCGCGGCACGTCTCGATCAGGTCGGGAGTGCGGGAGTGGGCGAGGCACACGGTGGCGTCGATGCCCTTGCGGCCGAGAAGCAACACGAGCGGCAAGCCCACGAGGGTCGACCGGCCGATCACCACCGCCTTCTTGCCGCTCGTGGCCACTCCGTAGCGGTCGAGTAGACGCATCACCCCGAGAGGTGTGCACGGCACGTGCCCGGGCTTGCCGCGCACGAGACGACCCATCGATCGCTCGGTGAGGCCATCGACGTCCTTCTCGGGTGGCACGAGGTCGAGGACCCGTTCGGGGTCGAGCCCGGCCGGCAACGGGAGCTGCACGAGGATGCCATGGACGCCGGGATCGGCCGCGAGCCGTCCGACGGTGTCCTCGACCTGGGCTTGGCTGGCATCGCCGGGAATGTCGACGTGGCGCGAGGTCATGCCGGCTTCGGCGGCCTTCTTCTGCTTGCTCTTGACATACATCTGGCTCGGACGGTCCGCGCCCACCAAAACCGTAGCCAGGCACACGGGAGGGGAGCCGGCTGCTTCAACGGTGGCGCGAAGGCGCACGATCGTCTCGTCGCGCAGCTGGTTGCCGTTCATCAGGATCGCCCCGCCGGCGGTGCGTTCGTCGAGATCGGCGTTCACGACAGACCTACGATCGAGCCGTCTTCGAGCAGGTCGATGATGGCGGCCGCGGGCGCGGTGCCGAGCCCGGGCATGGTGCGCATGTCGCCACAGATCGGGTACACGAAGCCTGCCCCGACCGACGCTCGTACCTCTCTGACCGCGAGCGTGTGTCCCGTGGGCGCGCCCTTGAGCGAGGCGTCGCCCGAGATGGACAGGTGGGTCTTGGCGATGCACACGGGCAGGTGCCCGAAGCCGTTCTTCTCGTAGTTCTCGAGCTGCCGGTTGGCGGCCGCCGAGTAGGTGACGTTGGCGGCTCCGTAGATCCGGGTGGCGACGGTCTCGATCTTCTCCTTGAGCGTCGCGGTGTCGGGATAGAGGAACTCGAACGTGCTCGGTTCGTCGCAGGCCTCGACGACGGCGCGCGCCAGCTCGGTCGCGCCGCTCCCACCGTCAGCGAAGTGTGTGCACAACGCAGCCCGGGCTCCCATCGACTCGGCGATCTCGCGGATGGCCTGGTGCTCAGACGGGTGATCGGTCGGGAAGGCGTTGATGGCGACGACCGGCGACACCCCGTGGGCCTTGACGTTCTCGATCTGCTTGCGCAAGTTGGCGCCCCCGGCATGTACGTCATCGGGATTTTCGACCAGCAGGTCGGGCGGCAGAGGTCTGCCGGCGACAATCCGGTACTTGCCGGAGTGAGCCTTGAGCGCGCGTACCGTGGCGACCAGGACGGCAGCATCGGGTGTGAGCCCAGAGTTGCGGCACTTGATGTTGAAGAACCGCTCGGCGCCCATGTCGGCACCGAACCCGGCCTCGGTGATCAGGTAGTCACCGGTGTGGATGCCGATGCGGTCCGCGACGATCGAGCTGTTCCCGTGGGCGATGTTGCCGAACGGACCGGCATGGACGATGACCGGGGTGTGTTCGAGCGTCTGAAGCAGATTGGGCTTCAGGGCCTCGCGCATGATCACGGCCATGGATCCGGCGCCGCTCAAGTCCTCGGCCGTAACGGGCGTCCCTGAGGAGGTGTAGCCGACCACGATACGACCGAGCCGGGCCCGCATGTCGGTCATCGAGGTCGCCAGCGCGAGCACCGCCATGACTTCAGACGCCGCGGTGATGTCGAAGCCGGTCTGACGAACGACACCGTCCTCCTTGGTGCCCATGCCGATCACGATGTTGCGCAGCGCCCGATCGTTGACGTCGAGCACGCGCCGCCAGGTGATGTTGTGCAGGTCGAGACCCAGTTCGTTGCCCTGGTGCAGGTGGTTGTCGAGCATCGCGGCCAGCAGGTTGTGCGCTGCCGTTACGGCGTGGAAGTCACCGGTGAGGTGGAGGTTGAGCAGGTCCATCGGGATGACCTGGCTGTACCCGCCGCCGGCGGCACCGCCCTTGATGCCGAACGTCGGACCCATCGACGGCTGGCGCAGGGCGATGGTCGCCCGCTTGCCGATGTGTTTCATGGCCTGGCCGAGGCCGACCGTAGTAGTGGTCTTGCCCTCGCCAAGCGGTGTCGGGGTGACGGCTGTGACCACCACGTACTTGGCGCGGGGCCGGTCAGACAGTTCGTCGATCGCCTCGAGCTTGATCTTGGCCACGCTGTCGCCATGGGGCTCGAGTAGATGGTGCGCAAGCCCCATCTGATCGGCGATATCGGTTAGCGGTGCCAGCGGCGCCGCGCTGGCGATGTCGAGGTCGGATGGAAACGCCATGAGTGAACCCCCCGGGTAAGGCGTGAAACTACGAATTGTTGAACGACTGCTCGCAAGTACGCATGGGTTCAGGGATGGAACCCGTCGACGTCGATGCCGAACTCGGCGCCGGCGTCGAGGATGCAGTCGAAGAGGTATTGCCCCGACGAGCGGTCGCAGTGGAGCAGGTACGAGCGGGTGCCATCGGTCAGGTCGTCGCGCACCACGTCGGTCACGAGCTTGGCGACCGACGTGCGGAACGACGACCCATTCGGTCGGCGATCGTCGGCCAGATCGAGGGCGCAGATCTTGGCGAGCACGCCGACCGTGGATTCGCCCGACAGTCGCATGAGGGCCCGACCGTGGGTGATGTCGACCACGCTCACGAAACCGGTGGAGGTATCGATCCCGTCCACAAGTGAAGGTGCCGACCCGACGGGGCCGATGAGGGTCCACTCGCCCGGGCCCGAGCTGATCTCGAGCACTTCGTCGTGCCGTTCGGCCCGGGACCACGGGACCCGGCCGGGAGTGGTCTCGCTACCTTTGATGACGACCTTGGCCAATGGCGTGTGGTCGGCGATCCTCAGCGCGGCCTCGGACCGGCGGGTCGAAACCTCCCAACCATCGACGACCGCGGTCGGCGCCGCGGGGGCGATGGGGGAGCGTGCAATCGGTGAACCGGTGCTCATGATCGGAGGCGCTCTCCTTCGGGATCGAAGTGGGCCAAGCCGTCCATGACGGTTACGCCGATGTCACGACCGTCGGGTAGTCGGCAGGTGACCACCGTCCCCGGTTCGGCCAGCGATGGTTCGACAAACCCTAGGCAGATCGAGCGGCCGAGCGTGGGCGACATGCGACTCGACGTGATTCGCCCGACCGTTCGTCGACCTTGGACGATCTGGCTGGCTTCGGTGGGTACGATCGTCGGGTCGACGGGTTGCAGCCCGACGAGCCTCTGGTAGTCGGACCGCTCGGCTTGCCAGCGGAGCTCGGGAAGTCCGGCGAAGTCCTCCTTGTCGAGCTTGATGAGCCACTCGAGGTCGGCCCCGAATGCCTGAGTGAGTCCGTCGGTGTCCTGAGCGACGATGAAGTGCCCCTTCTCGAGGCGCATGACGCGTTGCGCCTCGACGCCGAAGGGTTGGATGCCCAGGCCGTCCCCCGCGGCGAACAACTCCTCCCAGACGTGCAGTCCGTAGGCCGCGGGCACGTGCACCTCGTAGCTCAGCTCGCCGGTGAAACCGATCCGCCACAGCAGCGCTCCCTCGACCCCCGCGATGGTCCCCTGCCGCAGATTCATGTACGGGAACGCCTCGTTGGCGAGATCGACGCCCTCGAGTACCCGGCCGAGCAGCTCGCGGCTGTTCGGGCCAGCGACGTTCATGCTGGCGTAGGCCGTGGTGACGGGAGTGCAGTGCACCTGCCAGTCGGGATGCTCGGTCTGGAGCCAGTTCTCGATCCACTCCCACACCGTCGCCGCGCCCGACGAGGTGGTCGACATGAAGTAGTGATCGGTACCGACGTGGCCGGTGACGCCGTCGTCGAGCACCACGCCGTCCTCGGCGCACATCACGCCGTAGCGGACGCCACCCATCGGCAGCTTGGACCACTTGTTCACGTAGAGCAGGTTCAGCAGCTTCGGGACATCGGCGCCGCGCAGGTCGAGCTTGCCGAGCGGGGTGACGT
This sequence comes from uncultured Acidimicrobiales bacterium, assembly GCA_964390555.1. Classification (GTDB taxonomy): domain Bacteria; phylum Actinomycetota; class Acidimicrobiia; order Acidimicrobiales; family SHLQ01; genus CAVTWS01. Next base: position 47,312 of record CAYMJU010000207.1, on the reverse strand, counting down.
CGATCACGCCCACGTTGGTGCGGACGTTGCGAACCTCGGCGGCTGGGTCGCCGTAGTGGTCGGGTCGGATCCAGTCGCCGGCGACGAGTGGCCTGGCCCCGCGGGCCTCGTGCCAAGGCTGCATCGGCGAGAACCGGATGTTCTCGAAGCCGCGGCCGCCGAGCGCGCCGAGAGTGATCGGCACATACGGCGGTCGCCACACCGTGGTCCCGATCACGTTGAGGTCCGGCTCGCCGTGAGCCTCAGCCATGATCGCCACGGCGTTGACCGACTCGTACTTGCCTTGCGATGGTCCCATGGTGACGGTGGTGTAGCGCTTGACCAGCTCGATCGAGTCGTAGCCCTCCTTCTTGGCTGAGAACATGTCTTTGGACGACACGTCCTCGGCGAAGTCGACCATGCCGTGGGTGCTCGACCGGAACAGCGCTGGGTGCGGGTTCCGGGCCAACGTGGGTACGTCGACCGGCGAACCGCGACCGGCGCGGGCGGCGGCGTTGGTGCCGACGGCTCGGCCGTGGGCGATCAGCTCGTCGCTCGTGCCGTCACCGGCCAGCGCCCCGGCGACGAGCACCTCGGGGCGCAGGGCATCGGTCGGGAAGTAGCGGGCCGCGGTCTTGTCGTAGACCGGCCGGTCACCGGACATGTTGATGAGCGGCACGACTGCGGTCCACCCGGTCGCGGTGACGAGCAGGTCGCAGTCGATCTTCGTGCCGTCACCGAGCTTCACCGATTCGACGCGGCTTCCGCCCGACGCCGAGACCACGTTCTCGCCCGTGCGGGCATCGACGACGCGAACGACGTCGACACCGACCCGACGCAGGTCGGCGACGCACGAGTCGCCTTCGGGGTTGGCCGTGAACACCACAGCGCGCTCGCCCGGCTTCACGGCGTACAGGTTGATAAGCCGACGCACGCCGGTCGACAGCATCACCCCGGGAGTGTCGTTGCCCTCGAACACATAGGGACGTTCGAGCAGCCCGGCGGCGACGACGAGGGTGTCAGTGCGGATCTTGCACAGCCGTTCGTGAATCTGGTGCCCGTGGACCGAGATCCCCGGGCTGCGTTGCACCACGCCGAGCCAGTTCATGTCGTAGCGACCGGTGACCGCGGCGTTGGTCATGACCTCGATGTTGGGGTGCGCGGCCACCGCCGCGGTGAGCCCGGCGATCGTGGCAACGTCGTCGGTCCCGCCGTAGCGCAAGTGACCACCGAGGTCGTACTCGTCTTCTACCAACAAGACGCTCGCCCCGGACTCGGCCGCGGCGAACGCGGCGCCGAGTCCGGCCGGACCGCCTCCGGCCACGGTGACATCGACGTGGATGTAACGCTTGTCGTAGTAGCCGTGCGGCGCGTCGGGGGTCGTCACGCCACCGTTGGCGAATCGGCCGAGGATCTTCTGGTAGATCGGCCACAAGCGCTGGGGCTTCATGAACGTCTTGTAATAGAAACCGGCGCCGAGGAAGCGGCCGACCACCCGGTTCGCCGAACGCACGTCGAAGCGGAGCGATGGCCACACGTTCTCGGCCGAGATATCCATGCCGTTGGCGAGGCGGCGGTGAGCGCCGCGCACGTTCGGCTCGTCGTCGACCTGCACCGTGCAGTTCGGGTCGTGGAACGTGACCGCCATCGGCCCGCGCGGCTTCTTGTACTTGAAGCTCCGCGACACGACCTGCACGCCGTTGGCCATGAGGGCCGACACGATGGTGTCACCCTGGAGCCCGTGGTACGACTTGCCCTCCCACGTGAACGAGAGGCTCGTGCCGCGGTCGATGACCTCGTTGTGCTGTTGAGGTAGCCGAGCCATCAAGACATGCCTCCGTCGAGGGGTCGCAGCTGCGCGGCGGGGCGGCGGGTCTCGCGGATCTCGTTGGTCACCGTGTGGCGCTCCATCGCGAAGTACCGCCGGCAGCCGGCGCGGTGGTACCAGGTCTCGGTCACCCAGCCGGCCGGGTTCGACTTGTTGTACAGATAGTGGCGCCATTCGGCCGGCGTGGCCGTCGCCGGATCGGGCCGCTTCTTCGATTCACCGACGGCGCGGAACTCCATCGAGTTCCGATCACCGCACCACGGACACGCAACCAGGATCATGTCGCTGTCGCTCCCTCGCGTCTCAATGTCCGACCGCCGCCGCGCCCTTTTCGCCGACCAGGCGCCCTTCGGCGAACCGGGCCAGGTCGAACGCAGCGATGATCTCGGGCGTCTTCTGGGTGGCGATGCACTCGGCCATGGCCTCGCCCGATACGGGACCGGCCTTGAACCCGTAGGTACCCCAACCGACGTCGACGAGGAACCCATCGACGGGGGTGAAGCCCATGATGGGGCTGAAGTCCGGGGTCATGTCGCAGAGCCCGGCCCACTGGCGCAGCAGCCGCATCTTGGCGATGCCCGGCATCAGCTCGAGAACGTGGCCCGCCAGCTCCTCGGTGAACTCGAGCGACCCGCGCATCGAGTAGCTGTTGTAGGGGTCGGTCGAGGCGCCGAACACCAGCTCGCCGCGGTCGGTCTGGCTGACATAGACGTGCAGCGAACCCGACACCACGACGGCGTTCAGGAATTTCTTGACGGGCTCGGTCACTGCGGCCTGGAGGGGATGGGTGACGAGCGGCATCTTCACGCCGACCATGTCGTTGATGATCGACGCCCATCCGGCCGTGCAGTTCACCACCGTGCTGCAGGCGATACGGCCCCGGTTCGTCTGCACGCCGGTCACCCGACCGTCGGCCACGTCGATGGCCTGGACCTCGGTGAGCTGGTGGATGTGCACGCCGCCGAGGTCGGCGCCGCGGGCGTAGCCCCAGTTCACGGCGTCGTGGCGGACCGTGCCGCCGGGCGGGTGGTAGAGCGCACCGACGATCGGGTAGCGGGTGTCCTCGCTCACGTCCATGTAGGGCACGAGTTCTTTGATCTCGGCGGGGCCGATGACCGAGCTGTCGATGCCTTCGAGCTTGTTGACCTCGGCCCGCCAGCGCATGGTGCGCAGCGACGAGTCGTTGTGAGCCAATGTGAGGTGACCCATCTGGCCGAACATGATGTTGAAGTTCAAGTCGGCCGAGAGGTTCTCGTAGAGCTTCACGGAACGGTCGTAGAAACGCACCCCTTCGGGGGTGAGGTAGTTGGAGCGCACGATCGACGTGTTGCGGCCCGAGCCGCCGCCCCCCAGGTAGCTCTTGTCGAGCACGGCGACGTTGGTGATCCCGTGGTTGGTGGCCAGGTAGTAAGCGGTGGCCAGCCCGTGGACTCCCGCACCCACGATCACCACGTCGTAGCTGCTCTTCAGATCATGAGTGCGCCACGCGGCGGGCCAGTCGCCCTTGGTGAGGCCGTGCTTGATCAGGCTGAAGGCCGAGTACTTGGCCGGCCACTTCTTCTTCGCCATGCGGCTCGGCCACTCCTTCTTCGCCATGTGGCTCACTGCCTCCTGGACTCTCGGGGTGCGCGACCGGCGCGAGGCGGCTCGGAGCTTACACGGGCACAGCTCACTCGGTCCACTGTGAGGAAACTCTGTCTCATCGTGGGAAACCTCGTCACACCCGACATCACGTCCAGCCGGGGATCCAGCTAGTGCCGGCGAGGGGGATGCGGGCCATGGCGGCCGCTTCCATCGTAAGGGCCACAAGATCCTCGGGCTCGAGGTTGTGCACGTTGCTCTTGCCGCACGCCCGGGCGAGGGTCGTGAGCTCCATCGTCAGCGCCCGGAGGTAGTTGGTCATCCAGCGGGCGCCGGTCTCGGGGTCGAGCCGCGACTCCAGATCTGGAGCCTGAGTGGTGATGCCGACCGGGCACATGCCGGTGTGGCAGTGGTGGCAGAAGCCTGGCGCGGTGTCAAGGGCCTCGTAGTCAGCGGTGGCGTCGACCCACTCGCCGGCCGCGGCGTCGTACCACGCTGGACGGTTGCACCCGATGCCGATCATGCTGGCCACGCCGATCGACACCGCCGTCGCCCCCAGCGCCAACGCCTTGGCGACGTCGGCGCCCGAGCGGATGCCGCCCGACACGATGAGCTGGACCTCGTGATGCTTGCCGATCTCTCGTAGGGCATCCGCGGCCATGCGCACCGCCGCCAGGGTGGGGATGCCGGCGTGCTCGATGAACACGTCCTGGGTCGCGCCGGTTCCACCCTGGAGACCGTCGACCACCACCACGTCGGCTCCGGCCGCCACGGCCAGCTTCACGTCGTACGGGACCCGCGTCGCGCCGACTTTGACGTAGATCGGCTTCTCCCAGTTGGTGGCTTCGCGGAGCTCCTCGATCTTGATCACCAGGTCGTCGGGGCCGGTCCAATCGGGATGGCGCGACGACGAGCGCTGGTCGATGCCCGCGGGCAGCGTGCGCATCGACGCCACCCGCTCGCTCACCTTCTGGCCGAGCAGCATGCCCCCGCCGCCCGGCTTGGCACCCTGGCCGAGCACGATCTCGATGGCGTCGGCTTTGTGCACGTCGGCCGGGTTGAAGCCGTAACGGCTCGGGAGGCATTGGTACACCAGGTACTTCGACGCGTTGCGTTCCTCAGAGGTCATGCCGCCGTCGCCGGTGGTGGTCGAGGTGCCCACGGCGCTCGCGGCGCGGCCCAACGCCTCTTTGGCCGGGCCCGACAGCGCGCCGAAGCTCATGCCGGCGATCGTGATCGGTATGTCGAGCTCGAGAGGCTTCGACGCGAACCGCGAGCCGAGGATCGTCTTGGTCGAGCAGGTCTCGCGGTAGCCCTCCATGGGGTAGCGCGACGCCGAGGCGGTGATGAACACGAGATCGTCGAACGTCGGCAGCTTCCGCTTCGCCCCCCACCCTCGGATCTCGTAGCGGCCTTCCTCGGCCATGCCGTGGATCTGGTCGATCACCGCTGGCGGGAAGGTGTAGCTCTCCCGGAGCGGGATTCGTCGTCGCGACTCGGTTGTCATGGTGGCTTCTCCGGGACCTAGTACTTCTGCGCTTTGAGGGCGTCGAAGTTGTAGAGCTGCTTGGCCGAGGCCACCCGCGTCACGTTCTCGGCCTCGATGTGGTCGAAGCCCGCCCGCCGGCAGACATCGCGAACGGTGGCCACGTCAGCGTCGGCGAGGTCCTCGATCCGGGCGTCGCTGCCGAGGCTCGCGATCGAACCGGCGACGTAGATGACGGTTTCGTACAGACTGTCGCCCAATGCCTCGCCGGCATTCCCGCCGATGACCATCACCCCGGCCTGGGCCATGAAGGCACTGAAGTTGCCCACGTCGCCGGCGATGGCCATCGTCGACCCCTTGAGCGAGATCCCAGCGCGGGTCGACGCGCTGCCCTCGATCACGATCAGCCCGCCGTGGGCGGTGGCGCCGGCCCGCTCGCTGGCATCGCCGGTGACCCGTACGGTGCCCCGCATCAGGTTCTCGGCCACCGCCCAGCCAACGTGACCGTGCACAGTGACATCGGGGCCGTCGCACAACCCGGCGAGATAGTGACCGGTGTGCCCCTCGACGGTGATGTCGAGGTGATGCATGAGTCCCACCGCCAGGTTGTGGCGCCCCTTGGGGTTCAGGATCGTGACCTTGCTACCAGTCGCCATCGCGCGCAAAGCGGTGTTGAGCTCTCGAGTGGTGTGTTCGCTGCAATCGAGCGTTGTTGTCATCTCACGAGGCCCCACACATAGATCTCGCCTGGTGCGGGTTCGAATACGTCGGTGTCGTCGATGTCGGGCAGCTCGGCGAGGGCCCGGTACTCCGACGCCATCGCCACGTAGCGGGGACCGACGGCGACGACGGCGGGCTTGCAGGAGATCAGGTCGCGCACGACGGCGAACTGGTCCTTGGTCGCGCACAGCAACGTGTAGAAGCCGTCCATCTGCTTCTGCAGGATCTTCAAGGCGTCGCCGAGATCGCGCCCGTGGCCCATCTCGTAACCCAGCAGGCGAGCCGCGACCTCGGTGTCGTTCTCGGTGAGGAACACCTCGCCGAGCGCCTCGAGGTCGCGCTTCACGCTGAAGTAGTTCGAGAAGCTCCCGTTGTGCACCACGCACAGGTCGTCGTGGGTCGAGAAGGGGTGCGACCCGTCGGTCGTGATCGCCGACTCGGTGGCGAGGCGGGTATGTCCCACCGCCTGGTAACCCTGGCGACCGGCGATGCCGTAACGCTCCATGACGGCGCGGGGGAGGCCGACGTCCTTGAACACCTCGACGGTCGAACCGGTCGACACCACCCGGATGCCCCGCCCCTCGAGCGCCTCACGGTGTCCGGGTGCCCCGGTCAGCACGGCGGCGCCAAGGCCGATCGGGCGGTGATCGAGACCGAGCTCGCGGGCCGCGGCAGCGAGATCGACGCCCGGGCGATCCGCCTGGCACGAGTACTTGATCGAGCCTTCCGCGGCCGGATCACCGTAGATCGCCACGCCCGACGAGTCGGGGCCGCGATCGGTCATCTGGACCATCATGGCGAACGTCAGCTCACCGAGCCGGGGCGCGAGCTCCGGGTCGAGTAGATGCAATCCGACGATGCCGCACATGGTGCCCCCTGACCACAGATATCGGTGACGCGGTGTTTCCTCATGGTAGACGGGAGTTCACCACTGGGAAACTCCATCCGCGCTGAACTACAGTTCGCGTCGACGGCTCGGGGGTCGAGACCGTCGGCTCGAACCAGGGGGAACACCATGAGCGACACCCGCGAGATCCTCGAGGCGAAGGCCCAGGCCGACGACATCGAATTCTTCCTCGTCATGTTCGTCGACATGCACGGCCGACCGTGCGCCAAGCTCGTGCCGTCGTCGGCCATGGATGTGGTCGTGAGCGGCGCCGGGTTCGCCGGGTTCGCCGCGGGGCCCATGGGTCAGTCGCCGGCGTCGCCCGACATGATCGCGGTGCCCGACGCCAACAGCTACTTCAAGCTCCCATGGCGAGACCACGTCGCGGTCGTCATGAGCGACATCGAGGTCGACGGCAAGTTGTGGCCATACACGCCGCGGCTCATCATGCGCAACGCCCTGGACGCCCTCGAACAGGACCGGGGGATGAAGCTGATGGTCGGCGTCGAGGCCGAGTACCACCTGGTCCGGCGCAAGGCCGAAGGTGGGATCGAACTGGCCGATCCGCTCGATACCCAACCGCTGCCGTGCTACGACGCCAAAGCGCTCGGTCGGATGTACGACCACATCTCGACGGTGTCGAAGTACATGAACCAGCTCGGCTGGGAGAACTACGCCAACGACCACGAGGACGCCAACGGCCAGTTCGAGCAGAACTGGAAGTTCTCCGATGCGCTCACCACCGCCGACCGGTTGATCTTCTTCCGCTACATGGTGCACACCGTCGCGCACGAGGCCGGCATGGCGGCCACGTTCATGCCCAAGCCGTTCCAGCACCTCACCGGCAACGGGCTGCACATGAACACGTCACTGTGGTCCGCCGACGGCAAGCGCAACCTGTTCGAGAACGCCGGCAGGGGTCCAGGAAAAGGTGGCCCAGGAAAAAGTGTCAAGGACAAGTACGGCCTCGGTCTCACGCCGCTCGGGTATCAGTTCGCCGGTGGCGTGCTCGACCATGCCCGGGCGCTGTGCGCGTTCATCGCCCCGACCGTCAACAGCTACAAGCGGATGGGTGTGGCGGCGCCGAACTCGGGAGCCACGTGGGCCCCGGCCTATGTCGCCTACGGCGGAAACAACCGCACCCAGATGATGCGCATATCCGAGGGCAACCGGCTCGAGGTCCGCGCCGTCGACGGGTCGGCCAACCCGTACCTGGCGTTCACCGCGGTGCTGGCCGCCGGGCTCGACGGCGTGGATCGCAAACTCGATCCCGGCAAGCCGAACCTCGACAACCTCCACGCCATGTATCCCGTCGAGGTGGCGGCCAAGGGCATCAAGGCCATGCCGCCGACGCTCTTGCACGCCGTCGAGGCCATGGTCGACGACGACGTGTTGCGCGCGGCGTTCGGCCACACCGGCACCGAGTACTACAGCGACTACTTCGCGGCGGTGAAGGCCGAAGAGTTCCGCGCCTGGCACTCCGGGGTGAGCGCCTGGGAGACCGAGAAGTACCTCACCTTGTTCTGACCCTGGAACGCGCACCACTAGGTGAACGTTCGACGTCTGATCGGTCTCGCTCGCCTACCGCGCGGTCGAGAAATGCCACTGTCACATTGGAGGGCTCGCCTATCGGCTCGCCCTCTTAGGACCCCAGGAGGCTGGAGGGCCCGCTCATCGATCGGGTTCGGAGCGGGCCGGAACTGAAGTCGTAGCTCCGGGGCACGACGACGATGCCGTGGTCCGAGACGGTGAACCGTGCGCGGTCGGACTCGGGGTCGACGCCGATGTGTTCGGCGGCCGGGATGGTCACGCCGGTGTCGATCACTGTCCGTCGGATCACCGCGCCGGCGCCCACGCGGACACCGTCGAGCAGCACGACCTCGGCGAGATCGGCGCCGCGATCGAGCCGGCTCTGCGGCCCGATCACCGACCGGACGGCGCGACCGCCGGCCACAACCGATCCCGGGCACACCAGGCTGTCGATCAACAGACCGGTGTGATGGTCCGTCAGGTCGATGGTCGTGGCGCTCGGGTGGGTAGGTCGGCAAGGCCGGGTCGGCCATGATCGGTTCTGAAGGCTGAACCGCGGCTCGGGACCGATCAGGTCCATGTGGGCCGCGTGATAGGCGTCGACCGTGCCCACGTCTCGCCAGTAGCCGACCTCGCTCTCGGGTTGCCCGACGACCCGGTTGCGCCCGAAGTCGTGATAGCGCAGTCGCCCCTCTGCAGCCAAGTGAGGTAGCACGTCACCGCCGAAATCGTGGCGGCTGAACCGATCGTTGGCGTCCCGGTTGAGAATTTCGACGAGGAGGTCTCGGTCGAACGCGTAGTTGCCCATCGACGCCAGGCATGTCGATTCTTCGCCGGGCAGCGACGGTGGATGCGCAGCCTTCTCGACGAAGCCGGCCACCGAGGTATTGGGTCCCGGGTCGATCACGCCGAAAGCCGAGGCGCACCGGCGAGGCACCCGAACTCCTACGACCGTGGCCCCGGCACCGCTTTCAACGTGGTCGTTCACCAACTGGGTCGGATCCATGCGGTACACGTGATCGGCGCCGAACACGCAGACGACGTCGGGGGCCGCGGCCTCGATCAACGGCACGATGGTGTGTACGGCTCCGGCGGTGCCACCGGGGTGTCGACCCGACCGGTCCAACGGCGATACCTCGGCGGGGATTGCGTAGGCCAGGTGGCCCCACGCCCGGGCGATATGACGGTCGAGCTCGCGGTGCTGGTATTCGGTCAGCACCGCGATTTCGGTGTATCCGGCGTTGGCGAGGTTCGACATCACGAAGTCGATGAGCCGGAACGTCCCGCCGAAGGGCAACGCTGGTTTGGCCCGGTCGAGCGTGAGCGGGCGAAGGCGCACACCCTGACCACCAGCCAGCACGATCGCCATCACCGTCGGGGCCGTTCGGCGCAATCCCGATCGTGTCCGCCTCGTCCTCGGGCTGACCGACCCCATCGGCGGAAACCGGCCTCGCCGCCGTTCGTTGACGTGGCCCGAGTCGTCGAGAAGGCGGTTCATCGCATCTCCTCACCTGTCGAGCCGAGTAGCCAGATGCTTACCGCGGTCGTGATCTGAGGTATCTCGGATCGGCCGAGCGCACCTCGTCTTGAGGGAATGCCACCGTTCTGGTTCCTTGTGGACGACAATCTGGGTAGTAGCACGACGAGAGGGACCCCGATGACCGAGCCAGTGATCTTGATTGACGAGCCTGTGGCGGGGGTGAGGCGGATCACCATGAACCGGCCCGAGAAGCGCAACGCCCTCAACCACCCGCTACGAGGAGCCATCCTCAACGCTCTGCGCGCCCACGACCAGGACGATGCGGTGCGGGTGACGATCATCCGCGGCGCCGGTCCGTCGTTCTCTGCGGGCTACGACCTCGCGGGCGGAAACGTTGGTCACGAGATGCCCTTTTACACGCCCCCCGGCGAGGGTCAGTGGCCCCGCCACGTCACCGAGGGGTGGATGAGCATCTGGGATCTCGCCAAGCCGGTGATCGCTCAGGTCCACGGCTACTGCCTCGCCGGCGGCAGTGAGCTGGCGACCGGCTGTGATCTGATCTACGTGGCCGAGGACGCCAAGATGGGCTACCCGGCCGTTCGTTTCGGCGTGCCCGACATGCACTTCCACGCCTGGTTCCTCGGCATGCGCCGGGCCATGGAGATGATGATCACCGGCGACTCGATCTCCGGCGTCGAAGCGGTCGCCGAGGGCTGGGCCAATCGGGCGTTCCCGGCCGACGAGCTCGACGACGCCGTGGTCGAGGTCGCCAAGCGGATCTGCGCCATCCCGCACGAGCTGGTGCAGATGAACAAACGGCTCGTCCACCGCCAGATGGACCACATGGGCATGCGCTCGGGCATCCGGGCCGGCACCGAGCTGTGCGCGCTCGGTACCCACACCAAGGCGATGGCCGAATTCGTCGGCGCCATCCAGGGCGAGGGCCTCACCGCCGCCCTCCAGAAGCGCGATCAACCCTTCGGCGACTACCGCACGAGCCACTGACCGCTTCTCCCACCAATCTCGCGCAACCGCCTACCCATGCGCTCGGTGGTTGCGCTCGATTCGGGGGAACAGCTCAGCGGCGACGTTGGTCGCGATCGTGAGCGTCGCGGGCTCGTCGCTCCTCGGCCAATCGCTCGGATTTGGGGACCACGACGACCGCGACGCCGTCGGGGAGCCGACGGCGGAGCCACGACGCCGACGTGCCGTCGAGGAACTGGCGGGTCGGACCGCCCACCGGCTCGTCGATCACGACATGGGAAGCTCCGCGCAACCGAGCGACGCCGGACATCTTCCCCAGCACCTTGCGGGTGATAGCCACCTGACCGTCGACGGGCACGTCCTTGCGTTCGAGCCGGTCGATCGCCGCGGCCACGTCGTCGCGAGCCTGATCGCGCTCGGCCTTGGTCGGCAGCAGCCCCGGGTTCGGGAGGCCCAGGCTGGTGCCGTGCATGCGGGCGATCAGCAGGATGGCGACCGGCTCACCGGCGGCCAGTTCGGCTGCCTTATCGGTCGCGGCGATCGTGAAGGCGGGCCCGGGTGAAGCCATCAGGACGCGACACGGCGCCGTTGGTTGTTCGTCCCAACGGCGCCGTCGTCCAAGCAAGTCAGTAGCTCAGGTTCAGCTGTCGGCGGTGGCGGAAACCGGCTGGGTGGTGGTGGTGCCGAGTCGCTTGTCCTCGGCCTGGCGCCACCAGTACAGCGGGAAGTACAAGGCGACGAGCACGAGCCCCAGCCAGAACAGGTAGCGCTTGTCCTTGTCGCCGAGCACGAAGTCGGCCGAGAAGAATCCACCGTAGATCCAGCAGAACAGGAAGAAAACACCGATGACCAACGAGGCGGGTGACATCCAGCCCGGCATCTTCACGGGGCGTGCGGGGTCGGCCAGCCCTCGTGTCCGGTAGAGCCAGTAGCCGATCATCGAGAGTGCTACGGCGAACAGGTAGCCCATGTTCGAGAAGATGTAGATCTCGAGCGGGGTTCCCGACAGCAACAGGATGATCGAGCAGCCCAGGTTGAAGAACATGGCGTAGTCAGGCGAACCGTGCTTGTTGGTGTGCCCGAGCCACCGGGGCAAGATGCCGTCGTGGCTGTTCTGGTACAGCCCTCGGGCGCAACCCATCACCGCGTTCAGCACCGACAGGAGCAGGGCGATCACCAGCGCCAACCCTACGAACCACTTCCAGAAGTCGGAGGTGCCAAACAGGGCCTGGATATAGCCGTCGAACACCGTCTTGGCGTCGATGCTGGCCAGCGCCGCACCCGTGCCCAGAACCGCAATCACCATGAGCGGCACGGTGACGTAGATGAAGAACCCGAACAACCCCTCGGCGGTCATGGCCAGCTTGGCGTCGCGCGCCGGGTCCTTGCACTCGCCGATGTAGCAGGCCGCAGCCTCCATCGCCAGCACCGACCAGGTGTAGATGAACACCCATGCGATGATGAGCTTGAAGCTGCCGTCGACCCCATCGGGAAAGCCGAAACCGTCGACGCGGCCGAAGTCGATGTCACCGGGTTGGGTGAGCGGGAGCAACACCAAGATGAGAAGCGGGATCACCGACGCGACGCCCAGGACGCTCGCGAACCCGGCACCCAGCCGGATGCCCAGGAAGCACGGCACGAACATGGCCAGCATGATCACCACGCCGATGATGAAGTCCGTCGTGACGAGCGGGAGACCAAAGGTGGCACCGAACGGATCGAACTGTTTACCGGCCGGGATCTCGAACAGGATCCTGATGTAGCTAGCGGCGATGATCGAGTTGATGGGGGCGACGGTGAACCAGCCCAGCCAGTACCCCCACGTCGACAAGCCGCCGATGTGCGTCGCCGCCTTCTCGCCGAGCGGCTTGAACGTCTCAAATGCGTAGCTGGGGAGGCCCCCGGTTCGGTCGGGAAAGGCGGCGGCGAGCTCGGCCAGGCAATAGCACAGCAGCACCCCGAAGCCCGTGATGACCACGAACATAGGGATCGAGAAGCCTCCAAGAGCCTGGACGGCGAACCCGACCAGGGTGATCACCAGGATCGTGCCGGAGAGGCCGATCACGAAGGCTCCCCACCAGTTCGTGTCCTTGGCGAGCTGGCCGGTGCTGGTCACCAGGCCAGTGCCGAAGTCGGCGTGTGCGTCATCCATACGGTCCCCCAAAGGATGTCCCTGCGTGGATCAGGGGCGCCGGGCCCCCCTGGCGCGCCGTCAGTCTGGCTCATCGGGCGTTTCCGTGCAAGAGACGATGTTTCCTGCCTGGAAACTCCCGGCCAATGATTCGTGGGTACAGTGGCCGCGATGAGCGACGAGGGGGCCGCCCGCGAACGGCTCGCCACGGCCATCGATCCCGATCAGCTCGAACGCGCCCTCAACGACGTGATCGCCCAGCGAGTACGGGAGTTCCGCCAATCCCTCGGTCTCACCGTCGCGCAGCTCGCGGATGCCGCCGGGATCAGCAAGGGCATGCTCTCGAAGATCGAGAACGGCCAGGCGTCGCCGAGCCTCAGCACCCTCGCCCGCGTCGCGTCGGCCATCAACGTGCCGGTCACTGCGCTGTTCCGCGGCCTCGAGGAGGAGCACGACGCCATCTTCGTGCGCGCCGGCCAGGGCATCGACATCGTCCGCGACGGCACTCGATCCGGGCACGACTACCAGCTGCTCGGCGCCATGCGCGGCGCGTTCAAGCGCATGGAGCCGCTCCTCGTCACGTTGAACGAGGAGAGCGAGGTGTTCCCGCTGTTCCAGCACGCGGGGACCGAGTTCATCTACATGCTCGACGGGGTGCTCGAGTACGGCCACGGCGCGGCTCGTTACAACCTTCGCCGCGGCGACGCCCTCCAGTTCGACGGCGACGTGCCGCACGGCCCGACCCGACTGATCCGAACACCCATCCGCTTCTTGTCCGTGATCGCCTATGGCACACCACCATCCACCTGACTGTCGAGAGGACGCCCGTGAGCAGCATCGATCCTGCCCGTTTCCGCCAGGTGCTCGGGCACTACCCCACGGGGGTCACGATCGTGACGGGAATCGGCCCCGCCGGCCCGGTCGGCGCGACGATCGGCTCGTTTACTTCGGTTTCGCTCGACCCGCCCCTCGTCGGTTTCCTGCCGATGTCGGGCTCGGTGTCGTGGCAGGCGATGGCCGAGTCGGGTTCGTTTTGCGTCAACGTGCTGTCCAGCGAGCAGGACGAGCTGTGCTGGCGCTTCGCCAAGTCGGGCAACGGCGACAAGTTCGCCGACGTAGCGTGGGAGCCGGCCGGGAGCGGTTCACCGATCCTCGGTGGCGCGGTGGCGTGGATCGACTGCGCGATCGAGTCGGTGACCGAGATGGGCGACCACCTGTTCGTGCTCGGTCGCGTGGTCGCGCTCGACCACGCCGACAACGGCGCCGAGCCGTCGATCTTCTTCAAAGGCAAGCTGCGATCCCTCGACGCATTGGAGGCATGATCATGCCCAGATCACGATTCGCCCATCAGCCCTACACGCGGCTCACCCGCCCCCTCGTGCGGGTCGACGGCGAACTGCGCGCAGCCACGTGGGACGAGGCGCTCGACCGCGCGGCCGCCGGTTTTTCCCGCACCCGTGACTCGCTCGGGCCGAACGGCGTGGGCGTGTTCTCGTGCTCGAAGAGCACCAACGAGATGAACTTCGTGGCGCAGAAGTTCATGCGGGTCGCCATCGGGTCGAACAACATCGACTCGTGCAATCGAACGTGACACGCACCTTCGGTGGTCGGTCTGGCCACCGTCTTCGGAGCGGGTGGTGGCACCTCGTCCTACGCCGAGGTCGAGGACACCGACGTGATCGTCCTGTGGGGTTCAAACGCCCGTGAGGCCCACCCCATCTTCTTTCACCACGTGCTGGCCGGTGTGCGCAACGGCGCCAAGCTGTTCGTGGTCGATCCCCGCCGCACCAGCACCGCCGAGTTCGCCGACCTGTGGCTCGGCAACCACGTGGGCACCGACATCGCGCTGTCGAACACGATCGCCCGCGAGATCATCCATGCCGGGCTCGTCAACACTGCGTTCGTCGAGCGGGCCACCAGCGACTTCGCCGAGTACGCGGCGTCGGTCGAGGAGTGGACGCTGGCCCGCGGCAGCGAGGTGACGGGGATCCCCGCCGAATCGATCCGCGAGCTGGCCCACGCCTGGGGTCGCGCCGACCGGGCCCAGATCTGCTGGACCCTCGGCATCACCGAGCACCACAACGCCGTCGACAACGTGCTGGCGCTCATCAACCTGGCCCTGCTGTGCGGCCACGTCGGCCGCTACGGCTCGGGGCTCAACCCCCTGCGGGGTCAGAACAACGTGCAGGGCGGTGGCGACATGGGCGCCATCCCCAACCGGATGCCCGGGTTCCAGGACATCCTCGACCCCGCGGTGCGCGCCAAGTTCGACGCCGCTTGGGGGTGCACGATCCAGGACCGATACGGCTGGCACCTCACCGCCATGTTCGAGGCCATGGGCCGCGGTGACCTCCGGGCGCTCTACGTGATCGGCGAGAACCCGGCCCAATCCGAGGCCGACAGCCAACACGCCATCCATCTGCTCGAAGGGCTCGACCATCTGGTCGTGCAGGACATGTTCCTTACCAAGACCGCGCAGCTCGCCGACGTGGTGCTGCCATCGGCCGCCGGCTGGTGCGAGACCGACGGCACGGTCACCAACTCCGAGCGCCGGGTGCAGCGCGTTCGCAAGGCGCTCGATCCGCCCGGCGAGGCGCGGGCCGACCACGAGATCCTCCTCGACCTGTGCGCCCGGCTCGGGCACGACTTCGGGTACGAGTCGGCCGAGGAGATCTGGAACGAGTTGCGCACCTTGTCGCCGATGCACACCGGCATGAGCTACGACCGGCTCGAGGCGCTAGGGGGCATCCAGTGGCCGTGCCCGTCGGAGGACTCGCTCGAACCGAGCTACCTGCACCACCGGCTGTGGAGCGATGACCCCGACGTGCGCGGGCGGCGCGCCCCGTTCAGTGTGGTGATCGACGACCCGCCCGTCGACGAGCTCAGCGCCGACTTCCCGCTGCGGCTCACCACCGGGCGCCGGTTGGATTCCTACAACACGGGCGTGCAGTCCAGCGGCTACAAGAGTCCGTTGCGGTTCGGCGAGACGATCGACGTCTCGCCCGAGGACGCTGATCGTCTGCAGATCATCGACGGAGAAGTCGTCGTCGTGACGTCGCGCCGCGGGGCCATCGAGGCCCCCGTCCGTGTCGATCCGTCGCTTCGACCGGGGCTGGTGTTCATGACGTTCCACTTCCCCGACCAGGTCGACACCAACACCCTCACCATCGAAGCCACCGACCCCAAGTCCGGCACCGCCGAGTTCAAAGCCTCCGCCGTCCGCATCGACAAGCTCCTCGACCACGTGGTCGACACCCGCGTTCTGGCGGCGAGCCTCGACGCGGGCGCGCACGATTCGCGGCCAGAACGAGAGGGAAGCCGTGCCTGATCTGAAATTCGGGCCGGATGTGGCTTCGCTCGCCGAGCGCGACGCCGTCGACGCGCTCCTCGGACCCGCGCCCGAGGGATGGCGCGGTGGGCTCCGCGACGCCAGCGACCACCATGCGGCGCGGGGTGGGGGCGAGCTGAAGCGACAGCGGCATCGGCTGCTGCCGGCGCTTCACGCAGTCAACGACCGGGTCGGATGGATCTCGCCGGGAGCGCTCAACTACGTGGCCCAACGCCTCGATGTCGCCCCGGCCGAGGTCTACGCCGTCGCCAGCTTCTACGCGCTGTTCTCATTGCGCAAGCGGCCGGCGCGACAGGTGCACGTGTGCGTCGACCTGGTGTGCATGATGGCCGGCGCCACGGTTCCCGACGGCGCCCACGAGTCGCCGTGCCTCGGTTTGTGCGAACGGGCCCCGGCGGCACTGCTGGTCGAAGCCGCCGACCCGCCCCGCCAGGCAGTGCTGGCCCCGGCGACGCCGGTGTCGATCCGGTCTGCGGTCGACGGCGGTTGGCCCGAGCCCGAGGCGCCGGTCGCCGCGGCAACACCCCAGGCCGGATCTGCGTCTCTCACGCTGTTGCGGCGCGTCGGTGTCGTCGACCCCACCAGCCTCGATGACTACCGGGCCCGTGGCGGCTACGCGGCGTTGCGCCGGGCCGCGGAGTTGGGCCCCGCGGGCGTGATCCGCGAACTGCTCGATTCGAACCTGCTCGGCCGCGGCGGCGCCGCCTTCCCCGCCGGTCGCAAGTGGGACGCCGCGGCCCGCCAGCCCAAGCGGCCCCATCACCTCATCTGCAACGCGGATGAGTCCGAGCCCGGCACCTTCAAGGACCGGGTGATCATCGAGGGCGACCCGTTCTCGCTCATCGAAGCCATGACCATCGCCGGCTACGCCACCGGCGCCGAGCACGGCTGGATCTACCTGCGTGGCGAGTACCCGCGGGCGACCGCCACGCTCCAGGCCGCCATCGAGTCGGCTCGGGCCCGAGGCTTCCTCGGCCCCGACGTGGCCGGCGTGGGCTTCGCCTTCGACCTCGAGATCTTCCGGGGCGCGGGGGCGTACATCTGCGGTGAGGAGACGGCGATCTTCAACTCGATCGAGGGCTACCGCGGCGAGCCGCGCAACAAGCCCCCGTTCCCGGTCGAGGCCGGGCTCTTCCACGAGCCCACGGTGATCAACAACGTCGAAACACTCGTGAACGTGCTGCCGATCGTGCTCGACGGCGGACCGGCGTTCGCGGCGATCGGCACGCAGGGGTCGGCGGGACCAAAGCTGTTCTGTGTGAGCGGGGGAGTGGTCCGGCCCGGCGTCTACGAGGTGCCGTTCGGGGCGACGCTTCGCGAGCTGATCGATCTCGCCGGCGGCCTGCCCGCCGGTCGGTCGCTCCAGGCGGTGCTGTTGGGTGGCGCGGCGGGCGCTTTCGTCGGACCGAGCGAGATCGACGTGCCGCTCACCTTCGAGGGCACCCGCGCCATCGGCGCGACGCTCGGCTCCGGTGTGGTGATGGTGCTCGACGACACCGTCGAACTGGTGCCGTTCCTCCGTCGCATCGCCGCGTTCTTCCGCGACGAGAGCTGCGGCCAGTGCGTGCCGTGCCGCGTGGGCACCGTCCGCCAGGAGGAAGCGCTCACCCGGTTGGCGTCGGGCATCGGCTCGGGCGATCTGGCGCTGCTCGCCGAGATCGGCCAGGTGATGCGCGACGCCTCGATCTGCGGCCTCGGCCAGACCGCCCACAGCGCCATCGAATCCGCGATCCTCAAGCTCGGAGCTTTCTCGTGAGCCGCACGCCGCGAGCGGTAGCGAGCGAGAAGGCGAACAGGAGATCAGCGTGAACAGCGTTCGTGTGGCTGCGCCCGTCCGGCTCGTCGAGCTAACCGTCGATGGCGAGGTGGTGAAGGTGCCCGAGGGGACCACGGTGTTGTCGGCGTGCCGTGGCCAGGGGTGCGACATCCCCACCTTGTGCTACGGCGAGACGCTCACCCCCAAGAACGCGTGCCGGGTGTGCATGGTCGAGGTCGAGGGGTCGCGGACGCTCGTGCCATCGTGCTCGCGCAAAGTCGAGCCCGGCATGGTGGTGCGCACCGACTCCGATCGGGCCCAACACAGCCGCAAGATGGTGCTCGAGTTCCTCGGCTCGTCGGTCGACCTGTCGACCACCCCCCGGATCGACGACTGGTACTCCGAATACGGCGCCGACCCCACCCGCTATGGCGTGGCCGCGCCCGGCTCGGCCGACCGTGACGACCGGTTCCCGAGCCACCCTCATCACCCGTCCGACGGCACCGCGGCCGACAACGTGCACCAGCCGGTGAAGGACGACAACGAGCTGTACGTGCGTGACTACGCCAAGTGCATCCTGTGTTACAAGTGCGTAGATGCGTGCGGTGACCAGTGGCAGAACACGTTCGCCATCGGCGTGGCCGGCCGGGGGTTCGACGCCCGGGTGTCGACCGAGTTCGCCGTCGACCTGACCGACTCGGCGTGCGTGTACTGCGGCAACTGCATCGCCGTGTGCCCGACCGGGGCGCTGATGTTCACGAGCGAGCACACCATGCGCGCCGAGGGCACGTGGGACGAATCCGCCCAGACCCAGACCACCACGGTCTGCCCCTACTGCGGGGTCGGTTGCAACCTCGAGCTCCACGTGCAGGACAACCAGATCGTCAAGGTCACCAGCCCCTCGGACCACTCGGTCACCCACGGCAACCTGTGCATCAAAGGCCGCTTCGGCTTCCAACACGTCCAAAACCGCCCGGACTAGTGCACGAACTGGGTGGGCCGCGTGGCCTCCAGAGCGTACGTCACCCACCCAGAACCGTCCTGGCTGACGCCCGTCGCCCGTCCGCCCGTGGCCGTTTCGGCTTCCTGCACCCAGCGCGTGACGAACTGTACGAACGCTGAGAACCCCGTCAGCTGCGGGGCTTGACTTTGTCGGGGTCGTAGAAGGGGTAACGGACGACCCTTGCGGGGATGCGTTTCTGGTGGCCGTCGATCTTGCCGACCTGCACCTCGGTGCCGATGGCGGCGTACTCGGGGGCCACCCGGGCGAGGGCGACGTTCTTGCTGAGCCACGGTGACCGGCACCCGCTGGTGACCACGCCGACCTGGGGTTTGCCGACGTGCACGCAGTCGCCGTTCGACCCGGTCTCGTTGCCGGACAGTTCGAGCCCCACGAGCACCTGATCGGGGTTGGTCTTCTTGCGGGCCAGCGCGGCCTTGCCCACGAAGTCGTCGGGTGACGACAGCGCGACCGTGAACCCGATGCCGGCGGCATAGGGGTCGACGGTGTCGTCGAACTCGTAGCCGGCGAACACCAGCCCGGCCTCGATGCGCAACACGTCGAGCGCGTCGAGTCCGAGCGGGCTGAGGCCGTGGGGCAGCCCGGATTCCCACACGGCGTCCCACACGGCAACCGCGTCCTTGGGGTGGCAGAACAGCTCGTAGCCGAGCTCGCCCGAGTAGCCCGTGCGCGACACCATCAGCGCCGGACCGTTGAAGCCACCGAGGCGGCCGACAGCGAACCTGAACCAGCCGAGCTCGGCGATCGACGGTTGGGCCGGTGGGGTCCAGATGATCGAACCGACGATGTCACGGCTCGCCGGACCCTGGACCGCGATGTTGTGGAGCTGGTCGGTCGACTGTTTCACCCACGCCCGATAGCCCTGCTGCTCGGCGAGCTCTCGCAACCACACGCCGCCGTACTCTTCGCCCCCGATCCAGCGGAACAGATCCGGGCCGAGCCGGAACACCGTGCCGTCATCGATCATGCCGCCCGTGTGGTGGCACATCGCCGCGTAGACCACCTGCCCCACGGCCAGCTTCTTGATGTCGCGGGTGACCGCGTATTGCATGAGCGCCTCGGCGTCGGGGCCGGTGACCTCGAACTTGCGCAGCGGCGACAGGTCCATCACCGCGGCGTGCTCACGGCACGCCCAGTACTCGGCGATGGCACCCTCCGAGGAGAACGACGTTGGCAGCCAGTAGCCCCGGTACTCGGTGGTGCGGCGGGTCAGTTCACCCCAGCGGGGCGAGAAGGCGGTGTCTTTGGTGAGCACGGGGTCGGCCTCGGGGGTGACTCGGCGGGCGATCGCCCGGCTAAACGTCTGGTGGGCGTCGTACACCCGCACGTGGATGTCGGTCGGGTTCCACGCGTTGGTGGGGTCGATGTCGTCGGGGCACGCCGACGACCCGACGACGAGGTCGGTGAGGGCCCGCATCAGCACGTAGTCGCCGGGTCGGGACTCGGGCTCGTCGAGGGTGATGGAGTTGCCCATCAGCATCGTGTTGTACCAGAGGTTGATCGCCGGCCAGCCCCGCCGCGGCTCGAGCCCGAACCGGTCGAGCGCGGCGTTGAAGTTGTCGCTGCAGTTGGCGTGGCCGAAGTAGCCCATGTCGTCGTAGTACTTGGCGGTGCACGCCAGCCCGAACGTGTCGTGGCGACCGACGGTGTCGCGCACGACTTCGAGGAGCGGCTGCATGTCCTGGTCGAAGTACTTGGAGTAGAGGCCCGGCCCCGGGTACAGCGCGCCCAGCAGCGTGCGGGTGGTTGTGGGGTCGATGCCGCGCTCGCGCCCGGCTTGGAGCTGGCGGGCGTTGAACGCCAACAGGTCCGAGCACTGCCGGCCCTCGACGTCGAGGATCTGGATCCACTGCCCCTCGGCCACCTCGTAGGAGGCTGCGGTGGCCCGGTCGATGCGCCGGTCGAGCACGAGCGGCAGGGCGAGCGGTTCGGGGAGAAGGGGCTCGGACTCGGGATCGACAGTCGCCCGCTGCAGCTCGACCCGCAACGCAGACGGTGGATGCGACGCACCGACGTCCATGACGAACGCCGCGCTCTCGATGAGGACCGCGGCGCCGTCGGACGAGACGAACGTCGCCGATGCCCCGGCCGGCGAGCCGGCACCGAACACGTCGATCCGGCCGCCTTCGCCATCGAGGCGACCATCGGTCACGGTGATGGTGGCCGCGGTGAGTCCTTCGGGGTCGCGGAGCCGCAGCTCGTCGCCCGGCCGCAGATCGAGTCGGCGGGCCTCGCCGGGCTCGACCCGATATCGCTCGAGCCCCGGCACCCGGGGAACCAGCCCCGGAAAGAGCACCCGCTCGACCGGCATCAGCCGACCTTGACCGTGCCCTTCTTGCCGGCGGTCTCGTCGGCCGTCGCCTCGGACAACAAGCGTTCGGCCAGCGCCCGCTTGGCCTCGGGGTCGAGCTTCTTCACCTCGTTGTCGATCGCCCGATGGTTCACGGTCTGGTTCCAGTAGTCGAGGCTGTCGAAGCCGAGCAGCACCGCCTTGCCGACGAACTGGCGGAGCACCTCGTTGGTCGGGCCCATGACCCAACCGGCCTTGCCGTCGCGCAGGTAGCGCTCGAGCTCCATGTTGCGCTTGAAGCCCGAGCCGCCGCAGGCGTGGAGCATCTTGTCGCACACGTGGGCCACGTTCTTGGCCGCGACGAACTTGATCTGCCACGCCCAGTGCAAGAAGTCGGCCCGCGCCGTGGCCCCGTCGAGGCGCCGGGTGTTGTTGTCGGTGGCCGCGTCGCACGCCTGGGCCACGCTCGTAACGAACATTCGACTGGCGTTGGTGTCGATGACCGCCTCGCCCACGTAGTCCTGGATGGTGGGGTAGTCGCACACCCGGAGGCCGACATCGACGTGCTTCTTGGCCGTCGTGTGGCGCTTGGCGATGTCGATCGCCCCGAGGGAGATCCCGTTCCACACCGACGACGAACCGATCAGGAACCAGGGGTCGACCGACTCGTCGTTGGAGTAGGCGCCGTCGCCCACCTGTCCGATGAGCTGGTCGTCCGGGACGAAGCCGTTGACGTCGAGGCTGCCCGACTGGTTGCCCCGCAAGCCGATGGCGTCCCACAGCTCGGGTTGGGCGTTGGCGTGCTCGGCGTCGACCACGAACACCGACAGGTCGTCGTACCACGCGAAGTCGGGGCTGGTGGTCTGCACGACGTACCAGTCGGCGAACCCGGCCGAGGTGGTCCAGCTCGCCTTCTTCCGAACGTTGAACCCGCCGTCGGCCCGCTCGGCCCCTGACGAGATCGGGTACCAGAAGTGCGACCCGGTCTCGGGGTCCGAGTACGACAGCGTGCCGATCCTGCCGTCACGAAGCGGCCGGATGTACTTGTCGATCAAGTAATCGGTTGGGCGCAGCATGATCGCGTTGACCGCCCCCATGTGCATCACGTAGCACATGGCCGTCGACGCGCAGCCGTAGCGGGCGATGGTCTCGCACACCATCGAGTAGGCCACGTGGTTCTCGCCCAGCCCGCCGTACTCCTCGGGCACGGTGAGCCCTAGGAAGCCGTGCCGGCCGAGCAGCTCGAGGTTGGCGCGGGGGTACACGAGGTTGTCGTCGCTGACTTTGGCGTTGGCCCGCATCTCGGACTGGCACAGGTCGATGAGCAGCGACCGCAGCTCCTGCTGGCGGTCGGTGAGCACCCAGTTCGGGTCCCACTCGTACCCCAGCCCCCAGAACGGCGCGTCGCCCCACATCTTGTCGGTCATGTCGTCGTCCCCCCGGACATCGTTGCTGGTCTAGGACCAGGGAAAGGGTGAGTTGCTGGTCGGGTGCAGGTCGCCGTCGGCGTAGCGGCCGAACCGGAACGGGTGCAAGATCTCCTGCGGCTGGCCGAGCATGGCCCTGGCCACCAGCTGCCCCACGCCGATCATCTTGTAGCCGTGGTTCGAATCGGCGATCACGTACGCGTTGTCGCGGGCGTAGTCGATGACCGGGAAGCTGTCTGGAGTGAAGCAGCCGAGGCCACCGGACGGCTCGTCCTTGTACAGGTGGCTCATGCCCTCGAACCGTTTGAGGCAGTGCGCGAGCGCCGAGGTCCACATGCGCTTGAAATCGTCGCCCACGATGAAGTCGGGGCTCGACGTGCCGTAAGGGTCGACGGCGACCTGGTCGAGTGGCTTGTCGACGATGTAGGGCATAGCCCCGCCCTGCACACCGCCGAAGTTGGTGTCGGGCTTGAAATAGATGCCCCAGAGCTGGTCGGTCACGAGTCCGCCGTCGTCATCGTAGAGCGGAGCGTCAGTGTCGACGTGGATGACCGGCGGCATGCGGCCGTCGGGTAGAGACAAGTAGTCGGGGTCGACGCCGAGCGTCCCCTCCTCGAGGCACCAGTACACCCACATCGGCCGCTCGTAACGGTTGCCGTCTCGGCCGACGACGGTCACCGTGTCGGGCAGGTCGAGCATGCGCCAGAAGTCGCGGACCCAAGGTCCCGCGCCCACTGCGACCTGCTCGCAGGCGATCGTGCCCTGGTCGGTCTCGACGTGGGTCACCGAGCCTGAGTTGTCGGTGCGCAAACCGGTGACTCGGGTACCGGTGAAGATGCGGACTCCCTCGGCGCGGGCCATGGCGGCCAGGCCGGTCATCGATGCCATGTTGTTGGCGTACCCGCCCCGGTCCTCGTGCAGCACCGTCGTGATGTTGCGGGCCTGCCAGTCGGGGAACATGGCCCGCATGTAGTCGCGACACGCCGCCTCGCCCTCTACGAAGGTCGACGGGTACCCGATCGCCTGTTCCTGCTCGTAGATGGTGGCGACCTGTTCGTGCATGACCTCGGGCGAGATCTGCATGTAGCCGACGGAGTGGTACGACAAGCGCTCGGCGTGCTGCTCCCACACGCCGACCGAGTGGGCCATCAGCCGGCGCATCGCCGGTTGGTAGTAGTTGTTCCGCACGACACCACAGGCGATGCCGCTGGCTCCGGCGCCGATGCCGTTCTTGTCGAGTACGACCACGTCGCCACCCCAGCCGGTACCGGCGGCCTCGAGCTCTTTCGCCAGGTGATAGGCGGTCGAGAGACCGTGGACGCCGGCGCCGATCACGACGAATCGAGCGCTGTCGGGAAGCGCCATCGGTATCCCCCTCGTGGTCTGGTGCGTCTCGGCTGGAGTTGAACGTGAAGAAACTCTGTTTCCTGTGATTCTATGCGTACGCGGCGAGCCGGCGAAAGCGACCGGTCGACTGAGTCTGTCGCCTGGCTCAGGCTGTCGACCTCCTGACGGCCCATGTCGTGCTACGTCGCGCTGGTTGGCGGGCATCGGTCGGCTCGGGCGTACATGTTGGGCGAGATCTCGACCGGCCACATCGTCCTATGCGCCGCCGCGACCGCGTCCAGCATGGGGCGAGGGCGCCATCGCCTACGGTTCGAGGATGCGCCGATCGAAGCCGTCACTGGTCTGTTGGGCGTTGATCGGATCGGTCGCGCTCATCGCGCTCGCCGCCGGCTGCGGCACCGACTCGTCGACCTCAACATCGCAGGAGTCGCCCGAGGTGGTCGACACGACGGCCCCGAGCGACGACGCCCCTGCGGCCGACTCCTCTGCGGAGACCGACGACACCGGCGGGCCGGCATCCACACCTGGAGTCGAAGCCGCTCCATTGCCCCCGCTTCCGAACCCGGCACCAGCACTGCCCTGCGACGGAGCGACCGTGCTCTGCGTCGATTCCGGCGCGAGTGGCGAAGCAGCCAACGGCACGGTGTCGCAGCCGTTCCCATCGGTGGCCGACGCGCTGAGCGTGGCGATCGCCGGTACCACGATCCAAGTCGCGGCCGGCATCTACGCCGAGCCGGTGGTGTTCGCCGGCGTCGAGGATCTGGCGTTGCTCGGTGGCTTCGCCGCGGGAGGCGACTTCTCGGCCCGCGATTCGCAGGCCAACGAGACTGTGCTCCAGGGGACCAGCGAGACGTCGGTGGTCTCGATCACCGCGTCGAGGGGCATCCGCGTGGAGGGTTTCCGTCTCACCGGCGGTGGAGGCTCGACCGACACGTACCGGTGGTTCGGCGGTGGGGTGCACATCGACTCCGCGTCGACCGACGTGGCGATCGTCGGCAACCGGATCGATTCGAACGCGG
Organism: uncultured Acidimicrobiales bacterium; assembly: GCA_964390555.1. GTDB lineage: Bacteria > Actinomycetota > Acidimicrobiia > Acidimicrobiales > SHLQ01 > CAVTWS01. The sequence continues at coordinate 22,498 of CAYMJU010000207.1, read as the reverse complement.
TCGACCACGCCGACGGTGATCCGGGCGAGACGGAGGGTGGCGGCATCGCGACCTACGGCAACGACATCTCGATCATCGGCAACGTCATCGAGAACAACCGCGCCGGTCGCGGTTCGGGCATCTCGTCGATCGGGAAGGTGACGATCCAGGGGAACGCCGTGAGCGGGAACGTCTCGGTGGGCGATCACGGCGGCGGCCTCTACCTCGCCGGTGAGCCGAGCGTCCTCGGCAATCACATCGAGGGCAACCGCATCGGCGAGGTCCTCGGCTACGGCTGGGGCGGCGGCATGATCGTCTACGGCGATGGCACGATGGCCACGCTCCAAGGCAACGTGATAACCGGCAACTACGCGGTCGCGGCCGGCTCCGGGGTGTTCATCGACGACGGAGCAGACGCGACGTTGACCGACGAGTTGTACTACGCGAACGAGTGCACCGGCGACGGCGGGACCGAGATGCTGGTCGACTCGGGAGGGGAGACCCCCACGGTGGCACGCCTCGTCAACGTCACCATCGCCCAGACGGACTGCCCGAACTCGGGCAACGGTGGAGCCCTCCTCGCCGCGATCTCCGAGGAAGGCGCTCCACCATGCGAGATCACCGTGACGAAATCAATCTTCTGGGGCAACGGTGGCGACGACATCGTGTCGGCCGGCTGCAATCTGACGGTGACGAACTCCGACACGCAACAGGCCATCGACGGCGTGGGCAACATCAGCGTCGACCCGATGTTCGTCGATCCGGCCGGCGGGGACTTCTCGCTCGACCCGGCCAGCCCCGCCGTGGGTCTGGGTGCCGCCGAACGGCCACCGTCATGATCCGCAGGAATCGAACGAGCCGGCACCGCGCGGTTGCGACCGTGCTCGCGCTCGCCGGGGCGGTGCTCGCCGCCGGACTTCCGACCCGACACGCCGGCGCTGTTCCCGACCTCGTCGCGTTTCCGGGCGCGGAGGGATTCGGAGCCTCCGCCACCGGGGGTCGGGGCGGAGACGTCGTGATCGTCGACACGCTCGAGCCATTCGGCCCCGGTTCGCTCGGTGATGCGTTGTCGCCGGAGGACTGCCGCCCGCGGATCGTGGTCTTCGCGGTCAGCGGCGTCATCGAGGTGCCGGGACCCAAGTACGACATGGAGCTCCGTTGCGGCGACGTCACCATCGCCGGCCAGACAGCACCGGGCGCCGGGATCACCATCCACGGCCGCGTTGACGGATACGGGGCCGGGGGAAACATCATCATCCGCCACGTCCGCTTCCGGCCGCCCCCGATCAACGATGAAGAGGGTGCCGTCGACGATCTCGCGTCCCGCTACGACGCCCTACAACTGGGCGGCAACCCCAGCACCATCCTCGATCACCTCTCGCTGTCGTGGGGCAGCGACGAGACGCTCGACATGTACGAGTTCTCGCCCGACTCGACCGTGCAGTGGACCACGATCGAGCAGTCCAACCCCGAGGGCGCCGAGCCTTCGCACAACGACGGGCTCATAGCCGGGCCGGACAGCCCCCGCTTCACCGTTCACCACGTGCTCTTCGCCCATCACGAGGCTCGCTGCCCGGCGCTCGCCACCGGGCCGGTCGAGCTGATCAACAGCGTCATGTACGACTGCCAGGACGCGATGGTCCACCACAACCCCGCCTCCGGCGAGTTCCACATCGCCGGCAACACGTTCATCCACGGCCCGAGCCACGAGAACTTCACGCCGATGTTCTTCGACGACGAGGAGCCCGGAGGCACCACTTACTGGCTGTACCAGAACCAGATCACCGCACCCGGCCAGTTCGAGGGGATCGTCGACGACATCTCGACCACGCCGCTTGCCGAGGCGGCGTTCTCCGCCGGGACCGACGCGAGCCAGATCATCTCGGAACCAACGGACTTCACGACCGAGGCCGTGACCTACCAGCCGGTCTCCATACAGACGCCCGGAGACGCGTACGAATCGGTGCTCACCTCGGCGGGCGCGTTCCCTCGCGACGAGATGACCTTGGAGACGGTCGACGACGTCCGCACGGGCGGCGGCGACTGGACGCCGAACCCACCGGAGGACCTGATCGCCGGGTTGACCCCGGGTGAGGCGCCGGCCGACGCCGACGCCGACGGCATGGCCGACGCATGGGAGTCCGACAACGGCCTCGATCCCGCGAACGGCGACGACCATGCCACGGTGATGTCGTCCGGCTACACGGCGATCGAGGAGTACATCAACGGCCTGTCCGACGAGCTGGTCGGCGCCGCGCCCATCAGCGCGTCGACCAGCCCGGGCGCCGGCGAGACCTCGGCGCCGTCCGGCAGCGCGGCCACCTCGAGCCCGTCGGCGGTCGCGACAACGGCCACGGCGTCCGACACCGACGACGACGCGACTTCGTCGCTGGCCGTGATCGCCTTGGTCATCGCCGCCGCGGCGCTCCTCGTCGCGGGATTCGCCCTCTACGCCGCGAACCGTCGCGGGACGACAACGGTCACGCCGGCGCCGGCAGCGGCCCATCTCCAACCGCCACCTCCTCCACCCACCGCCGAAGGGCACGATCGTCCATGACCCCCGCCCGCACCTCCGACCCCATGCCGATTCGTCACCGCGCGACTTGGCGGCAAGCCTCGTGGAGTAGGAGGCCGTGCTGTCGAACGTTGGTGGTCGTGGCCCTCGTCGCGTTCACGGCCGGGTGCGGCAGCTCCGACCCGGATGTGGCCGATGACGCGGCGGTCGACGCGACCGACGAGTCGACCAACACGGAGGCGCCGACCAGCACGGTTCCAGCAGGGACCGGGCCGACTGCGGCGCCGACGACCACACTCGGGGAGGGGCCCGTCACCGTTGTCGCGCTCGGTGACAGCCTGACCTACGGCGAAGGCGACGACACCGGGTTGGGCTTCGTGGGACGCCTGACCGAGTCGATCGGGGCGATGTCGGGCCGTGCGGGCACGTCGCTCGTGAACCTCGGGGTCTCGGGCTGGCACAGCACGGGGATGGTGGAGGGCCAAGACGGCTCGCCGGGTCAACTGCCGGCCGCGGTCGAAACGGTGACGGCGGCCGTCGCGGACGGGCGGGCGGTGTTGGTCACCGTGCTGATCGGTTCGAACGACATGTGGTTCCTGTACGCGTACGGCTCGCCCGAGGGAACGTCACCCGCCGAGGAGGATGCGTCAGAGGAGACCTTCCGCACCAACCTCGACCGCACGGTCAGCGAGCTGTCCCAGGCCGGAGCGGTGGTGGTCCTCGGTCTCCCCGACGACCAGTCACTGCGTCCAATCGCGCTCGACCTCGACGCACTCAACGCCGTCGTGTCGGAGATCACCGTCGAGGAGATCCAGCAGATGTCCGCCATGAGCGAGCGCCTCGACCGCGTCGTCGAAGAGGTCGCGGCGGAGCACGGTGTGCGAACCGTCGACACCAACGCGCCGTTCTGGACGGATGAGTCGAGAATGGCCCCGGACCTGATCCATCCCAACGGCGACGGCTACGCCATCCTCGCCGACCTCTGGATCCCGGTGATCGACGACCTGCTCTGAGGTAGCCCGCTTGTGCGGACCGATACCGCCGGGCTGACGTTCGTTGTGTCGCAGATGTTCGTCGTGGTCTGGTGCGTCTCGGCTGGAGTTGAACGTGAAGAAACTCTGTTTCCTGTGATTTCATGCGTACGCGGCGAGACGGGGGAAAGCGACCATTGCAGCCGGGTGGTATCAGATCAGGAGTAGGGTCCGCGGGTGGCGACCAAGCCGCCGCCTCGAACAGGAGAACTCAACATGGCAAGAACTCTGATCAAGCGGCCGGTGCTGCTCATCGCCGCCTGCATCCTCGTGTCGGCGATCACGGGCATGATGCTCGGCCGGGTATCGATCTCCGGCGCCGCGCCGGGTGCCGATCCTCGGCCGGTCGTCGAGCCGGTCACGCCGTGCCGCATCCTCGAGACCCGCAACGCCCCCGGAACCAACGGTCCCACCGGCGCGCCGGCCGCTCCGCTGACGGGGGGCCAGACCTTGACCCTCCAGGTCGCGGGTGCCACCGGCCAGGGTGGCTGCGCGATCGCCGGCGGTCTTGTCGGTGCGGTGCTCAACATCACGGCCGTCAACGCTTCGGCTGACACGTTCCTCACGGTGTTCCCGTGCGACGCCACCCGCCCGAACGCCTCGACGCTCAACCCGTTCCCGGGCCGGATCTCGTTCAACAGCGCGTCGGTCCGGCTGTCGGCGACGGGCACGGTGTGCATCTACAACAACGGCGGCACCGTCGACGTGATCGCCGACGTGACGGGGATCTTGTACAACCACAACCACGACGACCGCTACTTCACCGAGACCGAGATCAACGCCCGCAGCATCTGGGTGACCGTCGGTTCCAACGGTGCAGCGGCGCCCAACGTCATCCGCGGCGGCGTGGGGGTCACGGCTGTGTCACGAGTGAACGCAGGTCTCTACCGGGTGATCTTCAACCGCAACGTAAACACGTGTGGCTGGCTGGCCACCCTCCAGGACAAGGCCGGAGGCGCAGCAAATCCCGGCGAGATCAGCGCCGAGCTCGAGAGCGACACCACGCTCAACGCGCTCTTCATCCGGACCTACAACAGTGCTGGTGCCGAGACCGAACTGGGCACTACCGAAGCCTTCACCCTCCAAGTGCTCTGCCCGTAAGGATCTGGGCCACATCCCGCATCACTCAACTTGTCGCGGTCGGCCGGACCATGTCCGGTGTACCGCGACAGGTTGGGCGATGATGGGCGCATGAAGATCGAAGCAGGGGCGGTGGCGGTGGTCACTGGGGGTGCGAGCGGCATCGGGCGATCGTGCGCGGTCGAGTTCGCCCGCCGGGGCGCCGACGTGGTGGTCGCCGACATCCACGACGAACGCATGGCCGAGGTCGTGGCCGAGATCGAGGGGTTCGGCCGCCGGGCGATCGGTGTGCGGTGCGACGTCACGAGCGACGACGATGTGACTGCGCTGCGGGATCGGGCCCTCGAGACCATGGGTCACGTCGACCTGGTGATGAACAACGCCGGCGTCGCGGTGCTCGGGCCGCCCGAGCGGGTGCCACTCGACGACTGGCGGTGGATCTTCGAGGTCAACGTGCTCGGCGTGATCCGCGGCATCCAGGCGTTCGTGCCACACATGCAGGAGCGGGGCTCGGGTCATGTCGTGACCACCGCGTCGGTGGCCGGGCTCTACGCGTACAGCTGGGACGCCATCCCGTACATCACGTCCAAATTTGCCGCCTTCGGGCTCACCGAGGGCCTGTACGTGTACCTCAAGGCGCAGGGCATCGGCGTGTCGGTGCTGTGCCCCGGCGTGATCCACACCAACCTCGGCGAGCACGCCCGCATCTCGGGCGTGCCCGATGGGGTGCCGTGGTTCCACATGCCCGACTACATGCTGTCGTCCGGGATCGCCGCCGACGCGGTCGGTCCGATCGTGGCCGACGCGGTCGAAGCCGACCGCTTCCTCATCCTCACCCACGACGACGACGGCCCCCGCCACGCCGAGCGCCGGGCCGATCTCGATGCCGCGCTCGCCCGTCAGGTCGCCGAGATGCCACCGGCGCCCCGGTTCAACTGAGCGACGGTCGTCGTGGTCCCGACCGACGAGCAGGTCGAGTCATTCGAGCGCGACGGGTTCGTGGTGATCCCCGACGTGCTCGACACGGCAACGGTCGGCGCGTTGCGGGCGCGATTCGAGCCGCTGTTCTTCGATCACGCGTGGGTGACCGGGACCCCGCCCGACGAGGTCAACTACACGCACGGAGTCACGTCGCCGGACCGTACGCGCCAGTTGTGCAACACCTGGAGGGCCGACCCGACCGTCGCCGCAACGGTTCTGTCGCCGAGGATCGGTGAGCTCGTCGCCCGGCTCGCGGGCCTCGATGGGGTCCGGATCCTCCAGGACAACGTGCTCTGGAAGCCGCCGAACGGGTTGGCGCTCGGCGCCCACCAGGACAACGCCTACAACGGCTGGCTCGACCCGGTGAACATGACGACGTGTTGGATGGCGCTCGACGACACCGCGGCCGACGCCGGCACGGTCTGGTACGTGCGTGGCTCGCACCGCTGGCCGCCCGCTCCGATGGTCGACAACTTCCACGCGCCCGACGACTGGCTCGCCCACGCCCGCGCCTCGGCCCCCTCTGATGCCGACTTCGATTCGCTGCTCACGCCGATCGAAGTGAGTGCCGGTGGCGTCGCGGTGCATCACGGGTGGACGTTCCACGGCAGTCCGCCCAACGCCTCGCCCACGCGCCAGCGCCGCAGCGTGGTCGCCCACTTCGGCTGGATCGGAAGCCGCCACCACTCGACGGTACGGCACCCGATCTACAGCCGCGAGGCCCCGGTCGGCGGCGGTCCCCTCGACGATCGTGACTTCCCGGTGGTGTGGCATGAGTCGCTCTAACTTTCCAGCACCACTGCCCGATGATGGGGAGATGTCCAACCGGATCCTGCTCGCGGTGGATGACTACGAATCGGCCGAGCGCGCCCGGGACATGTGCGCCGACCTCGCTCGCACCGGCGATGCCAAGGGTGGCGCTGTTCCACCCTCGCCGGGCCGAGCACACCCACCTCGGCGTGCGACACGTCGAGACCTCGGTCGACGCCGAGCGCCTGGTCGACCTGGTGGCGTTCCGCCTCGGTATCCGGGGCGTGAATGTCCGCCAGCGCCTCATCGGTAGCGAGACCCGCAACGTGCGCCGTCAGATCCGCGAGGCCGCCCGCGCGACGGGCGCGTCGCTGGTGTTTGTGAGCGGCCGCGACGGCGGTTCCCTCCGACGGCTCTCGGCCCGCTGGGCCCGCCGCCAACTCCCCGTCCCCCTAGTCCTGGTGCCGTAGCTCAGTAGGGAGTCAGGCCGCTCGCTTGTGGTGCTCTCGGTGGTTCAGAGCATTTGAGTCGGAGTTCGTCGGTGACGGTGTGGCCGCTGTCCTGATACGGGACGCTGTGGTGGGTTCGGGGGGTGTGACAGCCCCCGATAGGACCACAACCCATCCGACGCGCCCGCGGACGCGTCGACCGCCGGCCGGGTAGAGCCCCCAACCACCCGCGTACGCTACGTCCATCTCGGGCCCGGCCGGGTCAGCTACGGTCCAACGGCGTGGGCTCCGAGCGGTACGTGGCGTTGTTGCGGGGGATCAACGTCGGCGGCCGCAACGTCATCCCGATGGCCGACCTTCGCGCGGCGTTCGAGGTCGCTGGATTCGCGGCGGTGCGCACCTACATCCAGTCCGGCAACGTCCTGATGGAGTCCGACCTACCGCCAGCGGCGATCGAGGGTGAGATCGAGGCGATGCTAGAGCGCCGATTCGGCGCACCGATCGCAGTCATGGCGCGGTCGCACCGACAGCTCCGGTCCGTGGTCGACGACGCGCCTGCCGGCTTCGGGCGGGAGCCCGGCACCTACCATTGCGACGTCATCTTCCTGAAGGCGCCACTCACGATCGACCAGGCGATGGCCGCCGTCGAGGTACGCGACGGCGTGGACCAGGCGTGGGCGGGAAGGGGGGTGCTCTACTTCGCGCGCCTCAGCGCCCGGCGAACCCAGAGCCGGTTGTCGAAGGTGGCGAGCACCCCGGAGTACCAGCAGATGACCATCCGCAACTGGAACACCACCACGAAGCTGCTCGCCATGCTCGGCGCTGGCGACGGCGCTCAGCCCCGAGCGAAGGCGACCAGGTCCTCGTAAGCGCCCTGGTCGGCGCGCCGCAGGGCTCGGACATACGCCTCCCGCAGCGACGCAGTCGTCGAGTACGTGTGACGCCCCCAACTGAGCGCCGCGTTCCCGAGGCCGCGGGACAAGAGATCGGCGGCAATCCGGGCGTGCCGACCATTGCCGTTGGGGAACGGGTGGATCTGGACGAGTCGGTGGTGGAACCGTACGGCGAGCTCGTCGTGACCGAAGCTCTCGAACTCGACCCAGGCGCGCGCGTTGTCAACGAGTGAGCGAACGGCCGTCGGGATCATGCTCGGGTCGATGCCGATGTTCGTCTCCCGAATCCGGTAGCGGCCGGCCCAGCGCCAGACCTCGCGGAACATCGCTCGATGGAGATCGCGGAGGTACTTGTCGTCGAGAAGCTTCGTCACCGATGGTGATCGGCCGATGAGTGCGAGCGCGATGCCGAGTTGTTCGGCCGCGAACAGATCGGCTCGGGTAGCGACGTACGTCGGGATCAAGCCCTCGCGATCGTCGTCGGAGAGTTCGGTCTGCCCGTCTCCGGTAGCAAAGAACGCATCGGTCATCGTCGGGTGTCAACGTGATCGGTCCAGAGGCCGCGCCTATCGACGAGGCGAGCCGCGATCTCCGCAACTTGAGCCTCGAGATCGTCACCGGTGACAGCTTGGTCCTCGAGTCGACTGTGATGGCCGACTTCGTCGAGCAGCCGACGAGCCCGCTCGGTGGCTCGTTCGTGCACGATGTCGTCGAGCGAGGCTCGCGGTACCAGGACGTACACCAACTCACACTCCAGGGCGCGTGCCGCGCGCTCGAGCGATTCGAGCTTGATGGTATGTCGCTCCTCGCTTCGTTCGAGGTCAACGACACTTTGCTGGCTCACGCCGAGGCGCGCTGCGAGTTCGGTCGACGACATCCCCAGCGCATCCCTGACCGCGCGGATCCAACCGCGGTGTGGCCGCGAGATGCCGCGGATCGTAGGCAACCGTAGTCGTTCGTCGAGCCGTTGGCGGGCGATCGTCGGGGTGGTCATGGCTCAACACTACAGGGTTAAGCCTGTAGAGCGTCAGATAGTTCACCGTCTTCAGCCTGTTAATCGAACCAGGCGCCGATGCCTGGTTCGGTGGGGTCGGGGATGGCGAGGAGGTCGGCCATGGCCTCCGGTGGCGCGATCCCGGCGATGGGGGAGTCGGCGGCCAAGCGGTCGGGTCGAGGCGGCTGTCGTCGACCGCAGCGGGCGTGGAGCCGCCTGAACACCCGCCGAGCACCGGCGCCACGAGCAGGATCGCGACTGCGGCGCGCCTCATCGCTTGTCTCCTGTGAGTAGACGTAGTTGAATGTGGGGAAACACGTGGGGGCCGGTCCGACCACCGTCGGAACGGAGCACGAACAGCGAAACCCGGCGACCAGCCGGCAGAAAAAGGGGCACCGTGGCAACCGATCTGGAGAACTTCCTCAACACGTCCGGCCGTGACCAGGCCATCAAGGATGTCCGCAAGCAGATCGACGCGGCGGGGGTCACCTACATCTACTACCAGTTCATCTCGGTCACCGGCCGGATCATGGGCAAGGGCGTGCCGGCCCCTCACTGGGAGAACATCGCCAACAAGGGCTTCCAGCTCGTCTACGGCGCGACGGCCAACCTGTTCACCGACCGCAAAGGCGACTACATCGGGTACGGCCCCGAGGCCCGCGAGCTGGTCGGCCTCCCCGAACCCGAGACGTTCTGCGTGATGCCTTGGGACAACAAGGTGGCGCGAGTGTTCTGCACCTTGTTCCGGGGCCGCGAGGAAGAGGTCGACCCCGGCGTGTTCCTCACGTCGGACTGCCGGGGCAACCTCAAGCGCATCCACGCCCAATTCGAGGCCGACTTCGGACTTCACATGCGGGTCGGGTGCGAGCCCGAGATGATGTGGCTCAAAGCCGACGCCGACGGCAAACCGACCGTCGAGGGCATGACGAAGCCCTTCTGCTACCACATCGACCAGTTCTCCGAACTGCAACCGATCATCCACAAGGTCATCGAGTACGGCGCGGCCATGGGCCTCGACATGATCCAGGGCGACCACGAGGACGCACCGGGCCAACTCGAGCTCAACTTCAACTTCGACCGGGCCGAGCTCACCGCCGACCGCCTCTCGACGTATCGCCAGATCTGCAAGCAGGTCGGCCGCGAGATGGGCGCTTACCCGTGCTTCATGCCCAAGCCGTTCATGGGCGTGTCGGCCAACGGCTGCCACCACAACTTCTCTCTGTGGAACGGCGATGGCCACAACACGTTCATGCCCGAGGGCGACAACCCGCGGCTGCCGGGCCAGACCGGCATCTACGCCATGGGGGGCATCCTCAAGCACCTGCGGGCGCTCACATGCATCTCGGCATCGACGGTGAACAGCTATCGCCGCTACGCCGATGCCGGGTTCTGGGCCCCGATCTTCGCCGACTGGGGTTTCCAGAACCGCACCACCGCCGTGCGGGTCAGTGCCCCCGGCCGCTTCGAGTACCGGTCGGTCGACTCGGCGGTCAACCCGTACCTGTCGATGGCCGGTCTGCTGGTGTGCATGCGCGAGGGGCTGGCCGACAAGATCGACCCCGGCCCTCCCGAGGAGCGCAACATCTACCTGGCCATCGAGGAAGGCAAGCAGGTCGAGCGCATCCCGGCCACCCTCGGCGAGGCGCTCGAGGCGCTGGAGAAGGACGATGTTGTCCGCCAGGCTCTGCCCGGCGAGATGTGGAACGTGTTCTGGCACTACAAGACCGACGAGTGGATCCGCTTCATCTCCACGGTCTCGGACTGGGACATCAAGGAATACCTCGACGTCCTCCCCTGACCTCCAGGCATTCCTCGCCCGTTCACGGCCCTTCCGGAAGGACTCTCCAACCATGTGCGGCATCGCCGGCATCATTCACCGCGACGGAAATCACGACATCGGCGTCGAGATGACCAAGATGCTCCAGGCCATGAAGCATCGTGGCCCCGACTCGACCGGCTACGCCCTGTTCGGCCCGAAGGTCGACGGCATCGTCATCCGCTTCAAGCTCGCCGACGCCGGCGACGCGCGTGACTTCGAGTTCGCCGATCGCCTCGAGCGCAGCCGCAACGAGGTCGAGTCACGGTTGGCCAAGCTCGGCGCGAGCGTCGACAGCGTCACCGGCGACACCGAGTACGCGTTCCGGGCCGTCGTGCGGTACTCGGGCGATCTCAAGGCCCTCACCGACTACCTGGAAGACGTGCCCGGGTGCGAGGTGTTGTCCCTCGGCGAGTCGCTCGAGATCGTCAAGGATCTCGGCGACGCCAACGAGGTGGCGAACCAGTACCACCTGGCCGCCGTCTCGGGTACCCACGCCATCGGGCACGTGCGCATGGCGACCGAGTCCGACGTCGACATCTCGGGCGCCCATCCCTACTGGGCGTACCCGTTCGGCGACGTCGCGGTGGTGCACAATGGCCAGCTCACCAACTACTTCCAGTGGAAGCGGCGCCTCGAGCGCAGCGGTCATCGCTTCCAAAGCGAGTGCGACAGCGAGATCATCGCCGTGTACCTGGCCAAGAAGATGAGCGAGGGCCTGGGCCTCGAGTCGGCGATGAACCAGAGCCTGGCCGACCTCGACGGCGTGTTCACCTACATGGCGGTCACCAAGGACGCGCTCGGGGTGGCCAAAGACGAGATGGCGGCCAAGCCGCTGGTCGTCTACGAAGGCCCGGACCTGGTGGCGCTGGCGTCCGAGGAGATGGCGATCCGCGCCCTCATCGATCACGAGATCGACACCTACGACCCGTACGAGCACAGGGTGCTGGTATGGAGCCGATGACCTGCGCCCCACGGCGAGAGGGGGCCCACGATGCCCGGTGAGAACGCCATCACCTATGACGCCCGCGGTCTGGCCGAGCCGATCGCCGCCATCCCGAAGATCTCCGAGATCGACGGTGACCGGGGGCGCTTCGACGCGTCGAAGCTCACGACCCGCGAGATCAACCTCGAGGTGCGCTGGCTGCTGAACGAGGTCGGCGTCTACGACGTCACGGTCCAGAACCCCGGGGCCAAGCACTCGCTCGGAGTCGGGATCCTGCAGCGGTGCCGGATCACCTTCGAGGGCAGTCTTGGCTACTTCGGTTGCGGCCTGATCGACGGCCCCGAGATCCGTATCACCGGCCGGGTCGGCTGGAGCGTGTGCGAGAACATGATGGCCGGTGTCGTCGTCATCGAGAAGAACGCCGGATCGCTCACCGGGGCCGCGCTCCGGGGCGGCGACATCGTCGTAAAAGGCTCGGTCGGGGCCCGTACCGGCATCGACCAGAAGGGCGGCACGATCCTCGTGATGGGCGACGCCGGCATGAACAACGGGTTCATGTTGCAGCGCGGCCGCCAGATCTACTGCGGCAACGTCGGCCCGGGCCTCGGCGACTCGATGTACGACGGCACGATCTACGTGGGCGGCACGGTCGCCAGCCTGGGGGTCGACTGTGTCGAAGGCGAGATGAACGACGCCGACCACGAGTTCTTGAACCGGAAGTTCTCGATCTACGGGCTCGGCGAACCGCCGGCGTTCCGGAAGTTCGTGTGCGGCAAGCAGCTCTGGAACTACGACAACCTGGAACCCAGCGAGAAGAAGTTGGTGATCTGATGTCGATCGAGGACAAGGTCTCGCCGAAGTCGGTACTCGGCAGGAGTCGAATATTCACGCCGGATGTCATGAACGACATCCACATCAAGTCCGACCTCGGCCGGTACCGCATGCGTGGGTTCTCGATGTTCAAGCCCATCCCTCACTGGGACGAGCTGATGTTCATGCCCGGCACGCTCACCCGGTTCGTGATCGAGGGCTACCGCGAGAAGTGCGACACCAAGACCGTGCTCGGTGCCCGGTTCGCCCAGAAGCCGATCGAGCTCGACATCCCGGTGTACATCACCGGCATGAGCTTCGGGGCGCTGTCGCTCGAGGCCAAGATGGCGCTGGCCAAGGGTGCGTCGATGGCGGGCACGGCGACGTGTTCGGGCGAGGGCGGCATGATCCCGCCCGAGCGGGACCACTCGACCAAGTGGTACTACCAGGTCATCCAGAGCCGCTACGGCTTCAACCCCCATCACCTGATGCTCGCCGACGCCGTCGAATTCTTCATCGGCCAGGGCTGCAAGGTCGGCCTCGGCGGTCACCTGATGGGTCAGAAGGTGACCGAGCAGGTCGCCGAGATGCGGTCGCTGCCCGCCGGTATCGATCAACGGTCGCCGGCGCGGCACCCGGACTGGCTGGGGCCCGATGACCTCAGCCTCAAGATCCAGGAGGTCCGCGAGGCGACCGACTACCAGGTGCCGATCCAGCTCAAGCTCGGTGCCGCTCGCGTGTACGACGACGTTCGCATGGCCGCCAAGTGCGGCCCCGACATCATCTATCTCGACGGGGCCGAGGGCGGCACGGGCGCCGGACCGCACATCGCGGCCGAGGAGACCGGCATCCCGCTGATGGCCGCGATCCCTGAGGCCCGCCGGGCGCTCGAAGACGTGGGCCTGGCCGACGACATCGATCTGGTCGTCGCTGGCGGCATACGAAACGGTGCCGACATCGCCAAGTGCATCGCCCTCGGCGCCAAGGCGGTGGCGATCGGCCACTCGTCGCTCATGGCGCTGAACTGCAACCGTGAGATCCCCGGAGTGACCGACTACGAGGGCACGGTGGGGGTGCCGGCCGGCCAGTGCTACCACTGCCACACCGGCCGTTGCCCGGTGGGTATAGCCACCCAGGACGTCGAACTGCGCAAGCGCCTCAACGTCGAGGAAGGGGCGACACGCGTCTACAACTTCCTGACCGCGATGACCATGGAGATGCAGATGCTGGCCCGGGCATGCGGGAAGACGAACATCCACAGCCTCGAGCCCGAGGACCTGTGTGCGCTCACCATCGAGGCCGCGGCGATGGCCAAGGTGCCCCTCGCCGGAACCAACTACATCCCCGGGTTGACCGAGGAACGGACCCTCGGCGAGATCAAGCACCTGCTCGAGAAGGTCCTCGCCGACCGGGGAGGGCTCTGATGAGCACCGCCGAGCGCGACGAGCACGGCCTGCTCGGGTCGAGCGGTGATCGCATGTCGATCACCGTCGGCCTCGATTCCGAGGAACTGGCCGGGCAGCGGTACTCCTACCAGAGCGACCTGACCGAGGTCGAGGACATCGACCTTGTGGCCTCCACCCCTGGCGCGGACATCAACTGGCTCGAGGACATCACGCTGCTGGTGGAAGACGGCGTGCCGGCGGTGTTCGACCGGTACTCGAACAGCTTCATCAAGATCCATTTCGACATACCGCCCGGGCGCGAGGACGAGCTGGCCCGCAAGGTGCTGATCAAGCACCTCCAGGAGGGCAACAGCTACGGGATCCGTCTGAAGAGGATCCACTGCAAGTTCCGCCAGCCCTCCCTCGGCCCGTGGGTCGCCGGGTCCGAGATGGTCGGCGCCAACTGGAAGGCCCCCGTGCTCGAGGGCTGGGAACGCCCCGCCGGGCACTGAGCCGGTTCGTGGCCGTCGTCGTCCTGCAGCACATCAGGTGCGAGCCGCCCGGGGTGTTCGAGGACGTGCTCGTCGAGCGCGGTCACGAGATCGTGCGGCTAGAGCTCGACGAAGGCGACCGTGTACCCGAGACGCTTGGCGGGATCGACGCCGTCGTCGTCATGGGAGGTCCCATGGGTGCGTACGACACCGACACCCACCCGTGGCTGACCGACGAGCTGGCATTCATCGAACGAGCGGCGGACGCCGACGTCCCGCTTCTCGGCGTGTGCCTCGGCGCACAACTCCTCGCCCACGCCGCCGGTGGCAGGGCCTATGCCGGTTCGGGGCCCGAGGTCGGGGTGCTACCTGTCCAGCTCGCACGGCAGTCAGCTGAGGATCCGCTGTTCGCGGGCCTGCCGAAGACGATCGCCGCGCTCCAGTGGCACGGCGACACCTTCGACCTCCCGCATGGGGCAGTGCATCTGGCCAGCTCGGGCGCCTATCCCGCTCAGGCGTTCCGGTACCGCCGGTCGTGGGGCCTGCAGTTCCACGTTGAGGTGACCGCGGCCATGGCCGAGGAGTGGGCGTCGGTCCCGGCGTATCGCACCGCGCTCGAGTCGGTCCGGGGACCGGGCGCCGTCGATGGTCTGATGGCAGAATTTGCCGCCGCGAACGACGAGATGGTGGCGACCGCCCGACATATCGGTTCGAGATTCGCCGACCAGATCGGTTGACGACGGGAATCGCGCCGCCTTCGCCGGGGTTGGCTGGTCATGCTCGAACCGCTCCCGAGGACATTCGCCCCTACGAGGGACTCGATCCAACGGGTTGTCGTTCACGTGGTGGCCCGCCGCCGTCACGAGCTGTCTGGTCGATTCGGGCTGCGACCCGGCGCGGCGTCGCTCCAATCGCCGCTCGCCGGACCCAACGACGAGGTGGTGCGCATCACGCCGGCCGGCCTGGTCGTCGAGCGCCGTGGCGACGGGGGTTGGTTCGGTTCGACCATGGCCTGGTCAGGATCGACGCTCGGGTCGGCCGCGACGTTCGTAACGGTGGACCTCGACGCGCCGTTCTCGGTCGGCGACGACACGCCTCCGGTCGGGGATCGGGCGGTGGCGCTCGACGTCGATCCGGTCTCCGTTTCCTGTCTGGTCGACTGGTACATGTTTGGTCAGCGGGTGCTCGACAGAGTCCTCGCCGACGTGGGCGATCGGTCGCCGACGGTGGCCCAGGTTTGGCCGGAGCATTTCGATCTGGGGTGCGACGTGGCCGGTGGATCGAGCCGCGTGAACCTCGGTGCGTCCCCCGGCGACGGTACCCACGCCGATCCCTACCTCTACCTAGGGCCTTGGGGCCCGGAGCGACCCGGCGACAGCGCGTATTGGAACGCCCCCTTCGGTGCGGTGCTCGGGTACGAGGATCTCCGTCGATCCTCCGAACCGGTCACGACCGCCACAGATTTCTTCGTCGCCGGCCTCGACCGGTTCCCCGCCGGGTGATCAGCCGAAGGTGGCCTTGGCCCGCTCTGCGATCTCGGCGCCCGAGAGCTGCTCGATCTGGGTGGCGATGCTCCACGAGTGCCCGAACGGATCGGTGATCCGAGCCGTGCGGTCGCCGTAGAACTGATCTTTCACCTCGCCCGCGAGCGTCGCCCCGGCCTCGACCGCAGCCGCCGCAACCGCGTCGACGTCGGGCACGTAGACGACCAGGCTGATCGGGGAACCCCCGAAGTGACCGGGGGCGTACGCCTGCCAGTCGGGATCCTGGTCGGCGAGCATCACGACCGAGTCGCCGATCTGTAGTTCGGCGTGCCCGAGCCGGCCGTTGGGCATCGGGATCCGGTAGCGCTCAACGGCGCCGAGAACCCTCGTGTACCAGTCGATGGCGTCGACCGCGCCGTCGACCACCATGTACGCGGACACGATCGGGTACCCCTTGGGCGGAAACGTCGGTGCCATGACCGGGATCATACGCGGACCGACGAGCTACGCTCCGGCGATGATCGACCTGGCCCTCCGGCGGCGACTCATCGAGGTCGCGCTCGGCGATGCGCCGGCCGACCTCGTGTTGCGGGGCGGGCGGATCGTGAACGTCATCACGCGAGAGATCGTAGAAGCCGACGTGTACTGCGCCGGCACGCACATAGCGGGCATCGGTGCCCACCTCGTCGGCGATGAGACCGTTGTCGTCGACCTCGACGGGCGCTACGTGGCGCCGGGGCTCATCGACCCTCACCTGCACGTCGAGAGCTCGAACCTCACCGTCACCGAGCTGGCTCGGGCGATCGTGCCCCGTGGGGTGCTCGGGATCTGCGCCGACCCCCACGAGATCGCGAACGTCCTCGGGATGGCCGGCATCGAACTGATCGTGGCCGAAGTGGCCGGCCTACCGCTCGACCTGTTCCTGCGGGTGCCCGGGCGGGTGCCGGCCATGCCTGCTCACCTCGAGACCTCAGGCCATGCGTTGTCCGATGCCGAGATCGCCGAGCTCATTGCCCGGCCCGACGCGGTGTGTCTCGGCGGCGACATCAACCCGGCGTTGCTGCTCACAGCCGACACGGCGCAACTCGGTCGGATCGCGGTCGCGATCGCCGCGGGCAAGAGCATCGGTGGCCAACTTCCCGGGTTCGTCGGCCCGATCCTCAACGCCGGGGTGGCCGCTGGGCTCGAGGACACGCACGTGGCGGAGAGCGTCGAGGAGGTCGTCGAGCAACTCCGCCGGGGCCTCCGGGTGTTGCTGACGCCGAGGATCGACCGGCTTCCCGCCGAGGAGTGGCCGGCCATTGCGGCCGAGACCGAACGCCGGGGGATCGACACGCGATACCTCGTGCTTTGCACCGATGACATCCACCCGAACATCCTCATGACCGAAGGTCACCTCGACCGGCGAGTCCGGCTCGCGATCGAGTCCGGCTTCTCGCCCGTGCAGGCCGTGCAGATGGCGACCATCAACGCCGCCGAGCTGATGAGGATCGACCGCGAGCACGGATCGGTAGCGCCGGGCCGGTTCGCCAACCTCGTCGTGCTCGACGACCTCGCGACCTGGTCGGTCGACCGGGTGGTCCACCATGGCGCAGTCGTCGCCGAGCGGGGCATGCTCACTGCCGCGACACCCGCCTTCGAGTGGCCGGCCTCGACGCGCAACACCATCCGCCTCCCGCGGCCGGCCCGAGGCGCGGACATGGAGGTCAGGCATGATCAGGCGGGTCCCGTCAGGGTGAATGTGGTCGAGTTCGGCGGTCCGAAGACGATGCGCACAGCCGAGCTACGAGTGGTCGACGGCGTGGTGCAGCCCGACATCGAAAACGATGTGATCTCGATCGCCGTACTCGAGCGCCACCACCGCACGGGCTCGATCGGGCGCGGCTTCGTCGGCGGGTTGGGAATCCGGGGAGGCGCGGTGGCGTGCACGGTCAACCACGACTCGCACAACATCTTCGCGGTCGGCGACTCGCACGACGACATGGCGCTCGCCGCCAACACGCTCGCCGATGTCGGCGGTGGATACTGCGCCGTCGTCGATGGCGAGGTTCGCGCCGTGCTGGCGTTGCCGATCGCGGGTCTGTTGTCGGACCGTCCCCTCGCCGAGGTCGGGTCGGGGCTGACCGACCTCGAACGGGTCATCGTCGAGGAGCTCCACTGCTCGATCACCTATCGCCCGGTGTACGCGCTCAACTTCTTGTGCCTGCCCAACATCCCCGACGTCGGTGTCACCGACAAAGGCATCGTCCACACAAACACCATGTCGCTGGTGCCCGTGCTCGCTGGCGAGACCTGAAGGAGACCTGCCATGGCGACCTCGTCAACCTTCCTCCTCCGCGGCGGCATGGTGCTGCCGCTCGAAGGGCGCCAGATCAGCCACGATCCGGGGTCGGTGCTCGTCATCGACGGCCGTATTGCCGCCGTGGGTAGCGACGACGAGGTGAGCCATCACGCGGCGGTGGGGTCGGCGCAGGTGATCGACTGCGCCGGGCACGCGGTGATGCCGGGCTTGCACAACTGCCACCTGCACTCGGGCCTGCTCCGCGGAACTGCGGAGTCGATGGCGCTGTGGGAGTGGCTGGAGAACCACGTCGACCCCGCCCACCGGGCGCTCACCCCCGAGATCGCCGAGGCGGCATCCTGGATGGCCTACACGGAGGGGTTGCGAGGCGGCACCGTGTCGGTGCTCGACATGTGGCGCCACATGGAGGGATCGGCCCGGGCCGCCGAGACCATCGGCATCCGGGCCACGCTCGCGCCGTACACCGCCGATCGGTACGACTACTTCGAGACGCTCGAGACGAACCGCCGTTTGCTCGACAGCCACCTTGTCGCCGCCGACGGTCGCGTGCGCACCTGGGTGGGGCTCGAGCACATCTTCTACTGCTCGCCCGACATGTTCCGCCAGGCCGCGGCGTTGGCCGAGGAGTACGACACCGGCATCCACACGCACTCGTCGGAGTCGATATGGGAGGTTCAGGAGTGTCTGCGCCAGTTCGGGCGCCGGCCGATCGAGGAGTTCTACAACCGTGGCATCCTCGGCCCCAAGACCGTGATCGCTCACGGCGTCTGGCTCGACGACCGCGAGGTGCAGCTCGTGGTGCAGACCGGGACGTCGGTCACGCATTGCCCGTGCTCGAACATGAAGCTGTCGTCGGGGCCGGCCCGCGTCGGCTTCTACCGCCAACAGGGGATGACCGTCGCCTTGGGGACCGACGGCGAGAAGGAGAACAACAACCTCGACATGCTCGAGGAGATGAAGTTCGCGTCGCTGTTGCAGAAGGTGTCGACGCTTGACCCGACTTCGGGTGACCCGTGGGACATCCTCGACATGGCCACGTTGTCCGGGGCGCGGGCGCTGGGGCTCGAGGACGTCACCGGCTCGCTCGAGGCGGGCAAGGACGCCGACATCGTCACCGTCGACCTGCGCAGCATCCACTTCGTCCCTGTGTTGCATGGCTCCGACTTCAACGTGCCCGCGCACCTCGTGTTCACGGCCTCGGCCCACGACGTCGCTGACGTGTGGGTCAAGGGCCGACACCTGGTCGAGAACCGTCAGGTGATCTCCGTCGACGTGGCCAAGGTCGCCGCCGACGCCCAAGCCGCCGCCGAGGACCTGTTCGAGCGCCGCCGATCCCTCCGATCCCTTCGTTCTTGACGCGATTTAGGGTGCAGAGCACCCTGAATCGCGCCAAGAACGCGAGAAGTGGTGGGGGCGAGAACCGTTCGGGGTGGTGGGTGGCACAGTGGTGCATGACCCGTGGTGAGCGGACCGACCGCTCCGATGCCGAGCTGGTGGCTGCGGTGGCCGACCGCGACCGAGGTGCGCTGCGGGTCTTGTTCGAACGCCACGAACCGTGGGTGTCGGCTCGGCTCGCCTATCGATGCCACGACGTATCGGTTCGCGAAGAAGTCGTGCAGGACACCTTCGTCCAAGTCTGGAAGTCGGCCGGCAAGTACTCGGGTAGTGGCGAGGTCGGGGCCTGGATCTGGGGCATCGCCATCCGCAAGCTCATGCACGCGCTCCGGCCGCGGAAATCGTTGATCGAGCGGCTGATCAACCAGCGGTCGGCGGTCGTCGCTTCGGCGGAGGACGAGATCCTCGTCGGCGTCGAGCACGGCGATCTCGGCCTGGCGTTGCATCGGTTGTCACCCGAGCTGCGAGCGGTGGTGCAGGCAACCGTTCTCGACGGGCTGACCTGCCAGGAGGCCGGTCGATTGCTGGGGATACCCACGGGAACCGTGAAGACGCGCATGATGAGGGCGCGTCTCGAATTGAGGGAGGCACTCCTATGACGTCACCAACCTGGCACGTTGAGGCCGCCTCGTTGGGGCGCTACGCGACGGGTGACGCCGGGATGGTCGAGCGCAGCTCGATCGAGGCGCACCTGCTTGCCTGCGAGCAATGTCGGCTCGAACTGGCGGGCGCGGCGAGGCACCCGGCGGATCGAGGGCATCTCTGGGCCGGCATCGCGGACCGGATCGACCGGCCTCGACGACCGCTTCGATGGTCGACCGGCGCTCTGCGGGTCTCGCTGGCGAGCCCGATGCTGGTGGTCGCTACTCTCGGCGTGACGGTCCTGCTGCTCGCCGCAGTTGCGCTCGTCGCGTACGCCCGGTCCCGGGCGTCGCTCGGCGTGGTGGTCGCGGTCGCTCCCCTCGCCCCACTCGTTGCGGTGGTGGCAGCCTTCCGGCCGGGGATCGATCCGGTCGGCGGGCTGGCGGCCGCGACACCGCTTGCGGGCGGGCGGCTTCCGTTCCTCCGGGCGCTGCTCGCATCGACGTGCGCACTCGTCGGCGGCGTGGCGGCCACATTGCTCACCCCGCTCCCCGCCGACACGATCGTCGCTTGGGTGTTGCCGGGCGTCGCGTTCGCGGCCGTCGTCATCGCCGGGTCCACGTGGGTGGACCCGATCCGTACGGCGATCGGCGCGGGTGCGGTGTGGTGGATGATCGTGGGTACCTGGGTGGCCAGGGTCCGACGGGTGTCCCTCGACGTCGCACTCGACGACCTGGTCACCAACCACCCGCCCGCTCAGCTCGTCTGCGTCGTGATCACTGGGGCGGCTGTCGCAGTCATGCTTCACCGCGCCGACGAGATTCCCGATTGGAGAACGTCATGACACCGACCACCGCTATCGAGGTATCGGACCTCACCAAACGGTTCGGCTCGGTCGCTGCGGTCGATGACCTGAGCTTCACTCTCGATGGTGGCGTGGTGGGGATACTCGGCCCGAACGGAGCCGGTAAGACCACGCTGCTGCGGATGATCGCCACGGTGATGACGCCCGACGGTGGCTCGGTTCGGCTGTGCGGGCTCGACCCGGGAAGGGCCAGCGAGCGGATCGAGATCCGTCGCCGGCTCGGCTACCTGCCCCAGGAGACAGACCTGTACCCTGGCTTCACCGCCTACGACGTGGTCGACTACGTCGCCGTGCTCAAGGAGATCACCGACCGCGACGAGCGGCGCGCCGAAGTGCGTCGAGTGCTCGAGACGACTGACCTCGGTGACCACATGCACCGCAAGGTACGCAAACTTTCGGGCGGTACCCGCCGGCGGGTAGCCCTCGCCGCGTCGCTTCTCGGTCGGCCGCCGATCGTCGTTCTCGACGAGCCGGCGGCGGGACTCGACCCCGATCAGCGCCTCCGGCTGCGAGGCGTGCTGTCCGAGCACGGCCGGGCGGGGACCGTCGTGGTGTCGACCCACCAGACCGACGAGGTGGCGGCGTTCTGCCAGCGAGTGCTGGTGATGCTCCGTGGCCGGATCCGCTTCGACGGTAGCCCCGCCGAGTTGTCCCGGGTCGCCGAGGGCCGGGTGTGGATCGACGACGAGGTCACACCCGGGGCCCTGCGCTCGTGGGTCAACGCCAACGGCGAGGTCCGACACGTCGGCGCTCCGCCGCCCGGCGCCGAGATCGTCACGCCCTCTGTCGATGACGGCTACCTGATGCTGGTCGCCGACTCGGAGGTCCGGACGTGACCGCCGGCGTCCTCCCACTGGTGGCGGTCCGGCGCCGACCGGTGCTGCCGGTGCTGGCCGCCATCGAGATCCGCTGGTACGCCCGGCGGCTGACCATCTGGTTGGCCTTCGCCATGTCGGGCGCCATCTCGCTCGGGACGAACGCCGACTGGCAGTCGGGTGCCTACACCGAGAAGATCGTGTCGGTGATCCCGCTCGGCGCGGTGGCATTCGTGACCGCACTCCGGGCGGCCGGCCGAGACACGCTCCGCGATGGGGCACAGTTCGCTTCGACGGCTCCCATCGGGAGGGACATTCGCGCCGCCGCCCGCCTGATCGGTCTCGCCGTGCCCACCGCGATGGCGGCGCTGGTCGCGCTCGCCATCGGCGTGGTGTCACGCATCGAGGGCGGATACTGGATCGGCGACGGTCGGTGGCGAACCGACACCGCGCTGCATCCGTGGTACGAGCTCGTTCAACTGCCGTTGACCGTCGCGGTCCTCGGAGCTTTCGGCGCCCTGCTCGGCGCCACCGTCAGACACCGCTGGCTTGCCCCTGCTGGCGTGGCCGGGGGGCTCGTGGTCCTGCTCGGATCGACGATGTGGTGGGTCTGGAACATCCCCCCGATCCACTCGGTCGCCATCTTCCAGGGGCAGCCGCTGCAGATCGACATTCCGGACTCGGTCTTCTCGGCGGGGATCCCGGACCACTGGCTCGCCGAGGGGCCGAACGAGTTCGGTGACGGTTGGCGTCGAATGGTGGTGCACGGCCCGACGATCATCGCCCACGACGTGTACCTCGTCGGGCTGGGGCTCGTCCTCGCCGGGGCAACGATTCGCAGCCAGATCGGGCGGCGAATGGCGTCGATCGGTGCTGTGGTCGTGGTGGCGGCGGTGGCTACCCAGATCGCCGTCTATCCGACGCTATGAGCGAAG
>CAYMJU010000206.1:0-22948 GCA_964390555.1 uncultured Acidimicrobiales bacterium | reverse complement strand
GTCTCGTCTGGGCGGTCGTCGTCCGCGGCTTCGCCATGGCCACCGCCATCGTCTGGACCGTCGTCGACGGGGTGGTCGGCGGCGGTCTCGTCGCCGCCGTCACCGGCCGCGGTGTCGGGCACGTCTTCGCCGGCGTCGGCGCGACGTTTGACGTCCTGCCAGGCCTCGACCGCCTGGCGGTACTCGTCCTGGGCGGCGGATTTGGCTTCGGGTTTGGCCTGAGGGTCGGCCTCGAGAGCCCGGAGACGGCCGGCCGCGTCCTCCTTGGCCTTCTCGGCGGCCTTGACCGCGCGCTCGCGCTTTTCGGTGGCCTCGATCCTGAGTAGCCCGTCGTTGAAACGGGCGAGGATGGCGAAGGTTTCGGTGTCGAGCGGGATCTGGTCAGCCATGGCCCGTGCATCATGCCAGCAGAATGCACAGCTTGGTAGCTGGGTCGCCGGATGTCTGGACGGTCGTTCTACTCTCTGACCGGTGGACGACGTGAGCTTTCCGCGACAGAACGCCCTGACCCGTCGATTCTCGCTCGGGGCACCGCGGGACATCCGGGTCAGCGAGTCCGGCGATCGGGTGGCGTTCCTGCGTTCGCCCGGCCCGACCGATCCGTCGACTGGTCTGTGGGTCCTGGACCCGGCGACGGGGATCGAGCGGCTTGTCGTCGATCCGGCGCAGGTGGGTGACAATGCCGACCTCCCCGCCGCCGAGCGAGCGCGCCGAGAGCGGGCCCGCGAGTCCGCGGGCGGGATAGTCGCCTACGACGCCGACCCCGGTCTCGAGACCGCGGTATTCGCGCTGGGCGGGAGGCTCCATGGCGCCTCGATTCTGGACGCTGCGACTCGGGAGCTACCGGCCGCCGAGGGAGCCTTCGATCCCCGGCTCGACCCGACTGGCCGCCGCGTGGCCTACGTGAGCTCGGGCGACTTGCACGTCGTCGGCATCGATGGCGAGCCCGATCGGGTGCTGGCCGCCGATCCCGATCCGGGCGTGAGCTGGGGTGTCGCCGAGTTCGCCGCGGCGGAGGAGTTGGGTCGCGGCCGCGGGTTCTGGTGGGCGCCCGACGGCGAGCGTCTGTTGGCGGCCCGGGTCGACGACTCCCCGGTCGGGATCTGGTGGGTGGCGTCGCTCGTCGACCCCGCCGATGAGCCCCGACCTATTCGGTATCCCGCGGCGGGCACGGCGAACTCGGCCGTCGGGCTGGCTGTACTCGGCCTCAATGGATCGCGAGTCGACATCGAGTGGACGGCAGGTGAGTGGGAGTACCTCGTACACGCGTCCTGGGCTCCACGCCGGTCGATCACGCTGCTCGTCCTCACCCGCGACCAGGCCACGGCCGGCGTGCTCGACGTCGATCCCGATAGCGGCCGCGTCGACGAGCGGTTCCGTTGGAGCGACACCGAATGGATCGACGTCGTGCCGGGCACGCCGACCTGGTGGGGCGACCGGCTCGTGGTCGTGGCCGACGACCGCTCGACGGACACCCGGCGGGTGATGGTCGACGGCGCATGGCTCGGACCGGCGGGGCTCCAGGTGCGCCGCGTCGTCGGCGTGGGCGACCGGGGTCTGGTGGTCGAGGTGTCGGCCGATCCCACCGAGACCCACGTGGTCGTGCTCGACAACGCCGGCTCGGTGACCCCGCTCACCGGTGAGCCGGGTGTGCACTCGGCGGTGGTCGAGGGCGCGGTCGAGGTGGTGATGTCGCGCACGCTCGAACGGCACGGCGTCAGGGCCGAGGTGCGCAGCCCCGGGCGGGCGCCGCTCGTTCTCGCCGACCACTCCGCGGTCCCTGTGGTCCACCCGCGGGTGAGCATCGACACCGTCGGAGCACGCGGGCTCCGTGTCGGATTGCTGCTCCCTGACGGCGACGGTCCCTTCCCCGTCCTGCTCGATCCCTACGGCGGGCCCCACCATGGTCGGGTCGTGCGGTCCCATTCGGCCTGGCTGACGTCGCAGTGGTTCGCCGATCAGGGGTTCGCGGTCGTCGTGACCGACAACCGTGGCACGCCGGGTCGGGGCCCAGCGTTCGAGCGGAGCGTGTACCGGAACTTCGCCGGCCCGGTGCTCGAGGACCAGATCGACGCCTTGCATGCGCTGGCCAAGCTCCACAGCGAGCTCGATCTCGACCGCGTCGGCATTCGGGGCTGGTCGTTCGGCGGCTATCTCGCCGCATTGGCGGTGCTCCGCCGACCCGACGTGTTCCGGGCCGCAGTTGCGGGTGCGCCGGTGACCGATTGGCGGCTCTACGACACTGCGTACACCGAGCGCTACTTGGGGCACCCGGCCCATGACGCCGAGGCGTACCGCCAGAGCAGCCTGCTCGACGATGCCGCCTCGCTCTCCCGGCCGCTGATGCTGGTGCACGGACTGGCAGACGACAACGTCGTCGTCGCCCACACGCTCGCATTCTCGCGTGCCCTCACCCTCGCGGCCCGCCCGCACACGTTTGTGCCGCTTCCGAGCGCGACCCACATGGCCGGCGAAGCAGCTGAAGCCCTGCTGCAGCTCGAGCTGGCGTTTCTCCGCGAGCACCTGGGCGCGAGTTCAGCCTGACAGATCCGCCCGACCCTGGTGACCGGTCACTGCTATCGGAGCTCGAAGCCAGCACCGTCCGACCTCGCCACCACCTCGGCTTCGACCATGGTTCCCACGAGATCGAGTTCGTTGTGGAAGCACCAAATGGCGAGACGACGACCGACGCATCGCCGTGATCGCCCTCGGCGTGTCCCGCCCTCAACGTGTCTTGATCGCCTTCTCGGCCAGTGCGATTGCAACTTCCCTACTACCTGCCGCGCCGAGGCCGTAGAACTGAACTCCGACGATCTCGTCGCCAACCAGCACGCTCAACGCGTTGCGTGGTTCCGCATGCCAGTAAGCCTCGTCGCCCAGGCCTGAGACCGCCTCGCCGTCTCGAACCTCATCAAAAATGAAATCCGCATCACTGGGGTCGCTTGGGATGATGACGGTGAGATTTACGCCGGACTGGACGGTTGCCGCGTACTGACACGACAGCAGGAAGTCGTCGTTGATGAACTCGGTCCCGTCAACGCTCGTGCCGATCGCATCGCCCACCTCGCCGTCGGAGAGCAGGCAGGCGCCGCTGGCTGCGCCGTCGTCGCTGGCTGCGACGTCGTCGCTCTCGGTGTTGACAGGTTCGCCGACGTCCGATGATTGGCTGGTTGGCTCGGGTAGCCCTGGCCGAATTGGACGCTGGCATGGGTTCGGGTCGGCGCCGGGGTGCTGGCCTTGGCTTGCCTCGCCACCTGTCAGCATCAGGTCGTCGGGTGGCTTCGTGCGAGCTTAGGGCGTGTTCGACACGGATGGCAGGTAGTCGCCGCGGGAGCTCAGTCGGCCGGCCAGACATCCCACCGGACCATCGTGCGGAGCGGCCCCGCGAACAGCGGGCGTGCGGCGCCCGACGACCAGCGCTGCTCGATGACCGTCGCCATGGCAGCGGTGGTGCGGATCGGGTCCTCGTCGAGGTAGACGACGGTGACGTACTGCGGGCCGCCCTGGCAGCGCGGGTGAAGCGTCCACGTGTTCGTAGCGCCGTACATCCAAGCGCCGGCGACGCCGGGGACATCGAGCAGGGCGGGCGTGTGCTCGG
This sequence comes from uncultured Acidimicrobiales bacterium, assembly GCA_964390555.1. Lineage (GTDB taxonomy): Bacteria > Actinomycetota > Acidimicrobiia > Acidimicrobiales > SHLQ01 > CAVTWS01. The sequence goes on along the minus strand of CAYMJU010000206.1, from coordinate 19,350 downwards.
CGTGCAGCCACTGGAGCCAGCCGGCCACGTCGTCGCCCGTCGGTTCCTCGACGATCAGCACCACGCCACGATGGGGGCGGTAGGGCACGACCTCGGGCGAGATCAGCGCCTTCGGTGATGAGTACCAGTGCTGCAGCGCCGGCATGCGGAGCTGGATGGACGGCCGTACCTCGGGGAACCGGCCGACCTCCGCCAACCGGGGCCCGAGGTTCATGAAGTCCTCGTGGGTCTGCTGCACCGGGTCACCGACGAGGTAGTTGACGACGTTGCCCAGCTCTTGGAACCGGCCCTCAGCGGCGATGCGATGATCCGGGTAGTCGCCATCGGCGATGTAGCGCAGCGCCAGTTGAATGCCCGGAAGCTGGTACTGCTCGGGCATGTGGTCGAGCAGATGCCAGCGGAGGTAGCTGCCGTCGTCGCCAGGCGGTGCCGGCGGCGTGAAGCTGAAGAAGGCGGCTTTGACCCGGATCATGTCGTGCGCTCCTGTTGGGTCTGGAGGGTTCGGTTGAGCTCGGCGAGCGCTTCGAGTTGCTCGATGTAATGAGCCAGCGAGCGGTGGGAGATCTGGGCGGAGGCGATGGTGGTGCCGGCTTCAGCCAGCACACCGAGCGACTCGACCGTCGCGTCGGGAGATGCGATCGGGTCGAACCGCCGCGCCGGCCCGAGCACGACCTCGAAACCGGCCGGCACCTCGACTCGATCCAGCCATTCGCGCGCCTCGGCCAGACTCACTGCGAATGGGCACCACCCGTCGGCCAGCGCCACCGCGCGGCGCAGCGAGCGCAGGGTGCGCCCACCGATCCAGATCGGAACCCGCGCCTGCACGGCACATGGGTCGATGATCAGGCCGCCGAACGAGTGGTACGGCCCGTCGTAAGTCGGCTCGGGCTGGGAGAGCGATGCCCGGAGCGCGCGGAGCGCGTCGTCGCCCCGGGCGCCCCGATCCTCGAACGGCGCCCCCAGGAGAGCGAACTCCTCCTTGAGCGTCCCGACACCCACGCCGAGCACGAGCCGGCCGGCGCTCACCTTGTCGAGAGTGCCATACCGCTTGGCGATCTCGAGCGGGTGGTGGTAGCCGAGGACCAGCACGTTGGTGGCCAACCGGATCCGCCGAGTACGAGCCGCGATGTAACCGAACGTGGCGAGCGGGTCCCAGTAACGGGCGCCTCGCCGCGGTGCCTCCGCGGCCGGCACGCCGATGTGCTCCGAGCACGTCAGATGGTGATAGTCCAACCGATCGGCGGCCTCGGCGATGCGCGCCACATCGTCGATGGTGCCGTCGACCTCCCAGCCGGCATGGGTGCCGGCCGCCATCGTGACCACAGGGGTCGCTACCGAGAGCCTCATCACGCCACGTCCTCGGTGAACATCTGTTGCAGGGTGTCCCCGAACAGGGCTCTGCCGACCCCGGTCTCGTCGAGCAACCGGTTGCTCCGGCACCGGACCTGCCAGCGCTGGTCGATACGCTCGAGATCCCAACGCGCCGCGCTGACCCGCCACAGGTAGTAGCGACCAGAGTCTTGCTCCCGGCGCATGATCAGCGAATAGGTGAGCGCCGTGGCCCGGTCGCCGTCGAGGTCAACGAGCGGCGGGCCGGCGAATTGGGCTCCTCCGGCACCGATGAGGCCGAGGTGGGCGTCGCTGCTGAGCATGGCCTCGACCCCGGCCCGCCCGACGTGGGGGTCCCCAGCGGCGTCCCAGTCGTAGGTCCCATCCTCGCACCACAACGACGCCGCCAACCTGGCCATCCCGGAATCGGCCGACGGCCCATATGTGAGGATGACGCGCCGGATCGCCAGCTCGTCCTCGACGAGACTCAGGCGAGCCTCGAGGTCCTGTTGGTCGGCCATGGTGGATGTCCTCTCGGGAGATGAGACAACCTACGAGTCGGTCCCCTACCGGCGCCAGCACCGCATCGAGTACCACTACCCGCGGAGGCTGCGGAGGCGGTACTCGCGCATGATCGTCGCCGTGGTACGGACTTGGTCGAGGAACAGAGCGATGTCGTCGCGGATCGTGCGCACGTTGTCCTGCCACGTCGAGGCCGTCACGTCGGCGCCGAAGAACCGTTTCGGGTCGAGCACGTCGTCGACCGACTCGAAGCCTTCCTCGCAGATGGCGTCGATCTCGGGAGCGCCCGGCGTGACGATCCGCGACACCACGTTGCGAACGTAGGTCCACTGGGGATGGATGCGCAGCGACATCGGCTGGTGGACGTCACGCCAGTGAGCGACGAACTCGTCGCGCGACATCGCCGGAGCCCGGCAGAGCAGCGACGTGACAATCACTCCGGCTCGAGGCTCGGTTTCGCTCGCCGACCGATCGGTCCCGCACCGAGGCACCGATTCGGTGACGACGAACCCGGCATGGTCCGGGCTCAGCGCGGCCACGCCCGACTTCAGGTCATCCATGTCGTCGGCGCACTCCGTCCACGCCGAGACGACGGCGCCGACACGCCGGTCAAGCGGCTCGGCGCGACGTTGCCAGCGGTTCGTCGCGTCGTAGTCCTCGACCTGCAGCGCGACGCCGGGGTAGCGGTCCGCATCGAGGGACCGTGCGAGCTCGGCGTTCGCTCTCAGGATGCGGTCAGACGCGAACGGCGGCGCGTCGGCGTCTAGGTAGACGGCGAACACGACCTTCTCCACGGTGATCTCCCGGTCTCGTGCGACATGTCGTCGACGACGACGATGACGATGGCGATGGCGGCCTCGCCGATCAGGCTTGCACAGCCTTCAGGCGCAGGGACGACCATCCCCTACACGCCCTCCTACCAGGTCGGAGACGGCGCGACCCAGCGGCAGCGCGCGACAAAACCGATGCACCAGCGCATCCGCTCCCGGCGAACCCTTGCACTCGGCGCGCGCCGGGGGGACTATGCCCCTTCGAGTTGGTCGGGTCTGGACGCACGCACGCGCACCGGGATCGCGCTCTGCACGGCCATCCCGGTGATCGGATCGAAACCGTCGTCGGTGGCAACGAGCCGATTGGTGGGCACACCCTGACCGTGCACGTCGTCGTCGTCGGATGACCCGCCCCAGGAGTGCGACATCGACACGACGCCGGCTTTGACGTCTCCCGCAGCTGCCACGACACCGACGACCGCACCATGGGGGGATTCGATCAGCACCAGCTCGCCATCTGCGACGCCCAACCGTTCCAGATCGTCGGGGTGCATGTACGCCGGATTCGTGGTCCCGATCCGACCGAGCGCCGGAAGCTCACGGCCGAGGGAGTTCACGACGTGTCTCATCCGGCGGCTCACGAGACGGAACGGGAACTCGCCGGCGACATAGCCGTCGAGCACCTCCGCCCCGCTCGACTCGCGCCGCACCTGGGCGAGCTCGGCAACGACGTCGGCCGGGGCGAGGGAGAACCTGGCGTCATCATCCGGCCCGGCGGCGACGACCAGGACACGCCGGTCGTCGTGGATCACACCCCGGCTGTCGCGAATCTCGTCCATGGCGAGACGAGCGTCGGCGTAGACAAGATCGAGGATCGCGTCGTCGTCGAGGTCTGCCGCGACGGTGCCGCCGGCATGCGGGACGCGTCCGCCGGGCAGGACGATCTCGGTGCCGTTGCGGGCCGCTATCCCTGCGAACACCTCCCACTCGGCGAGCAGGTCGTCGTCGGTCTCGAGCACGGCCGGGGTGTAGTTGCTGTATGGCGCCGGGAACCGGCTGTCCATGATGTGGGGCACGTCGGCGCGTTCCAGCTCGAGGCGCGGCGCGATCACGTAGTGCGCGCGCTCCGCGGTCGGCGTCATCCTCGGGTCGATCACCACCAGCAGCTCGAGGGCGTCGAGCGCCGCCTCGGTCTTGGTCTGGTCGGGGAACGCCACGACCGGGTTGCCACCAGAGACGATCAGGACGCGGACCTGGCCGTCGCCCGGCTGGAGGATCTCGTCGGCCAGACGGTTGGTCAGCATCTCGCCGGGCATCCCCGAGAGGCCACCCACGCGATGCGGGGCCCCCGGCGACGGATCACTAGGTGCCACCACCCTCGCCCGGCGGGTGTCGCCCGGGAGGAGGAAGCTGCCGCACTCCAGCACGTCGCCGGCGCGCCGGACCCGCCCGCACAGCACGTTCAAGGCCAACGTCAGGTGTTCGGTGAGCATCGAATGCGGGGCCATGTTGGGGCCGGTGCCGGTGCCGGCTGCGCCCCGAGGTCCGGCCGCGAACAGTTCTGCAGCTCCGACGACGTCGGCGGCCGGGACCCGTGCCCGCTCGGCCACATAGTCGACGGTGAACCCGTCCACCGCAGCAGCGAGCGCCTCGACTCCGTCGACATGCCGGTCGCAGAACGCCCGGTCGTGCAGACCGTGGGCGAGGATGTGGCGGATCATCCCGGCGACGAGCGTGGGGTCCTCCCCCGGCTGGACCTGGAGCCACAGATCAGCAGCCGCGGCGAGTTCGGTGCGACGCGGATCGATGACGATCAGCTTCAGGCCGCGTTCGCGCGCCCGGCGCAACGCGACGAACGGGTTGGTGCCCTGCAGGCCGCCGGCGGGGCCGTAGCTCGACACCAGCGGGTTGTAGCCGACGGCCAGGGAGACGTCGGCGTCGGTGAAGTTGTCCCAGCCCGCTTCCCAGGTCCCCATCCGCAGCCCGGCGGCGCGGTGAGCCGGCTGGTCGATCGTGATCGAGGTGTAGAACGACGGCGAGCCGAACCCGGCATGCCAAGCCGCGGTCACCGGCACCGACGTCGAGTTCTGGAATGCGCCGGTGCCGGTGTAGCTGGCCACGGCACGGGGGCCGTGCTCGGCCACGACCCGATCGATGACCGCGGCGATCTCGTCGAGAGCGGTTGCCGAGGAGATGGGCTCGAATCCCTGCCCCGCGCGGCGCAGAGAGGAACGGATCCGGTCGAGATGGTGGTGCTGATCGCCCAGCTGACGACCCTTGATGCAGGTGTAACCACCGAAGAGCTGGTCGGCGCGATCGGCGCTGACGCTGAGCACCCGCTCCCCGTAATCGACGTCGACCTCGACCTCGACCTCGATCGGGCATGCGGCATGGCAGACTCGGCAGAAGGACTTCCGCATGTCGACCATGGTGTAGGAAACTAGGAGCGTCCGGCACTATGCGCACGTTTTCCCATCCAAACGATGTCGTCTCCCGCTCTTTGTCGCCTTCGGCGACGGGGCCGCTCGGGCCTCTAGCGCCAATACCATTCCGGCGGTGCGGCTGCGCGAGATGTTCGAGATGACCGACCGAGTGGCCGTCGTCACCGGCTCCGGTCAAGGGATCGGCCGGGCCATCGCTTGGGGGCTCGCCGACTTCGGTTGCGATCTGGTCCTCAACGCCCGGCGGCTCGGCGACCTCGAGGTGACCGCGGCCGGAGTGCGCGAACGCGGCCGACGCTGTTTGGTCGTCGACGGTGACATCCGCGACTTCTCCGACGTGGTCGCCAAACGAGCCGTCGAGGAGTTCGGCCGGCTCGACATCTGGGTGAACAACGTCGGAGGTTCCGACGAGAAGGCGACACGCGCCCTGATCGACACGCCCGACGAGGTCTTCCGGGCTCAGCTTGAGCTCAACCTCACGAGCGCGTTCCAGGGCTGCAAGGCGGCGGCCAAGCACATGACCGTCGGCGGGTCGATCGTGAACATCTCCTCGGGCGCGGGGACCCGCGGCTCACCGTCGACCGGGCCGTACGCCGCGGCGAAGGCCGCGATGAACAACATGACCGAGACCCTGGCGCTCGAGCTGGCACCGAACATCCGGGTCAACGGCGTGGCCCCCGGCCCGGTCCTGACCGAGGCGTTCCGCGAGATCCTCACGAACGACCCGGCCAAACTCGCCGAGATCACGGCGTCCGTGCCGCTCGGGCGCACCGGAACCCCCGACGACATCGCAGCCGCTGTCGTGTACCTGGCATCCGATGCCGCGTCGTGGGTCACCGGCCAACTGATACTGGTGGCCGGTGGTCGCACCCACCGCGCCGTCAACTACGAGCCGAAACCCTCCACCTGACCGAGGTAGGTCGATTCGAGCAATGCTCGGTCCGCCGCGATCTGGGCGGCCGGGCCGTGGGCGACGATGTTGCCGTGGTTCATCACGTAAGCCCGGTCGGCGATCTCGAGTGCGAGATGGACGTGCTGCTCGACGATGACCACGCCGCAGCCGGTCGAGTCGGCGATGTCGCGCACGACCGGCAGCAGCTGCTCGACGACGATCGGGGCCAAGCCCAAGCTCATCTCGTCGACGAGCAAACAGCGAGGCTCCGAAGCGATCGCCCGACCCAGGGCCAACATCTGCTGCTCACCGCCCGACAAGAGGCCAGCCCGGCGATCCATCAGGTGAGCGAGCGCGGGAAGAAAGGCCAGCACCCGGTCGGTAGCCGAGGCGCGCCGTCGCCGCGGCCCCGACAGTCCCAGGCGCAAGTTCTCACGTGCCGTCAACTCGAAGAACAGCGATCGGTCCTCGGCCACATGAGCCAACCCGCGGCGGGCCTGCCGGTGAGGCGATCGCGTGTCGACGGGTCGGCCCAACACCGACACCGTTCCGGCCAGCGCCCCGACCAGCCCGGAGAGTGCCAGCAGCGTCGTCGTCTTGCCGGCTCCGTTCGGACCGAGCAACGCCACCACTTCACCGGCGCCGACATGGAGGTCGACGTCGCGGATGACCGCGACACCGCCGTACCCGGCGGCGAGACCCCGGACATCGACCGCAAGAGGAGCGCTCACCGGTCGGCCTCGGCGTTCACCGGTCGGCCTCGTCCCCGACTGCACCGCTCGATCCCTCCGCCACGTCGGCCTCGGTGCTCACGACTCCCCCTCGACCGAGGTAGGCGGCCACCACAGCGGGGTCGCGCCGGATCTCGTCGGGCGCACCGTGAGCTATCACCTGACCGAAGTCAAGCACGTAGATCGAGTCGCACACCGAAAGAACGAGGCCCATGTCGTGGTCGACCAGCAGCACCGACATGCCCTCGTCGATGAGCAGCCGCAGCCGACGTCCGAGCTCTCGGCTCTCGGTGGTGTCGAGCCCAGCGGCCGGCTCGTCGAGCAGGACCAGCCGGGGTCGGGCCGCCAACACCCGTGCCAGTCCGACCAGCTTGCGTGTGCCGTGCGAGAGGTCGAGGGGTCGCTCGCGGCGCAGATCCTCGACACCGGCGACGCTCATCGCCCACTCAACCTGTTCGGTCGCTCGTGACGGCCGGAGCGGTTTCACCATGTCGAGGATCAGATCGCGACGTCGGGGCTGCTCGGCGGCCGCGTAGCAGTTCTGTTCCACCGTCAAGTCGTCGAACAACTCGAGCGACTGGAACGTGCGCAGCAGCCCGCGGCGAGCACGCTGAGCGGGCGGCAACCCGTTCAAGGAGGAGCCGTCGAAGGAGATGTCGCCGCCGTCGAGTGGTACGAAACCGGTGAGAGCATCGATGAAGGTGGTCTTGCCGGCGCCGTTCGGTCCGATCAACCCGACGAACCCGCCGGGCGGCACCGCGACGGTGACATCGTCGTTGGCCAGCACCCCACCGAAGCTCACCGTCACGCCCCTGGCATCGAGCAGCGCACCCACGGTCATCAAATTCGGCGATCGTGGCCGGCCCAGAACGGGTCGCGCAACGGCGCCTTCAGGATCTTGCCCGAGGCGGTACGGGGTATCACGTCGATGAAATCGACCGAACGGGGTGCCTTGTACCCGGCCAGGCGTTGGCGGCAATAGTCGATCAGTTCCGCGACCAGCGCCGAGGCCGCCTGCCGATCACCGACGTCGAATCCGTCGGCGGGTGCCACGATGGCTTTGACCTGCTCGCCCCACTCGTCGTCGGGAACGCCGATCACCGCGACGTCGTCGACCGCGGGGTGCGCGGCGAGAACGCCTTCGATCTCCGCCGGGTAGATGTTGACCCCACCCGAGATGATCATGTCGATCCGCCGATCCGAGAGCCACAGGTATCCCTCGTCGTCGATGTAACCGACGTCGCCCATGGTGAACAGGCCGGGCTCGAGGTGGGCACCCGCGGTCTTGTCGCTGTCGTTGTGGTAGGTGAAATCCATGCCCAGACGACTCCGGACGTAGATCACGCCCGGGTCGCCCGCCACGACGGGACCGTCGTCGCCCACCACGACCACATCGACGGTGTCGAGCGGTCGGCCGACGCTCCCACCCTTGCGGAGCCATTCGGCGGCCGAGATGGCCGACACGAACCCACCCTCGGTAGCCCCGTAGTACTCGGACACGATCGGGCCCCACCAGTCGATGAGCCGGCGCTTCACGTCGGGTGGGCACGGAGCGGCGCCGTGCCAGACCGCCTGTAGTGACGTGCCGTCGAAGCGCCGGCGGGTCGCCTCGGGCAGCGAGAGCAGGCGCTTCATCTGGGTGGGCACGAGATGCACGTTCGTGATGCGATGCCGATCGATCAGGGCCAGGGTCTCGGCCGGGTCCGACGACTGCTGCATCACCACGCTCGAACCGTTGATCAGCGGCAGGAACGTGAACGCCCACTGGGCGGAGTGGTAGATCGGTCCGCACAGGAGCGACCGACCCCCGGGCGGCGCGTACTGCTTCGCTCCAGCGGCGACCAGGGTCATGATCTCCGACGGAAGATCGGGACCGCCGGTGAGCGCTCCGACGACACCCTTGGGTCGACCTGTCGTGCCCGACGTGTAGAACATCGGTCCACCGAGCCACTGGTCCGGAGGCGCCTGGGTCGAGCCGCTCGCGAGGATCGCTTCGTAATCTGTGAACGGAGCCGGCGGGTCGACGAGGCCGATCGACACGAGGAGAGCGAGGTCCACGGAGCGGGCCCGCCGAATGGCGTCGGCTGCGGTCTCGATGAAGCGGGCATCGACGATCACCGCCCGAGCGTCGGCATCGTCGAGTACGTACGCGATCTCCTCGGCGACCCAGTGCCAGTTGACCGGCACGTAGACGAACCCACCGTGGGCACAGGCCATCATGATCTCGAAGTACTCGCTCTGGTTGCCCGCGACGACGGCGAGGGTATCGCCGGGCCGGAGACCCGCGGCCAGCAGCGCCGTGAGCAGCCGCGTCGATCGTTCGGCGAACGCCGCGAACGATGTCGATCCCCGCGCGTCGACCAGCGCCATGTCGTCGCCGCGCGACGCCGCAAGTTCGGCGAGGAGTTTCACGGTCACCACGAGCTCCCGTCGGGTCTCGCCGCGGCGCCCATGCCGCGAAGGACAGTGTGGATCACCTGGTCGACCAACTTGCCGTCGGCGTTGAGCTCGGGAGCCAACAGGCAGACAGTGGCGACGCCGTGCACGGCCGACCACATCACCAGGGCCAGCTCGAGCGGATCGCCAGGTGCGACAAGCCCGGCGTCGACGGCCGCGAGGACGTGAGCGAGGCTGGCCTCGAATGCCTGCGTGGCGCCGGCCAGCTCGTTGTCGATGCTGAGGACGATCGCGGCCGGCCGATACCGGAACATGAGTGAGAAGAGCTCGCTGTGCGCCACGGCAAAGGCGAAGTACTGGCGAGCGTTCTCGACCATCGCTTCGAGAGGGCCGAGTCCACGCGACGACTCGAAGGACAGTGCCAGATCGGCGTAACCGCTCTCGGCGACCGCGCGGAGCAGATCAGACTTTGAATCGACGTGGTCGTACAACGCCGGCGCCGTGACACCCAGGGCTCGAGCCACCCCGCGCAACGAAAGTGCGTGGGCACCATCGGTCTCGGCCACCGAACGTGCCGTCGCCACGATCGCGTGGCGGGTGAGCGGCTGGTTCACGTCGCGTCGGGAATCCAGCTGCCATGGAAACCGGTCGGGATGCGCCGCGGCACATGGATCTCGGCCACTGGGGCCGCGGTGAGGTCCGACGCGTCGAGCACGGCCAGGTAGCTCGTGTCGGTGGTCTCGTCGAGCACGAACGTGAGGAGCCAGCCGTCGTCCTCGTTGGCCGGGTTCTCGGCCGGAGCGAACGACGCCTCGCCCGGATGATGCCCGAACGGGAACTGATGGGTGGTCTTGGCGGCACCACCGTCGAAGTCGAATTTCAGGAGTTCGCCGCGATCGGCGCCGAAGTTCAGCGCCATCGCGTACCCGTAGCGAAAGCGGTCGCCCACGAGGGATTCGGCCAACCGGGGAAAGTCCGCTGGTTGATCGTCGAGTTGACGTTCGTCCACCCGGCCCGTCTTCAGGTCGAAAGACCACTCGTGGAGATGGCCGTTGGCTTCGTTGTTCATGACCGGGTTGTTCAAGTCGAGATCGGAGTTGGCGCGCCACAGCTCAGGGACGCGGAAGCCGTGGACGACCACCCGGTCCCCGTCCTCATAGGCGTTCAGAGTGTGGAACACGTAGCAGGGGTCGACATCGAACCAACGGACGTCGGCGTCGGTACCGGTACGCGCCATGATGCCGAAGCGCGCCCGATAGTCGTCGTCCCACCGGATTGGCATCGAATCACCGGCGATCGCGAGATCCATGCTGAACACCGCGGGCAGGTCCATGAAGACCGCGTAGTTCCGCGTGACGGCGAAGTCGTGCACCATGGTCGGTCCCGCCATGGTGATCGGTTCGCTCTGCACGAGCAGACCTGCCGCGTCGACTCGGTGATAGGTCAGGTACGGCGACGTGAACCCGTAGCCGAAGAACAACATCTCGCCGGTCTGGGGGCAGACCTTGGGATGAGCGGTCATCGGCGTGGTGAGCTGCCCGTCGAAATCGCAGGGTCCGATCGTGTCGACCTGGGGGCTGATCTCGTAGGGGAAACCAGCTTCCTCGACGGCCAGGATTCGCCCCGCGTGCGTCATCACGTGCGTGTTGGCGGTGGTGACGCGGTAGTCCATCGCGAACGTCTCACGGTTCATGGCCAGGGCGAACCGGTCGGCACCCGGGCTGGCGTGCAACGGGGTGCGGATGTAGCGGTTGCGATACCAGCTGGCCCGCCCATCGGCCAGCTCGACGCCGTGGAGCATGCCGTCACCGAAGAACCAATGAGGCGACACGCCGGTCTGCGGGTTGGGGCCGTTGCGGAAGTAGCGACCGCGGAGGTCGCTCGGGATGGAACCCTTCACCTCGAGCTCGGTGAGCGTCACCTCGTCGAAGACCGGCGCCTGCTTGCCCGATAGGTGCCACGGCAACGCTCCGGTGGCCGACTCTGTGCTCGGTTCGATCGTGGTCATGCTGTCCCCCATGGTTCACGCCGCCTGCGGGGCGTTCGGCTATCTGTGCCACTATAGAGCACCGACTTGACAGTGTTTACCGGAGACGTTCACCGGAGATCGTTCCGGAGGCCGCCGCCCGCCACCACGATGCCTGTTCGGACCGGACTACCTGGGGGGAAACCAGATGCGCACTCGACGAATCGTCCCGATCATGGTGCTGGCCGCCGTGTTCGCATCGGGCTGCAGCGAATCAGACGACGACGCCGGTGACGCCGCCAGCACCACCGATCCAGCCGAGTCGACGCCGATCGACGAGACGACCCTGGCCCCCGATGATGGTGCCACCGACGAGACCACGTCGACGGTGGGCCCGGTCGCCGGCCTCGACACGGTCCTCGGCCGCCATGCCGGTGAGCAGTGGTTCCTCGGGACCGTACCCGACGCCACCGTTGCCGCCGATCCCGACGCCGATCCGATCGTCCTCGGCATGGTCAATCAGGAGAACACGCCGTTGGGCTCCTACCCCGAGCTTCGCGCCGCAGTCGAAGCTGGCGTGGCGTTCGTGAACGAGGAGCTGGGCGGCGTCGGCGGACGGCCGATCGAGCTTCGCACCTGCATCACCAGCTTCAGCGCCGAGCAGTCGCAGGCGTGTGCTCAGGAGTTGGTCCAGGAGGGGGTGATTGCGGTCGTCGGCGGCATCGACGTGACCAGCAACGGCTCGATCCCAGTGTTCGAGCAGAACGGCATCCCGTTGATCGGCGGCATCCCGGCGAACCTGGTCGAGCAGCGCAGCGCGGTGAACTTCTACTTCAGCGGCGGCACGGCGGGCGCCATGGCCGCGTTCTTGTCCCACGCCGCGGACAACGGCGCCGCGTCCGCACTGATCGCCTACGGCGAGTTCGACGCGTTCCAGGTCACGGCCGAGGACTACGGCGCGAGCGTCGGTGAGCAACTCGGAATCGACGTCGAGTTGGTGGCGTTCCCGATCGTGGCCACCGACTTCCTGCCCGTGCTCACCAAGGCGCAGGAGATCGGCGCCGACGCTGTGATCGTTCTTGCCGCCGGAGGGTCGTGCGTGCCCATCATGCAGCAGTTCGTGGATCTCGGCATCGAGGGTCAGCTCTACCTGGTTGGCGCCTGCGCGGCCGACGACATCGTCGAAGCGGCGGGCGACGCCGCAGCCACGGTGATCTTCAACTCCGAGGGAACAGCCGACGACGTCAACACCGAGGGTGACATCTTCGACGATGTGATCGACCTCTACGCCGACGAGCCCGCCGACGGAGCGGGAACCGTAGGCCTCCGCGGCTTCATGAACCTCTATTCGCTTCTCGTCGAGCTGGGCCCCGATGCCGTGACCTCGGCGGCCATCATCGATCTGATCCGGACCAGCGATGGTCGGGCCAGCTTCTGGGGTCACCCGTACACGTGCGACGGGAACCAGGTTCCAGGGTTGCCGGCGCTGTGCGCTCCCCAGCAGGTGATGTTCCGGGTGAACGGCCCCGGCCTCGACGACAACGCCGACGTCGGTGGCGGCTGGATCGACACCGTCGAGCTCTTCGCCCGTCTCGACTGAGCAAACGGTGCAGCACCTGACGTACCTCTTGCTCGGCCTCGGCAGCGGCGCTGTCATCGCTGCGCTCGGATTGGGCCTGGTGGTCACCCAGCGAGCAAGTCGAGTCGTCAACCTGGCCCACGCCGCCGCCGGGATGTACGTCGCAGTCGCCTACTACGAGCTGCGGGCCACCGGTGAGCTCGTCTTGCCAGTGCTCGGTCTTCCGAGCCGTGTGCACATCGTCGATAGGCCGACCGTCACCACCGCCCTCGTCGTGTGCCTCGTGACGGCCACGGCGCTCGGGGCGATCTTGTACGTCACCGTGTTCCGGTGGCTGCGCACGTCGCATCCATTGGCTCGACTGGTGGCATCGCTCGGCTTGCTCCTGTACTTCATCTCGATCGTCGGCTTGCGGTTTCCGAATCAGGGCACGTCGGCTCTCGACCTCGATGGGCCGTTGCCGTCGCGCCTGGTGACCGTCGGCGACGTGCGCGCACCGCTCGATCGTTACCTGCTCGCCGGTCTTGTCGTGGCTGCCGCCTGTGTGTTGTCCGTCCTATACCGGTTCACCCGCCTGGGTCTCGCCACCCGTGCGAGCGCCGAGAACGAGCGAGGCGCGGTGCTGCTGGGGGTCTCGCCCCATGCCATCGGGGTGGTGAACTGGGCCCTCGCGACCGTGCTCGGTGCGCTGGCGCTCATCCTGGCCGCGCCGACCATAAGGCTTGATCCGGGCACGACCAGCCTGCTCGTGGTACCAGCGGTCGCGGCCGCCCTCGTGGGCCGACTCCGGGCCATCTGGGCGACTGTCATCGCCGGCCTGGCCATCGGCATGCTGCAGTCGGAGTTGCTCAATCTTCAGACCGAATGGGACTGGCTCCCCAACATCGGGTTACAGCAAGGCGTGCCCTTCCTGCTGATCCTGGTCACTCTCGGCCTGCGCCGCGATCTCGGATTCGAGCGCCGCGGCGTCGCTCCGCAGGCTCGCCTCCCGCCGGCCACCGACCCCCGGCACGCCATCCCGGTCACCCTGGGGCTCGGTGTCAGCGCAGTGGTCGCGGTGATGCTGACCGACAGCTCCTGGCGTCTCGGCATCACGATCTCGGTCATTGCGGCACTGTTCGCGCTGTCGATCGTGGTGATCACCGGTCTCGTCGGTCAGATCTCTCTCGCCACCTACGCGCTGGCCGGACTGGCCGCGTTCGCCATGGTGAGGTTCGCCGACGACGCCGGAGTCGGCTTTCCGTTTGCTCCCGCCGCTGGAGTCCTGGTCGCCGCGATGGTCGCCACTGTGACCAGCCTTCCGGCGCTAAGAGTTCGGGGCGAAAGCTTGGCCATCGCGACGCTCGCAGCGTCGGTCGCCGTCGAGGAGCTCGTGTTCAAATGGTCATGGTTCACGGGTGGACTCGGTGGCTCGACGGTCGAGCGACCCGAGGTCGCCGGGATCGATCTCGGCATCGGAGCGGTTGGCGATGCCTACCCGCGCCAGCAATTCACGATCCTGTGCATCGTCGTTTTGGTGGCCGCCGTTGTGTGCGTCACCGGAATCCGCCGCGGGCAGACCGGTCGGCGCTGGCTCGCGGTGCGCGCGAACGAGCGCGCGGCGAGCGCGCTGGGCATCGGCGTCACCGAATCCAAGGTGACCGCCTTCGCGCTCGCCGGGCTACTCGCCGGGTTGGCGGGCACGTTGCTCGCCTATCAGCGTCAGATCGTCTCGGTGTCGTCGTTCGGGGTGCTGAGCTCAATCGTGGCGCTGGCGTTCACGTACCTCTCGGGCATCGCGGTTCCGGTCGCGTCGCTGTTGGCCGGAGCGCTGGCGAGCGGAGGACTCCTGACCGTGGCGCTCGACCAGGTCAGCGACTCGGCATCGAGTTACCAGTTCGCGGTCAACGGGCTGCTGCTCGTGGTAGCCGCGGTGCGCTTTCCCGACGGCATCGTCGGCCGGCAACGGCGATCGAGGTCCACCCGAGATCTTCCGGTCACCCTTGGCATCGGTGCCGTGCCCCAAGAGCGCTAGGTGTCAGACGATCGGCGTGCGCCGGCCGCGCATGGCGGCCAGTGCCGCCTCGGCCAGTCGGTCGACCGCTCCGACGCCATCTGGTCCTGCAACCCAGTCACCGCGTGACAGACAGCGACTCTGCCCGGTCTCGCACACGGCAGCCGAGACCGCCGGCTAGATCGCGGTCCAGCCGCCGTCGACGAACAAGATGTGGCCGGTCACGTAGCTGCTGGCGTCGCTCGCGAGGTAGAGCAGCGCCCCATCGAGCTCGCCGTCGCGGCCGGGGCGACCCATCGGCGTCCCGTTCTCGACGAAGCGCACGCCCGACTCGTCGTTGAACATGGCCTGGCTCGTCATCTCGGTCTCGAACCACGCCGGCGCGATGCAGTTGACCCGTATCCCCTTGCGCGCCCACTGGCTGGCCAGCTCGCGGGTGAGGTTGTGGAGGCCGCCCTTGGCCGCGGCGTAGCCGGGATAGCGCATTCTGCCGCCGGCGACGGCGCCGGCGATCGACCCGATGTTTACGATCGAACCGGGATAGCCGTTGTCGATCATGTGCCGAGCGGCGTGGCGGGCGATCTCGTAGGGGGCGACCAGGTCGATCTCGATCTCGTGGCGAAAGGCGTCGATGTCGTCTTCGATCGCCGGGATGATTCGGGAGATGCCGGCGTTGTTGACCACCACGTCGATCCGCCCGTAGCGGTCGAGAGCCTCGCTCACGACTCGCGTCGCCTGGCCGGGCGCGCCGAGGTCGGCGGCGATGGCGTGGGCATCGGGGAGATGGTCCAGGAGCGCGGCGAGACGGTCGGCCCGACGGGCGGTGACCACGACCTTGGCACCCACGCCGGCGACGACTCGCGCGAAACGCTCTCCGAGGCCGGCGCTGGCACCGGTCACCAGCACCACCTTGTCGTCGAGGCGGAACAGGTCGAGGGGGCTGGGGTCCACAACGGCGATTGTCGCGTACGCTCGCCGCCGTGACCCACGCCGCGCCCGTCGCCGATCTCGCCGACGGGTGCGGAGACGATCCGGGGTCGTTCTGCGAGTGGGTGTTCGACCGGACCGACAACGAGACGCTGGCCCAACTGGCGGACTGGTTCATGGAGCGTCCGCTCCGCATCGTCTTGATCGCGGTGATCGCTCTGGCCGTCAACCGGATCGCCCGGCGAGCGATCGGGCGGTTCACACACCGTTTGGCGACGTTCACCGACGAGCGGCGCCTGAACGCCATCCTCGATCTCGGCGTCGACTCCGACGAGGCCGAGCAGGTCCGCGAATCCGAGCGCCAGCGCAGGACCGCGCGGGCCGAAACTATCGCCCAGGTGCTGCGCTCGACGGTCACGGCCGCGGTTTCGATCGTGGCCGGGCTGATGGTGCTCGGCGAGCTGAACGTCAATCTCGGACCGCTGCTCGCCGGTGCGGGCATCGCGGGGGTGGCGATCGGGTTCGGCGCGCAGAGCATCGTGCGCGATTTCCTCTCCGGGGTCTTCATCCTCATCGAGGACCAGTTCGGTGTCGGCGACCACGTCGATCTGGGCCCGGCCTCGGGCGATGTCGAGAAGCTGTCGCTGCGAACCACGACAATTCGCGACAGCCACGGCACGGTGTGGTACGTGCCGAACGGCGAGATCCGCCGGGTCGGAAACTCGAGCCAGCTCTCGTCGCGGGCCGTGCTCGACGTGACGGTGCCCTACGACACGGACCTGCGCCGGGCCTTGAGCGTGGTCGATGCTGTCGCGGCCGGTCTGCAGGCCGACGCCGAGTGGTCGCCGCTTCTCGCGAGCGACAAGCCCGACGTGTTGGGTGTTCAGAGCCTCGGCCCCGATGGGGTGGTGCTACGAGTCTCCTTCGACACCGAGGCGACCATGCAGGCGAACGTCGAGCGCGAGCTGCGTCTGCGGGTCAAGGAGGCGTTCGAGGCCGAGGGCATCACGATCGCCCCCCAGCGCACCGTGTGGGTCCGCCCGACCTCCTTCACCGACACCCCGTAAGAACGCGCGCCGGTAGGTGAACGATCGACGTCTGATCGGTCTCGCTCGCCTGCTGGCGCAGTCGAGAAATGCCACTGTCACATTGGAGGGCTCGCCTATCGGCTCGCCCTCTAAACCGGCTGCTCAGATGACCAGGCGGGTGGCGGGGCGGGGAGAGGTGGGCTGGCGGGCGTACACCGTCCATGCCGCGGCGAGGCGGCGAACCCCTTCGACCACGGTGGCGGGCTCGCCGAGCGCGGTGAGCCGTAGGCGCCGATGCAGGTGGGCGTCGGGTGAGAACACCGGACCGGGCGTGACCAGCACCCCGTGGCGCTCGGCCTGATCGGCGAACGCCACGGCATCGCCCACGGGGAGCTCGACCCAGACCCAGGCCGCGGCGCGGGGCACGTCGAACCGCCAGCTCGGGAGATGAGTCGTCAAGGCATCGACGATGGCGGTGAGCGACGTGTCGAGTGACGCCCGGGCCGCGGCCGCCAGGTCATCGAGCTTGGGAACGAGGTGGCGCAGAAGGAGCTGGCCCGGTACCGACCCGGCGAGGTCGGCGGCCAGTCGGGCGTCGATGAGGTCGCGCGCCAACGTGCGACTGGTGACCGCCCAACCGGTGCGCAGGCCCGCCCAGGCGATCTTGCTGGTCGATCCGACGGTGACGACCTGGTCGGGCGGCAGGAGCGTGGCGAGATGAGCCGGGGGACGGCCGTCGCGCAGTAGCGGCGCGGGCGTCCGGTCGTCGATCACGGGGAGCCGGAGCCGCCGCAGTGAGTCGGCCAACGCGTCGAGCCGTCGAGGCGACGTGGTCACACCCGTTGGATTGGAACCCACCGGGATGAGGTAAGCGAGTGCCGGACGGTGGCGGCGGCCGAGCTCGTACAGCGCATCGGGGTCGGGTCCCTGCGAGTCCGACGGAATCCCGAGTACCCGGGCGTCGAGCCGGCGGAACACCTCGAGCGCGCCGGGGAAGGTGGCCTCGTCGGTGAGCACCGTCGCGCCGGGAGCGCACCAGCAAGTGGCAGCGAGCGAGATCGCCTGCTGGGCTCCGGTGGTGACGACGATCCCGTCGGGCTCCGCCGGCAGCCCGCGCTCGCTGTGCCAGCGGGCCAGGTCGTCGCGGAGCTCGGGCACACCGGCGGGGTGATAGCCGGTGCGGGCCAGATCGGCGTCGAGCCAGTCGCGCGGCAGGTCGGCCAAGGCGGCGCTGGTTGCGGCGCCGACCCGAGTCTCGCCGAGCGCCAAGTCGACCATGTCGGCCGGAACCTGACCGAGATTGCGGAACATCGAGTTCACGCCGCGGCTGCCGGGGGGAGTGCCGGCCGGTCGGCGTACCCAACTCCCCGACCCCTGGCGGCTGTCGATCCGGTCGGCGTCTTTCAAGATGCGATAGGCGGCGGTTGCGGTCGTGCGGCTCACGCCGAGCCGGACCGCGACGGTGCGCTCGGTCGGCAGGATCACGGCGTCGGCGATCGAGCCGTCGTCGATGAGCGCGGCCAGGCGTTCGGCGAGCCGCTTGCTGAGAGGTCCGGGACCCTCCGACCACGGACCGAGGAGGCGAGCGAGGTGATCGACGTCGAGCTTCACGTGCCAATCGTTGCTTGATTGGACCGTCTAGGTCAAGAGATCCTGGACAGAGCAAGGCCAATAGATGAGAAAGCGAGGCCAATAGTGCCCAGTACGATGCCAATGTGCCATATTGAGCCGGCCGTGCTGGCGGGGCGCATGACCGGCGTGAGGTCGTCGGCGATCCGTGACCTGCTGGCCGTGACCCAGAGGCCCGACGTGATCTCCCTCGCCGGCGGACTCCCCGCCGCCGACGGCTTCCCGGTCAGCGAGCTGCGGCGGATCATCGACCGTCGACTGCGGTCGCGGCCGCTCGAGCTGTTGCAATACGGCCCTACCGAGGGTCATCTCGCGTTGCGCCAGTGGATCGCGCTCGACGAGGGCCGCCGCCACGACCGGCCCCTCCCTGTCGATCGGGTGCTCGTCACCAGCGGGGCCCAGCAGGCCATCGACCTGATCGGCCGGGTCTTGGTCGACCGCGATGTCACGGTGGTGGTCGAGCAGCCCACCTACCTGGGTGCCGTGCACGCGTTCTCGCTCTACGAGCCGCGCATGGCGACGGTCCCGGTCGACGCCGACGGGCTGCAGGTCGACGTGCTCGCGGACCTGCTGGCCGCGGGCCTGCGCCCCCGGCTCGTCTACGCCGTGTCGACGTTCCAGAACCCGAGCGGCGCCACGCTGTCCCCCGAGCGGCGACGCGAGCTGGCCCGGTTGGCCGACCACTACGGCTTCTGGATCGTCGATGACGACCCCTATCACGAGCTGCGGTTCGAGGGCGCGGCCCCGCCGGTGATCGGGACCTTCACCGATCGGGTCATCCGCCTCGGGAGCTTCTCGAAGACCGTCGCGCCCGGACTCCGGGTCGGCTGGGCGGTCGCGCCGACGGAGCTGGTCGGCCCGCTGGTTCGCGTCAAGCAGGCCGCCGACCTCCAGGCGTCGTCGTTCGCCCAGCCGGTGCTGGTGGATCTCGTGTCCGATGACCGGCGCTATCAGGCTCACCTGGCGCGGCTGCGGACGATCTATAGCCAGCGCGCCGATGCCCTTGTCGTCGCACTCGCCTCGACGTTCGGCGATCGGCTCGATCTGAGCCGCCCGCAGGGCGGCATGTTCGTTTGGGCCCGGTTCACCGACGGCACCGACACCCGGGAACTCCTCGACAGCGCCCTAGAAGCGGGTGTCGCCTTC
>CAYMJU010000205.1:0-72481 GCA_964390555.1 uncultured Acidimicrobiales bacterium | reverse complement strand
ACCGGCCAAGAAGGCTGCGCCCGCCAAGAAGGCACCGGCCAAGAAGGCTGCGCCCGCTAAGAAGGCTGCGCCCGCTAAGAAGGCTCCAGCCAAGAAGGCCGCGCCGGCCAAGAAGGCTGCGCCCGCCAAGAAGGCACCGGCCAAGAAGGCCGCGCCCGCTAAGAAGGCTGCGCCCGCGAAGAAGGCTCCAGCCAAGAAGGCCGCGGTGAAGAAAGCAGCGCCCGCGAAGAAGGCTCCAGCCAAGAAGGCTGCTAAGAACGTGCGCGGATAGGGGCAGGTCTCGCGACCGAACCATCGACGTCGCCTTGCTGCGCAAGGCGACAAGACACTGTATTGCCGGGTCGCATGCGCCTGTTGATGCATGCTCCAAGAAGAAGTAACTCCGCTCGGCGCCCGGGCGGGCAGACGACGCCAGGGGACACTCGCCGGCGAGACTCGTTTGTCGTCTCGGCCACACACCACAGAGGGCTCGACTCGATGGCCACCAAAATTCCGCTCGTCGACTACTTGGTCCTGGGGGACGATCCACATCTCGAGGCCAACGAGTGCACGTCGTGTGGCGCCCGCTTCTTCGACCGCCGCAATGCGTGCGCCGGTTGCTTCGGCACCGCGTTCCGGCGCGTGCGCGTCGCGAACGACGGCGAGGTACGTGCGTTCACGATCGTGACCTTCGCCGCGCCCGGAATCCCGGTGCCTTTCGTGTCGGCCATCATCGACTGCGCTGGCACCAGCGTGCGAGCCAACCTGACCAGCGTCGACCCCACGCCCGATGCGGTGTCGCTAGGCATGAAAGTCAGGCTCACCACGTTCTCCATGGGTGCTGACGGCGACGGCACCGAAGCGATCGCGTTCGGCTACCAGCCGGCCGCGTGACCCGCACGATCCAAACAACCACCGGTCGGCTCACCGCGGCGCACGCCGCCCCCGGGCCACGAGCGATGACAGCGAAAGCAGGCAGCGATGTCAAGTGACGACGTCTGGATTCTCGGGATCCACATGACGAAGTTCGGTAAGCATCCCGACAAGGACGTCGTGGATCTGGCTGCGGAAGCGGCGATGGCCGCGCTCGCCGACGGCGGTGTGACGATGGCGCAGATGGGGGTGCTGGCTGCCGGCAACCTCATGGGCGCCGGCGGGGGCATCGGTCAGATGCTGCAGAAGCAGATCGGCCAGACCGGCATTCCCGTATACAACGTGTCCAACGCCTGCGCTACGGGAGCTACGGCACTTCGCGTCGCGTACATGGCCGTCAAGTCCGGCGAGGTCGACTACGGCCTCGCGGTCGGCGTCGAGAAGCTGGCCGGCGCCGGTCTGCTGGCCGGGGGCAGTCGCTCGGCTGACGCCAACACGTGGACGCCGAAGGGCCGCTATGGAGCCATCGCCTCCATGGACGGCCGCATCGGCACCGACACCATGCCCGGGACGTTCGCCCAGATCGGGATGGAGTACGGGCACAAGTACGGTGGCACGAGCTTCGAGCTGTTCGCCAAGATCTCCGAGAAGAACCACGCCCACTCCACGCTCAACCCGCTGGCGGCGTATCAGAAGCGCATGAGCCTCGACGAGATCATGAACGACGTCATGATCTCGTACCCCAACACCCGACCGATGTGCTCGGCGAACTGTGATGGGGCCGCCGCGGCCGTGGTGGTGAGTGGCTCGGTGCTGAAGACGCTGTCGGGCGAGCAACAGCGCCGCGCCGTGAAGATCGCGGCCAGCGTGCTCACCACCGACCCGTACGAGGAGGCCTGCCAGGTGCTCCCGAACGTGAACACGCTCACGCGCAACGCGGCTCGCCAAGCTTACGAGAAGGCCGGTATCGGTCCCGAGGATCTCGATCTCGTCGAGTTGCACGATTGCTTCGCCACCGCCGAGCTGGTCCATTACGACAACTTGATGCTGTGTCCCGAAGGCGGCGCGGTCGACTTCTTCAATTCGGGTGCGCCATTTCGCGACGGTTCGACGCCGGTGAACGTGTCGGGAGGTCTTCAATCGAAGGGTCACCCGATCGCCGCCACCGGCATCGCCAACGTGTGGGAGGTTGCCCACCACCTTCGCGGCGAGGCGGGCGACCGCCAGATCGATGGTGCCAAGGTGGGGCTGGCCCACGTGATCGGCCTCGGCTCGGCTTGTGGCCTGCACATCCTGGAGAAGTCCGCCGCCTGAGATCGCACGCTGATGGGTGATCGTGTCGCATCGGAGTCGATGATGTCGCCGCGCTGGCCGTCTTCGCTCGTGAGTGGTGCGCCGAGGTGACCGGGCTCGGTCCATTCGAGATCACCGACGAGTCGCCCGAGACCATCCTGGCGGCCTTTGCCGCTCATGGCTGGGGTGACGGGCTCCCGCTCGTTGCGCCCACGCCAGCCCGGGTCGCGGCGGCTCTCGAGTGCTGCGACGGAGACCCCGACGAGGTCGTGGCGGTGCTGGCGCCGCGCGACGGCGCGGCGACCCGGCGTGCGATCGCCGTCAACGCCGTGCTCGCCGGTTGCCCTGCCGCGGCGACACCAGTCGTTGTCACCGCGATTCGGGCCCTCGCCGAACCCGATGTGAACCTGCGCGGCGTCAATGCGACGACCCATCCCGTGGCACCGCTTGTGATCGTCCATGGTGAGGTCGTCGACCGCGTCGGATTCAATTCCGGACTCGGGGCGTTCGGTCCCGGCAACCAGGCCAATGCCACCGTCGGGAGGGCCGTGAGGTTGATCCTTCTGCACGTGGCTGGTGCTCGGCCCGGCGACGGCGACGCTGCTACGCAGGGCCAACCGTCGAAGTACACCTACTGCGTGGCCGAGAACCATGCTGCCAGCCCATGGGAGAGCTACCCGCGCAGCCGCGGCGTCGAGGCGCCGTCGGCGGTGACGGTGCACTGCGGCGAGAACCCGCACAACTTCCACGACATGGACAGCGACCACCCTGCCCGGATACTCGAGAAGGCGGCGTCGACGCTGTCGTCGACCGGGATGAACAATGCCTGCATCAGTCAAGGCGAGATCTTTGTGGGCCTGTGCCCCGAGCATGCCGCGACCGCGGCTGCAGCGGGGTGGCGCCGACGCGATGTGCAGTCCTACCTGTTCGACCGCGCGCGTGTTCGCGCCGGCGACCTCCGGGGCGCGTTCGGAAGGCTGGCTTGGGCGCCGTGGATGAATGCCGTGGGCGATGACCACCTGCTCCCGATCACCGAGTCCCCCGACAACTACCGGGTGTTCGTCGTCGGTGGGGCCGGCAAACATTCGTGTGTGATCCCGAGTTGGGGCATGACCCGCAGTGTGACCCTGCCCCTGTCCGGATGATCGCGCCGCCCGACCAGCAAGATGTGCAGCACGAGGCCTCACCGCCCAGGGCCTTGACGACGAGAGGACAACGGCGATGACCGTGACTGTGTACCGACCTGACGGCGATGTGCTGGCCCGGCCGGCCCGGCTCACGGCACCGGTCGGCTCGCTGGCCGGTGCCGTCATCGGCGTGCTCGACAACGGCAAGCCCAACGCCGACACGCTGCTCGGGCGGGTCGCGGCCAGGCTCGCCGAACGCACCGGCGCCGTCGTCGTCGCGCCGCGAAGCAAGAATGCGGCCGTGCCTTGCGAGGACCAGGTCCTCGAAGGCATGCAGCGCGAGGTGACGGTGGTGCTAACCGGCTCGGCCGACTGAGGATCATGCACGTCGTGGAGTGTCCACGACCTAGTCCAACTCGAGCGCCGCGGCGTCCCTACGGTGGTCTTCACGACGACCCAGTTCGAGGCACTCACCCGCTCGGTCGCCGCCGCTCTCGGTCTCGCCGAGGCCCGAATAGTCGTCGTTCCCCATCCCCTCGGCGGGACCGATCCCGCCACTGTGGAGGAGTGGGCCGACGCGTCGATCGACGCGACGATGTCGCTGCTCCTCGAGTCGTGAACCCGGAGGCGCCATGGCCATCGTCATAGATCACGCCGGCCGCGTCGCCGCCGTAACCGGCGCCGGCGCCGGTATAGGTCGCGAGATCGCCCGCTGGCTCGCGCGGGCCGGAGCGACGGTCGCGGTGATCGACGTGCGAGCTGAGCAGGCCATGACTGTCGTCACCGAGATCGAAGCCGAAGGCGGCCGCGCCTTCGCCGTGGTCGGGGACGCCCGCGAGGATGATCAGATCGGCGCCATGGTGGCCGAGGTGGTCGAGAGGTGCGGTGGTATCGACATCGCCGTCAACAACATCGGGATGTTGGGCCGGCTCGGATCCGCACCTCTGATGTCGATCACGGCCGCTCAGTTGCGCGACGTAGTCGACCAGAATCTCACGATCACCACGCTCTTCCTGCAGGCCGAGGCGCGCCACATGGTCGACCAGGGCCGGGGCGGTGTGATCATCAACGTCTCGTCCGGCGAGACCACCCGACCTTCGCCGTTTCTGGCCGGGTACGGCGCGGCCAAGGCCGCGATCAACCATCTGACCCAGTCCGCCGCCGTCGAACTCGGGCCCCACGGCATCCGGGTGTGCGCGGTCGCACCCGGAACGACGCTTACCGAGTCCGTTCGAGCAGCGTTCGACGATGATCACGTCGCGGCGATCGTCGAGGCGACCCCGCTGCGGCGGATGAACGAGACCGACGAGCTCGGTCGGCTCGTCGTGTTCCTGGCATCGGATCTCGCCCGTTGCATAACGGGGCAACTGATCCTCGCCGACGCCGGAGCCCATCTGTCGCGGACCCGCCCGCCGAACCGCCCCACCCCCTCAGGACCGTTGGCCGCGCCCCCAGAGATCGCTCCGTGAGCCCGACCGCTGCGCAATGGGTCGCGGGCGCACGGCCCCGCACGCTCCCCGCCGCGCTCGTGCCGGTCGCGGTCGGAACTGCGGCTGCTGCTGGGCACGGGGTGATCTGGTGGCGGGCGTTCGGTTGTCTGGTCGTGGCGGTGGCCATCCAGGTGGGGACCAACTACGCGAACGATTACAGCGACGGGATTCGCGGAACCGATGCCGACCGAGTTGGTCCATTGCGCCTCGTGGGGTCGGGCATCGCCCGCCCCGGCCAAGTCAAGCGAGCCGTGACGTACAGCTTCGCGGTTGCCGGGCTGGTCGGAACGGGTGTGAGCCTCGCCGTCGGTCCCGAACTATTCGTGGTCGGGCTGTTGAGCGTCGCTGCGGGCTGGCTGTACACCGGTGGACCCCGGCCGTACGGCTACGCCGGTCTCGGTGAGGTCTTCGTGTTCGTGTTCTTCGGGCTGGTGGCAACGGTCGGTTCCACGTACGTGCAAACCGACCGCGTCGAGTGGCTCTCGGTCGGTGCCGCGGTACCGGTCGGGCTCATCGCGGTCGCCTTGCTCGTGACCAACAACCTCCGCGACATCCCCGGTGACACCGTTTCGGGCAAACGCACGCTGGCCGTGCGCGTGGGTGATCGGGCAACCCGTCGGTTCTATGCGGCCACCGTTGGCGGGTTTCTGGTGGGTGTGGCGGCCATCGCCGCGTTCGAGCGACCCCTGGCGGCGCTCGGTCTTGTCGGCATCCCGCTAGCCCTGGCGCCCGTGCGGACCGTGCTCGGTGGAGCGCGGGGAGCCCAGCTGGTCGCGGTGCTGGGGGCAACCGGCCGGGTCCAGCTCGTGGCGGGCTCGGCCTTCGCCGCCGGGATCGCCCTCGGGGCGTGAGCAGACTCTCAGGACCGGGTGGCGGTCACCAGCTGTGAGATGCCGCCGGACAGTTGCCGGTGCTCGACCGCCGTGAAGCCCGCGGCCGCGATCATGTCGATCAAGGCAGCAGTGGGAGGCATGTAGGCGACCGACTTGGGCAGGTAGCGGTACGCCGATCGGTCAGACAGCAGACCACCGATGAGCGGGACCACGCGACCGAAGTAGATCTGGTGTCCGAGCCGCATCAGCCGGTTCGAGGGCGTGGACACGTCGAGCAACGCGATCCGCCCACCCTTGCGGACGATGCGGGCCAACTCGGAGATGAACGGATCGAGGGCCACGAAGTTCCGGAGCGCGAACCCGCAGGTCGCCCCGTCGATGCGAGCGTCGGGGAACGGCATGGCGAGCGCATCGCCTTCGACGAGGGGTGCGTTGGTGCGAGCCGCGACGAGCATTCCGTGGGACATGTCGACCCCGATGGCTCGGAGGTCGCGCCGGTTCAGATCGATACAGAGGTCACCGGTGCCACACGCCACGTCGACGACGGTCGACCCGGCGGGAAGTCCCAGCCGGTCGATGGTGATCCGACGCCACCGGACGTCGAGTCGGAGGGTCATGATCCGGTTCACCATGTCGTAGCGGGGCGCGATGGTGTCGAACATGGCTCGGACCTGGCGCCGCTTCTCTTCGCCAGCCGGCAAACGGCCCTCGCCGGAGTGAGCGGTCGACACGGCGGCACCGCCCTCGGTCGTGGCCATCGTCGCCGATGCTAGCGCTGGTGCATCGAGGCTTGATGTCTCATCGATCTAACGATTCGTCGGCGCCTGCCGACGAGCTTGGTGTGGACTCGAGCGACGACACAGAGCCAACGCTCGCGGAGGCCTTGTTTCGCGTCGTCGGGTGGGAGACGCGGGCGGCGAGCCTGGCGGCCGCGCCAACGATCGTGGCCGACGACCGCCGAGACAGCTTCGCGGCCGCGGCGAGACGCTTGCTGTCGGGACTGGCCGATGTGCTCGGTCCGCTCGGAGAGATCCCAGGTTTCGTCGTAGGAGTGCTCGTCGATGTCACGACCGGCCAGGTCATCAGCTCCCGGCCCGGCGGCCGCGGCATCGATCCGCTCGACGTGGCTCCGGGGCTGGTGGCGGTGATGAACGCCCTGAGCGCGTGGGTCTCTGCCATGGGTGGCACCCGAACATTCGGGGAAAGCCAGGCGCTGGTCTTCAGCGCCGCGGACGGCATGATCGCCGTGCGGGCCATCGACGACCGTCACGTGGTCGCCGTAGTCACCGACCTCGACAGCCCTGAGGCCACCAAGGTCGGCCTCACCGCCGCGTTGAGAGCCTTGCAGCCCGAGATCGGCGACCTACTGCGAAGCGTCGGCTCTCCGGCGTAAACGAACCGGGACCACCTCGTCGCGCAGGTGCCGGCCGGCTGCCAGCTGCCCGCACGCCGCGGCGATCTCGCGGCCCCTCGTGTCACGGATCGTTGTGGTGATGCCCGAACCGCGCAACTTCGAAGCGAACCGGCGAACCGCGGCGGGAGCGGTGCCATTGAGCCCCGCGACCGTGGGGTTCAGTGGGATGAGATTGACGTGCGCACCGAGTGACTTGCTGATCGCGGCCAGCTCGCCGGCGTCTTGGTCGCGGTCGTTCACGCCGTCGATCAACGCCCATTCGAACGACAGCCGGCGGCGCGTGCGGTCGACGTGCTCGCGGCATGCGGCGACCAGCTCGTCGAGCGGGTAGCGCCGGTTGATCGGCACGAGCTCGTCTCGTAACTCGTCGTTGGCGGCATGAAGCGACACGGCGAGGTTGACGGGAAACGCCTCGGCGGCCAGCCGCCGGATGCCAGGGACGATACCGACCGTCGACACCGTGAGGTGACGGGCCGAGATCCCGATGGCCTCGTGCATCCGGCGGGCCGCGCCGATGGTTCGGTCGTAGTTCGCGAGCGGCTCGCCCATGCCCATGAAGACGACGTTGGACACCCGGCTATCGCTGTGCCGTTGGGCGACGATGACCTGTTCGACGATCTCTCCCACGGTCAGGTTGCGCTCGAAACCGGCCTGTCCGGTCGCACAGAACCCGCAGGCCATGGCGCAGCCGGCCTGGGTGCTGACGCACACGGTTGTTCGGTCCGGGTAGTGCATCAGCACCGTCTCGACCTTGGCGCCCCCGCGCAGTCCGAACAACAGCTTCACGGTGGCCCCCGAATCGGCCTCCACTCGGGCAAGGGGTTCCAACGACTCCGGCAATGCCTCGCGCAGCCGGTCCCGGAGCGACGCCGGCAGAGCCGTGATGTCGACCACCGGCCGGTGCTCGTTGTACAGGCCGTGCCACAACTGATCGATCCGGTAGCGGGGTTCGGAGGCGAGTATCTCGCCCAGTTGACTGCGGTCGAGATCGAACAGCGTGGGTGCGTCGATCATTGGCTCGCGCCCGCCGAGATCGCCCGGCGAAACGCCCGGTTGGTGTGATGGATCGTGAACCCGATCCGTTCGTAGGTCCGGAGTGCGGCCACGTTGTCGCCTTCGACGTAGAGCATGCCGGTGGCGAGCCCGCGGCGGTGCAGCCAGGTGAGCCCGGCGAGGGTGAGAGCACGACCGAGACCGCGGCCGTGAACGTCGGGGTCGACGCCGATCACGTAGATCTCGCCGAGCGGGGGATCGTGCTCGACGTGCACCTTGGTCCAACAGAAAGCCAGGATTCGCCCGCCGGCCTCGTGAACGAGGAATCCGTCGGGGTCGTACCAAGGTTCGCCTTGGCGGGCCTCGACCTCGGCGCGTGTCCAACCGCCTTGCTCGGGATGCCACTGAAAGGCGCGGTTGTTCACGAGGAGGAACGCGTCGAGGTCGTCGGCACGAAACGGCCGGACGGGCACGTCGCTCCGGCCCGCGGGCAGCGGGCACCGCATCTGCAGCAAGTCGCGGTACGCGGTGAATCCGTGCGCTGCGGCGCGAGAGCTCGCGTCCTCGTCGACCTCCTCGATCCACAACTGCGTGACGCCGCCGCCGGCTGCGCCCACCTGGTCGACCACTCCGTCGAGGAGGCGATCGAAGGCGTGACCCGCCGGTCGATCGGGGCCCAGCGTGGCCGACCAGCGGAACTCCCCGTCGAGGGGGCCAGAAAGCGTCGAGGTCATGACGCTCTCAGGCTACGGTCGCAGTCGATGGCTCGACCACGATCAGCGAAAGGGCGCTCTAAGGCGCCCCGCTCACGTGGGAGGATCATCGTGTTCAGCTCGGTCTCGACCTTGACGGGATCGGTCTCCTCGGAGAGGCCGAGCCGGCGTGAGAGCCGCCCGACGGGTGTCGACCGGTAACCCGGCAGGTCGAAGGCAACGGCTCTGTGACGCCCGGCGACCGCGCTGCGAGGACTGCTGCCTCGCCGCTTTCTGCCCCTCCGCGGGAGACGCGTGACTGCACCGGGCACCCCGGTGGAAATTCGCTCATACTCGGCTTGCGTGTGCAAAGGATGCGGGTAAGATGCCTCACGTCAGGTACCCGCCACCTGACAAAACTGCGACACACTGGGATTCCGCCGCCCGGTGTCGCCCGAGCCGGCGCCCACTGCAGGGGCGCCGGCTCCCTTTTTGGGGTCATACCCGAGTGCCCGTCCAGCGGTCTCAGATGAGACCGCTGGACGTTTTCAGAGGGTTCGCTGGAGCACGGTGAGACGCCGGGCCGCGGTGGATAGCGACCGCTCGACCTCGATCAGTCGGCTCGCCACATCGGCTCGATTCGCACTCAGATGGGGCGCAGCCATACGTTCGAGGCGTTTCGCGAGGTCCTCGAGCTGGGTCACCATCGAGGACAGCTCTGCGGCATCGACGTTCATGTACTGGCGCTCGTCACGCTTGGCTCATGGGCTTGTCGCGCGGCGGAGGCATCGGTCGACGATACTGCTCGCGGAACGGTAGGCATGCCGTTACCGTGTCGGAGTCATGGAAGCCGCCCCGACCGCTGACGTGTTGGCTCGCGTCGATGCCCGCGGCCTCGACGTGTCGACGATCGAGTTGCCCGACATCGGTGACATCGTCGCCGGCCCGACCGAGGCCGTCCGGGCCATACTCCTCGACGTCCGAGCGCGCGGCGACGCCGCGCTGATCGAGCTCACCTCGCGCTTCGACGGCGTCGAGCTCGACTCATTCGTTGTTGACGGTGCCTCAGCTAGCGCCGCGCTCGAGTCGTTGCCTCGCGAGACCCGCGCCGCGCTCGAGGCGGCATCGGTCGAGATAGAGGCCTTCCACCGTGGTCAGCTACGGCCAACGCAGATCACCGAACGCGGGGGGGTGCGAATCACCAGCCGGCACGTGCCCGTCGAGCGCGTCGGCGTGTATGTGCCCGGCGGTCGCGCCGCTTACCCATCGACAGTCCTGATGACCGCTATCCCGGCCCGGGTCGCCGGAGCCGGCGCGGTGGTGCTGTGCACGCCGCCGGGTCCCGACGGCCGCATCCCGGCGGTGACCCTGGCCGCCGCGGCGGTTGCCGGCGTCGACGAGATCTACGCGGTCGGCGGTGCGCAGGCGATCGCCGCGCTGGCCTACGGGACCGCGACGATCCCCCCGGTCGACGTGATCGCTGGTCCGGGCAACCGCTTTGTCGCCACCGCCAAGCGAGAGGTTGCAGGAATTGTCGGCATCCCATCCGCGTTCGCCGGCCCATCCGAGGTCGTGGTCATAGCCGACTCCTCGGTGCCGGCCGCGTACGTCGCCGCCGATCTGCTCGTCCAAGCCGAGCACGGTCCCGACGGGCTGGCGTGGCTCATCGCGTGGGACGAGGCTGTGGTCGACGCTGTCCGCCGGGAGGTCGAGTGCCAGGTCACCGCGGCGACTCGCGCCGGTGACATCGTCTCGACGTTGCGCACCCGGGGCCGAGCCGTCCTAGTGGACGGCCCCGCCGCCGCCATCGCCCTCGCCGACCGACTGGCGCCCGAGCATCTCGAGCTGCTGTGCACCGACGCCGAGATCTTGGGCGCGACGGTCCGCAACGCGGGTGCCGTCTTCTGCGGTCCCTGGTCGTGCGCGGCGTTCGGCGACTATGTCGCCGGGCCGAGCCACGTGTTGCCGACCGCCCGAACCGCCCGGTTCGGTCAGGCCCTTACCGTGGCCGACTTCCTCAAGGATGTTCACGTCGTGACGGTCGATCGGGCCGGGTTCGAACGGCTCGGAGGTCACGTCGAGGTCCTGGCCCGTGCCGAGGGGTTCGACGCCCACGCCGCCGCGATCCAAGTTCGGCGTGCACCATGACGCAAGGGCAGCGCGCAGCGATAGCGACGACAGGGGCGAATCAACCCGCAGGCGCAAGTGACACCACGCGGTTACGCCCTGCGGTGCGTGCCGATCTGGCGCTCGTCGAGGGATACCACTCTCCCCAGGTCGCGGTCTCGGTCCGGCTGAACACCAATGAGTCGCCCGAACCTCCGCCAGCGGCGCTCCGAAGCAGACTTGCCGAAGCTGGCGACGTTGCATGGAACCGCTACCCCGACCGGTCAGCGCGCGGGGTGCGCGAGGCCGTGGGCCGGGGCTACGGACTCGGGCCCGAGCAGGTGTTCGTCGCCAACGGCTCGAACGAGGTGCTGCAGACCCTGCTGCTCGCCTACGCCGGGCACGGTCGGCGAGTCGCGGTGTTCGAGCCCACCTATGCCTTGCACAGCCACATCGCCCGCATCACCGGCGCGACCGTTGTCGAAGGGTCCCGCGCCGCTGACTTCTCGCTGGATCTCGGCGAGATGCGCAGGGTGGTTTCGGCTCACCAACCCGAGGTTGTGTTCCTCTGCTCGCCCAACAATCCAACGGGCATGGTCGATGCTCCCGAGACCGTCGGGCTGCTACTCGACCTCGTGGAGCCCTACGGTGGACTGGTCGTCGTCGACGAGGCCTACGGCCAGTTCGCATCTCACTCGGCGGTCTCGTTGCTCGACGACGAACGGAACCTCGTCGTTTCCCGCACGTTCTCCAAGACATGGAGCATGGCGGCGCTGCGACTCGGCTATCTCCTTGGGCCCGCGTGGGCGATCGAGGCGGTCGAGTCGGTCGCCTTGCCGTATCACGTCGACACCTTCAAGCAACGAGCCGGCGCGCTCGCCACCGAGTACCGCGGCGAGATGCTCGCCCGGGTGGCGACCTTGGTGCAAGAACGCGAGCGGCTCGTCTCTGCGCTCGCCGACCTCGATGTCGACTGGTGGCCATCGGGCGCCAACTTCGTGCTGTTCCGTCCCCGGTCCCGGCCGGGCCGCTCGATCTGGGATGCGTTGTTGGCTCGCGACGTACTCGTGCGCGACTGCTCGTCGTGGCGACGACTCGACGGGTGCCTCCGCGTGACGATCGGCGCACCCGCCGAGAACGACGCGTTCGTCGCCGCCCTGGCCGAGGCGCTGAACGAGTGCCCGGGCCAGTCGACACCGGGAGGAGACAGCTGATGCGCCGAGCCAGCACCCAGCGGGTGACATCGGAGACGTCGATCGCGATCACCATCGACCTCGACGGCACCGGTCGGACCGAAGTGGCGACCGGCCTACCGTTCTTTGATCACATGCTCGACCAATTCGGCCGGCACGGTGGCTTCGACCTGACCGTCGCGGCCGACGGCGACCTGCACATCGACGCCCATCACACCGTCGAGGACACCGGCATCCTCCTCGGCTCCGCCTTCAAACAGGCCATCGGCGACAAGGCGGGAGTGCGGCGTTTCGCGCACGCGGCCGTGCCGCTCGACGAGGCCCTCATCGACGTGGCACTCGACTTGTCCGGTCGCCCGTACCTTCACTACGACGTCGTGTTTCCCGGGGAGAAGATCCTGTCCGACCCGCCGTTCGATCCCCAGCTGGTCGAGGAGTTCTGGCGCGCCTTCGTGACCGCGGGCGCAATCACCATGCACCTGGTCTCGGTCAGGGGTCGCAACACGCACCACCTCGTCGAAGCGAGCTTCAAGGGCGTGGCCCGGGCCCTGCGCGACGCCGTCCGGGTCGACGGCGCCGACGTTCCGTCGACCAAGGGGACGCTGTGATGAGAGTCACCCTCACTCGCGGCGCTCGCTACGCTCGCTTGCTCCGTTCGGGCGAGTTTTCCGATGGTGGCGCCGAGCGAGAACCATGACGACGCGGCGTCCGCTTGTCGCGGTGGTCGATTACGGCATCGGCAACCTTCGATCGGCGCACAAGGCGCTCACGCGCCAGGGCGCCGATGCCCATCTCACGAACGATGCGGCCGTGATCGACGAAGCCGATGCCGTCGTCTTGCCCGGTGTAGGCGCGTTCGGCGCCTGCATGCGGGCGCTCGACTCCGCCCGTCTAACCGGGCCGGTGCTGTCCGCAGTTGCCTCGGGCCGGCCGTTCCTCGGGATCTGCGTGGGCATGCAGATGCTGTTCGACGGCAGCGACGAGTCGCCCGGTGTTCCCGGGCTCGGCATCATCCCGGGCCAGCTCCGACGCCTTCCCCCATCGGTGAAGATCCCGCAGATGCAATGGAATCGGGTGGTCGAGACCCGCCGCACCTACCTGCTCGACGGCGCCCGCTCCGAGCCGTGGTTCTACTTCGTGCACTCCTACGCCGCTGACGTCACCGACGACACCATGGCGGTGTGCGAGTACGGCCGGCCGGTCTCGGCGATCGTCAAGCGCGACAACGTCATCGCCACCCAGTTCCATCCCGAGAAGTCGGGTACCGACGGCTTGGCTCTGCTGGGCGCGTTCGTCTCCGCGGTTCGGGTGGGATCGGTCGCGTGATGTTCGAGATCTACCCCGCCATCGACCTGCTCGGCGGCCGCTGCGTTCGGCTCTACCAGGGCGACTACGACCGGGCGACGCATTACGACGACGACCCCGTCGCGCGAGCCTGCGAGTTCGCTGCGGCCGGCGCGCCTTGGGTGCACGTGGTCGACCTCGACGCCGCCCGTACCGGCGAGCCGGTCAACCGGGCCGTCATCGGTTCCATCGTTCGCGCTATTGAGGTACCCGTGCAGACCGGCGGGGGTGTCCGGTCCCTCGATGCGGCGGCGGCCCTGGCCGACATGGGTGTCGAGCGGGTCGTGGTCGGTACCGCTGCCCTCGAGGACCCGGCGCTGGTCGGGCGCATCGCCGAGCGGCAGCGGGTCGCGGTCGGGCTCGACGTGCGCGGCCGCGAGGTTGTCGTGCGCGGGTGGACCGAGGGTTCTGGCCGAGACCTGCTCGACGTCGCCGCCGGATTCGAACAGGCCGGCGTCGACGCCTTGGTTGTCACGCAGATAAGCCGAGACGGCACGCTCGAAGGCCCCGACTTCCTCGGTTTGGCCGAGGTAGTCGGTGCCTGCCCGATTCCGGTGGTCGCCTCCGGTGGCGTCGGTTCAATCGACGACGTGACCATGCTGGCATCGCTCGACGTGGCCGGTCGACGCCTCGCCGGTGTGATCGTCGGTCGGGCCATCTACGAGGGGCGCGTCGGCGTCGCCGACATGGTCGCCGTCGCTCGTTCGCCCAACGGTGGTCGTCGATGAAGACCACGCGTGTCATGCGGTGTCGGTGCGTCGGCGTGTCGGGTCCGGCCGGTGGGCGATGAAGACCACGCGTGTCATTGCGTGCCTCGACGTGGCGGGGGGGCGGGTGGTCAAGGGCGTCAACTTCGTGGGACTCCGAGACGCCGGTGACCCCGTGGAGCTGGCCGCCCGCTACGACCGCGAGGGCGCCGACGAGTTGGTGTTCCTCGACATCACCGCGTCGTCAGACCAGCGCGACACGATGATCGATGTCGTGCGCCGCACCGCCGACGAGGTCTTCATCCCCTTCACCGTGGGGGGCGGCATTCGCACCGTCGATGACGCCCGCCGGATGCTGCGGGCCGGAGCGGACAAGACCTCGGTGAATACCGCCGCCGTCCTACGCCCCGAGTTGATCGGCGAGATCGCCGCCGAGTTCGGAGCTCAATGCGTCGTTGTCGCCATCGACGCCCGGCGCACGTCGGACCCGTCGATCGCCAGTGGGTTCGAGGTGTTCACCCATGGCGGTCGTACGGCAACGGGCCTCGACGCCGTCGCCTGGGCGCAGCGAGCGGTCGGCCTCGGCGCCGGTGAGATCCTGCTCACCTCCATGGATCGCGATGGCACCCAGGACGGGTTCGACCTGCCGCTCACGTTGGCGGTGACCGGTGCGGTGACCGTTCCGGTCATCGCGAGCGGGGGCGTGGGTTCGCTCGACCACCTGGTGGCCGGCGTCGTCGAGGCCGGGGCTGACGCGGTGCTCGCAGCGTCGATCTTCCATTTCGGGCAGCACACGGTCGGCGACGCCAAAGCGCACCTGGCGGCCCACGGCGTGGTCGTGCGGCCGGTCGGTTGACCGCCTTGGCCGCTGCGTGCCGGCGCGGTGTCGCGGCTCATCGATGTGCACGGTACCGTTTCGGCCGTGACTGCCGCCGCCAGCGCTCCTATCCTGCCCGGACCCAGGGGCAACGACGAGCGCGTTCCGATGAAGATGATGGCCGATCGCATCCTCGTGTCGTTGCACGGCAACGAGGGCGAGAGACGGTCATCCGGCGGGATATTGATTCCGGCCACCGCTCAGGTGGGCAAGCGGCTGGCATGGGCCGAGGTCGTCGCTGTCGGCCCCAACGTCCGGTCCCTCGAACCGGGTGATCAGGTCTTGTTCAATCCTGAGGATCGCTACGAGGTCGAGGTCCGGGGGCAGGATTACATCATCCTTCGCGAGCGCGACATCCACGCCATCGCCGCCGAACGTCTCGAACAGGGCAGCACCGGGCTCTATCTCTGATCGGTTGCGCTCTCGGCGGCTTGCTTGAACGCGTCGTTCTCGGTGGCGAGCGTCCGGGCGAGCGCGCGGTGGCCGAGGCGCCCCACGAGGCCGCTGCCGAATCCGGTGATCTCAACCGCCAGGGCGTTGTGAGTCTCGCCAGCGACGTCCGTGAGGGTGTGGCAGCCCTTTAGGCGGAGCCACATCATCGTCGTTCCCCACACGAACGACGTTGGCTCGTCCATCTCGATCACGGTCCACACCTTCGGTCGCTGACCGGGCTGCTTGAGCCGGGCCTGGCTGCCGACGATCAAAGGGCCGTCGTCAAGGCGAGCGACGCTCGTGACCGTGGGCGTGAGGGCGGGCCACCGCTCGATGTCGACCGTCAGGGCCCACACCTCCTCGACTGGCGCGTTGATCACGATCGCATGCTCTACTCTCATGGCGGCGAGTGTACCAAACGGTACAATGAGGTCAAGCCCGTTGAAAGGTGCGACATGAGCGAAGCGCGCCAGGCCCTGCTGGCCAAGATCACCGACCACGTCGCCAACCACGGCCTGAGCGATACGAGTCTTCGCGATCTAGCCGAGGCGGTCGGGACCAGCCATCGCATGCTCATCTACCACTTCGGTGGTCGTCCCGGCTTGGTCGCCGCGCTCGTGGAGGCGATGCAGGCGAGCCAGCGTGTTGTGCTCGACGCCTTGGCCGGCGAGGCGACCTCACCCACAGAGATCGTGGCCGCTCGATGGGAGGAGCTGACGCGAGACGAGGTCTTGCCGTTCGTGAAGTTGTTCTTCGAGGTGCTGGCCCACTCGCTCTATGGGCGGCCGGGGACCGATGGCTTCCTCGACGGTCTCACCGAGCCCTGGATCACGACCGGCTCCGCCATTGCGGATCGGCTCGGACTGATGATCGACGTTCGAGACCTGCGGTTGGGGATCGCGGTGATCAGGGGCCTGCTGCTCGATGCCGTGGCATCGGGTGACATCGACGGGGCGCGAGACTCGCTCGATCGCTTCCTCGCCATGTGGGACCAGGCGGGCACCGGCGCACAGGGGAAACTCGACCCCGAGTCGACCGGGGCCGGCGGTACGCTCCTGGCGTGACGGCGAAGCCTCTCGTGGTGCCCGACGAGCAACTGGCATCGGTGGTGTACAACGCCGATGGCCTGGTTCCGGCCATCGTGCAGGATCATCAGAGCCGAGCCGTGCTCATGATGGCGTGGATGAACGCCGAGACGCTCCGGCTGACGCTCGCCGAGGGACGCACGGTCTTCTGGAGCCGGTCGCGCCAAGAAATCTGGCGCAAGGGCGACACGTCTGGTGACCGGCAGTGGTTGCGCGAGGCGTACTACGACTGCGACAGCGATTGCCTCTTGTTCCTCGTCGAACAGGAGGGCAAAGGCGCCTGCCACACGGGTGCGTACTCGTGCTTCTTCCGGGCCTTCGGCCAAGACGCCCGTTGACGTCCACGCCGACTGCTCCGTGAGTAGGCCCCGCGTGCAGCCGAGTCGCGAGGAGTTCGTGCGCCTGGCCCGGGAGTTCACGGTCGTGCCGGTCTGGCGGGAGATTCTTGCCGACCTGATCACGCCGGTCGCGGCGTTCGCCCGACTCGTCGGCGATCAGCCCGGGTTCTTGCTGGAGTCCGTCGAGCACGGAAACCGGTGGAGCCGGTGGTCGTTCATCGGCCGCAACCCCCAGGCGCTGCTCACCTGCCGCGGCGCCAACGTGGTCGCGACCGGCGCCGTGCCCGATGACATGCCGACCGACGCGGGAATGCTCGCCGCCCTCGATCATCTGCTCGGTCGGCACCGGGCACCGACGGTGGCCGACCTTCCGCCGCTCCACAGCGGGTTGGTGGGCTATCTCGGCTACGACCTGGTGCGCGAGGTCGAGCGGCTGCCCGACATCCCCGACGACGATCGCGGCTATCCCGACGCGATCATGGCCCTGCTGGGCGATGTCGCGGTGTTCGACCACTGGCGCCAACGGGTGACGTTGATCGCCAACGTCGAGGTGCCGACCGACGCCGACGACGAGACCTTGTCGGGGTGCTACGACGATGCCATCGCTCGTGTGGAACAACTGGCGTCCGATGGCGCCGCGCCTCTCGACGAACCCCTCGTCGACCCGCCTGACCCGTCGGACCCCCTGCCCGAGGTGCGTGCGGTCATGGGGGAGTCGGCGTACTGCCAGGCCGTCGAGGTGGCCAAGGAGCACATCCTCGCCGGCGACATCTTCCAAGTCGTTCTGGCCGAGCGCTTCGACTTCGACCTCGACGCCGAGCCCTTCGATGTGTACCGCGTGCTACGTCAGGTCAACCCCAGCCCGTACATGTATTTCCTCCGGTACCCCGAGTTGACGCTCGTGGGTGCATCGCCCGAACCGATGGTCCAAGTCCAAGACGGGCGGGTGATCTCGCGGCCCATCGCCGGAACCCGTCGTCGGGGACGCACCGACGAAGAGGACCGCCGCCTGGCCGCCGAGCTGCGAGAGCACCCCAAGGAGATCGCGGAGCACGTGATGCTCGTCGATCTGGCTCGCAACGACTTGGGTCGGATCGTGACCTTCGGCACCGAACGGGTCGACGAGTTGATGACACTCGAGCTCTACAGCCACGTGATGCACCTCACGTCGCAGGTATCGGGCGAGCTGCGCCCCGGGACGTCCGTCATCGACGTGCTGCGGGCCACCATGCCCGCCGGCACCCTGTCCGGGGCGCCGAAAGTCCGGGCCATGGAGATAATCGACGCTCTCGAACCGGTCAAGCGGGGGCCTTACGGTGGCGTCGTCGGATATCTCGACTTCTCGGGCAGCGTCGACACCGCGATCACGATTCGCACCATGTACATCTCGGGCAACCGAGCTTCGGTCCAGGCCGGGGCCGGGGTGGTCGCGGACTCCGAGCCGGCCCACGAGTACCTCGAGTGCCGCAACAAGGCCCAAGCGTTGCTGGCCGCGGTACCCGCGGCCCGACGCATGACACACCTGCGTAAGGATTCAGCATGAGTGACCCGCGTTGGTTTCGTTGGCCCCGCGACGTGGTACGGGTGTCGGGCCCCGATGCCGTGTCCTACCTCCAGGGCCAGCTCAGCCAGGACATCGAGCCGTTGGCCGCCGGGGCCACAACCTGGGCCCTCGCCTTGCATCCCCAGGGCAAGGTGGCATCGTGGCTTCGGCTCACCCGCGTGGCCGCCGACGCGTTCCTGGCCGATGTCGATGGCGGTTACGGCGTCGGTTTGGTCGAGCGGCTCGGTCGGTTCAAGCTGCGCACGAAAATTGAGATCGAGCCCCTGGTCGACTGGGGTGTGATCGCGGTGCGCGGTGAAGGCCTGGTCACGCCGGAGCCGTCGCCGGGGACATGGAGCCTGCCGTTCGACTGGAACGGATGGACCGGGTTCGACCTGATCGGTCCGGGCGACGTCGTTGTCGCGCCGGTCGGTGCGGAACTCGACGCCGAGGCCTTTCACGTCGAGCGGATAGAGGCGCGGTTCCCCATGATGGGTGCCGAGGTCGACGACGACACCATTCCGGCCGAGGTGGGGGTGGTGGCCGCAGCGGTGAGCTTCACCAAGGGCTGCTTCGTGGGGCAGGAACTCGTGGCCCGAATCGACAGCCGGGGGGCAACGACGCCGCGTGTGCTGCGACTGATCCGCGCCGGGTCAGGCTTGCTGGCGGCCCGCGACGACCTGGTGATCGACGGTGCGGTCGTCGGCCGGGTGACCAGCGCGGCCGCCGACGTCGGTCTAGCCCTGGTCAAGCGGGCGGTCGCGCCGCCGGTGACGACCGACAACGGCGCCATCGTCGTGTCGTGATCCCCGTGCCCGATCTCATCCTGCGAACCGAACACGAAATGTCGTGCCGTCGGGCGGCGACGACTCGACACTGACCGAGCCGCCCATGGCGGTCACCAGCTCGCGTACGATGGCCAGGCCCAACCCGGAACCGTTGAGGTTGACATCGGGGCTTGCTACCGGCGAGTGGCGGGCGGTGTATAGGCGGTCGAACACGTGCGGAAGATCGGCCGGCGAGATGCCCGGACCGTCGTCGGCCACCGTCACCTCGTGACGGCTGGCGGGGGCGGCGGC
The DNA here is from genome assembly GCA_964390555.1 of uncultured Acidimicrobiales bacterium. GTDB lineage: Bacteria > Actinomycetota > Acidimicrobiia > Acidimicrobiales > SHLQ01 > CAVTWS01. The sequence continues at coordinate 53,083 of CAYMJU010000205.1, read as the reverse complement.
GAGAGTGACGACGACACGGTGGCGGGCGAACTTGCAGGCGTTCTCGATCAGGTTGGCGATGACCTGTGCCATCCGGTCGGGATCGGTCTCGGCCGGCACCGGCGTCGACGGGACGCGGAGCTCGAGCACGAGGCCCTTCGAGGTTGCGTGATGCTCGAACGCTGAGGCGGTATCGGTCACCACGTCGACCAGGTCCACGTGGTGGGCGTGGAACGTGAAGCGATGGGCCTCGAGCCGGCTCAGGTCGAGAAGATCGCGCACGAGCCGTTCGAGTCGACGCGACTCGGACAAGATGACCTCGGCGGCGCGCCGAGGATCTGGCGCGGCATCATCGGCGATCGCTTCGGCGTAGCCCCGGATCGACGTGAGCGGGGTACGCAAGTCGTGTGATATCGACAGGAGGAACTGGCGCTCGAGGGTGCGCGACCGCTCGAGCGCGTCGGCCATGCTGTTGATCGCCCGCGAGACCTCCCCGACCTCGGTGGGATCGATGGCGGCCGGTGGCGGGACCCGGGCCGTGAGATCTCCGCCGGCGATTCGCGTCGCGGTCTCTTGCGCGGATCGCAATGGGTCCGCCAGCCGGCGAGCGACCAGAACCGCGACGAGACAGGCGGCGCCGAGCGACACGCCTCCGGCGATCACGAACCATCGCCCGGCCGGTCCGACACCGCCTCGGATCTCATCCGCGGTGACGATGACGAGCGGTGCCGGCCCGGTGTCGATTCGCACGGCCGCCCACACGGTGTCGTCGAGGAATCCGCTGGTGATGACTCCCTCTTCGAGCTGGTCGAGAGGGATGTCCTCCGGTGAGATCCGGTCGGGGAGATCGACCCGCTCGGTTCCGCCGTCGGCGGAGAGAACGATCACACCGGCGTCGGCAACCTGGAGTGCTTGGGCGAACAGTCGCAAGCGATCGCGCACCGGGCCCCCGCGCACGGGTGGCAGCGGGGCGGCGTCGACGAGGGCGGCCAGGGCGCCGGTCTCCTCGACCAGCCGGTCGCGGCTGTCCTCGCGGGCTGAGAGGCGGCTGAGGGCGATCGTCCCTAGGCCCACGGCCACGAGAGTTACGAGGACCGTGCCGGCGATGGCGATGACGAGGCGGCGTCTCACGATGTATCAGTCGAGTCGGTAACCGGTGCCCCACACGGTGTGGAGCGCCAGGGCATCGCCGAGCTTCTTACGCAGCTGGCGGACGTGGACATCGACGGTGCGCTCGTCGCCGACCCATGTCTCGCCCCAGACCCCGTCGAGGAGCTGGCGCCGGCTGAGGGCCAGCCCTCGGTGCTGGGCCAGGTGAGCGAGTAGATCGAACTCCCGAGCGGCCAGGTTGACGACCTGATCGCCGGAGCGGGCCTCGCGACGGCCGAGGTCGACGACGATGTCGGCGCCCGCTTCGATGACCACCGGAGCCGGCGTCCGACTGGTCGACGACGCCGATCGGCGAAGGATCGCCTTGACTCTGGCCATCAGTTCCCGTGGAGAGAACGGTTTCGTGACGTAGTCGTCGGCCCCGAGCTCGAGGCCGAGGACCCGGTCGATCTCGTCATCGCGAGCGGTGAGCATGATCACTGGAAGATCGGAGTCGCGCCTGAGGTGTCGGCAGATGTCGAGGCCCGTGAGGTCACCGGGCAGCCCGATATCGAGAATCGCGAGATCGGGTGCGTGCTCGTTCACCAACTCGAGGGCCCGTGCCCCATCGGCGGCTTGGTACACGCGATATCCCTCGCGGCGGAGGTAAGTGTCGACCAGGTCGGCGATGTTCGGGTCGTCCTCGACGAGGAGGATCACGGTTTCGTCGTTCATCTCCCCGCCTCGGTAAGCACCAGGCCTCGGTGGTGGGGCCGTCGAGGTCCATGCTCGCAGGTTCCCCGTCGCTCGCGATCACGAACATGTGAGGATTCGATGATGGTTTCCGGTGGTGCGCGGCGCGGCGGCGTCCAGACTGATGCTGTGGCGACCTACCTCGACCGCATTCTCTGTGCCCATCGCGAGCGCTCCCGGGCCGACACCCGGCGCCTCGCGGATCTTTTGACCAAGGTCCAGGACGCGCCACCGGCGCGAGGCTTTCGCGACTCGCTCACCGCCGTCGATGGACTGGGCGTCATCGCCGAGATCAAGCGCCGGTCGCCGTCGAAGGGGGACCTGGCCATCGACCTCGACCCATCGGCGGTGGCCCGCGAGTACGTCGACGGGGGGGCGACATGTCTGTCGGTGCTCACCGACGTCGACCACTTCGGTGGTTCGCCCGACGACCTCGTCCGGGCGCGTGCCGCCGTTGCGGTACCGATCATCCGTAAGGACTTCACCGTCGATGCACGCGACGTGTGCGACGCCCGGCTCATGGGCGCCGATTGCGTGCTGCTGATCGTGGCCGCACTAGACGACGCCGAGCTCCGGGACTTCCACCAGCTGGCCCGCCACATCGGCATCGACGCCCTCGTCGAGACCCATGACGAAGCCGAGGTCGAGCGGGCCCTGGGCGTGGGCGCGGACCTGATCGGTGTCAATCAGCGCGATCTGGTGACCTTCGCGGTCGATGAGGATCGCGCGGTGCGAGTGGCCGCCGCGCTGCCCGACGGAGTCGTACGGGTCGCCGAGTCCGGGGTGCGAGGGCCCGACGACGCGCGGACCCTGGCCGCGGCCGGGTATCACGCCGTGCTCGTCGGCGAGTCGGTCGTCACCGCGGGCAGCCGCCGCGACGCTGTCGCCGCCCTCCGCGCGGTCCGTCCCTGACCGCGCTCACGGGCGTCGCGGCGAGTTTCGACGTCGGCCCGCGCGATATTCGGCCAGGAAGAGGGTGGTGAGAGGGTAGCGTCGGCGCCAGTGTTCGTGAAGATCTGCGGCATCACCAACGAGGACGACGCCTTGTTGTGCGTGGTCGTCGGGGCCGACGCCGTGGGGTTCGTCTTCGCTCCCTCCACCCGACAGGTCGCGGCGCATCGCGTCCGCGACATCGTGCGGCGCCTGCCACCCGAGATCCTCAGCGTGGGTGTGTTCCGAGACGAGGCCCGCCAGCGCGTGGTCGACGTCGTGAACCAGACCGGCCTGCGAGCAGCTCAGTTGCACGGTCGCGAGACGCCCGACGACACGAAGTGGATTCGCGAGCGGGTGCCGTTCGTGATCAAGGCCTTTCCCGCGGGCGATGTACGCCTTGACCAAGTCGCCGATTACGGCGCCGACGCCGTGCTCCTCGATTCACCGGCGCCCGGTTCTGGTCAAGTGTTCGACTGGTCTCTCGCCGAGGGAGCACCGGATCGGGCCCGGACGATCCTGGCCGGCGGTCTCAACCCCGACAACGTGGGGCGCGCCGTCGCACTGGTTCGCCCTTGGGGTGTCGATGTGTCCTCGGGCGTCGAGCGAGCGCCGGGATTAAAGGATCCCCAGAAGCTGCGCCGGTTCGTGGCCAATGCCCGCGGCGCCGCCCCTCGCCCCTACGGTGGCGACGAGGACGAGGTGCCCTACGACTGGGAGGAGGAAGCTCTGTGAAGGGAGCGGAGCACGTGGGAGTGATGGGCGAGCCAACCCCTGAGGGCCGTTTCGGCGAGTTCGGCGGTCGTTTCGTGCCCGAGACGCTCGTGCCGGCCTGCCTCGAGCTCGAGTCGGCGTTCCGGGCCGCCTGGGGCGACGAGGCGTTCCGGGCCGAACTCGACACTCTGCTGCGGGACTACGCGGGACGTCCGTCGCCGCTCACCGAGTGCCACCGCCTGTCCGAGGAGCTGGGGCTACGGCTCCTCCTGAAGCGCGAGGACCTCAACCACACTGGCTCGCACAAGATCAACAACGTGTTGGGACAGGCGCTCCTGGCCAAGCGAATGGGCAAGCGTCGCCTGGTGGCCGAGACTGGCGCGGGCCAGCACGGAGTGGCGGCCGCGACCGCGGCGGCGCTACTCGGGATGGAGTGCGTGGTCTACATGGGGGCCGTCGACATGGATCGCCAGGCGCTCAACGTGTTTCGGATGCGGCTGCTCGGGGCCGAGGTGCGGTCGGCCGAATCCGGCAGCCGCACCCTGAAGGACGCGATCAACGAGGCGATGCGGGATTGGGTGGCCACCGTCGAGGAATCCCACTACTGCCTCGGTTCGGTGATGGGGCCGCATCCATACCCGTGGATGGTGCGCGAGTTCCATCGGGTGATCGGCATCGAGGCCCGCGAGCAGTGCCAAGCACTGCTCGGCGGCGATCCCGACGTGGTCACGGCGTGCGTCGGCGGGGGTTCCAACGCCATCGGCATCTTCTCCGGATTCGTCGACACCGAAGCCATGCTGGTCGGCGTGGAACCGGCAGGGGGGGCCGCGGTGGGCCGGGGCGTGCCTGGCGTGGTGCACGGCTCGCGGTCGTACCTGCTGCAGGACGAGGTGGGTCAGGTGCAAGAAGCCCACTCGATCAGTGCCGGACTCGACTATCCCGGAGTTGGTCCCGAGCACTCGTACCTGTCGGCTATCGGTCGAGCGCGCTACGAGTCGGTGACCGATGCCGAGGTGGTCGATGCCTTCCAACTGCTCGCACGCCGCGAAGGCATCATCCCCGCCCTCGAACCGGCGCACGCTCTGGCGTGGGTGAGCCGAGCCCGCGGAGAGTTGGCGGGTCGCACGGTGCTGTTGAACCTGTCGGGTCGCGGCGACAAGGACGTGGCCCAGATGATGGACATTCTCCCGTGACCAGCACGCCGCAGCCCGGAGGGCGACCGGGTCGACTCGAGGCCCACCTGCGAGCGGCGAGATCGTCGGGGCGCAAGCTGTTGGTCCCGTACATCACCGGTGGTCTGGACATCGGCGGACCGTGGCAGAACAACGTCCGCGCCGCGGCGGCCGCGGGGGCCGATGCCATCGAGGTGGGCATCCCGTTCTCGGATCCGGTGATGGACGGGCCGACGATCCAAGCCGCCAACGACGCCGCGTTGGGTGCGGGTGCGACACCGCAGTCCGTTCTCGACGGTCTCCGCGACATCGATGTCGCGGTGCCGCTGGCTGTGATGACCTACTACAACATCGCCCACCATGCCGGGCTCGCGCGGTTCGCGGGGGCACTGGCCTCGGCCGGCGTCTCGGCCGCGATCTTGCCCGACGCTCCGCTCGAGGAGATCGGACCCTGGTCCGACGCCGCGGCTGCGGCGGGTGTCGAGTCGGTTCTGCTCGCGGCCCCGACCGCACCCGATGAGCGGCTGCCGCTCATCTGCGCGCGGTCGCGAGGTTTCGTCTACGCGGTCGGCTTGCTCGGCATCACCGGTGCGCGCTCGGAGCTGGCCGGCAGCGCTCGAGTGATCGCCAGGCGGCTCAAGGCGGTGACCGACATGCCGGTGCTGATCGGTGTGGGTGTCGGCACGCCCGATGTCGCCGTCGAGGCGTGCCGCGACGCCGACGGGGTGATCGTGGGCTCGACCATCGTGCAAGCCATCCTCGACGGTGAGGGTGCCGATGGCGTCGCCGAGATCGTCGCCCGGTTCCGCCGGGCCCTCGACAGCGCCGCGATGTAGTTTGGCCGAGAGAGCCGACGGGCACGCAGGGGGCCAGTTTTAAGGGCCGTGCCGCCCGAAAGGCTTGACTTTGGCCTAGATTTCGAGTCGCGTGTGATTTGGAGCCGGGTGCCCTGAGATCCAGGGAGCGCTACCCGCCCGTCGATGAGGAGTAGGAATCATGACCAAGGCTGAACTCGTTGCTGCGATGGCCGAGAAGGCCGGCGTGTCGCAGAAGGATGCCGGGGCATGCCTCGACGCACTGTTCGGTGTCGTGGCCGCCGAGGTGGGCAAGGGTGGCGAGGTGTCGGTGCCGGGCTGGATCAAGTTCTCCCGCGTTGATCGCGCCGCTCGTACGGGCCGCAATCCCCGATCCGGCGAGACGATCCAGGTCCCGGCGTCCAAGGCCGTCAAGGTGGCCGCGGGCGCCAAGCTCAAGGCCGCCGCAAAGTAGCTGTGGTCGGGGTGGCGCAGGCCACATCGGTACCGCGCCACCCCGAACATCTGCCATGACACCTCAGAGGTCTTGCCCGGCGGCGAGCCGCATTCGCGCGCGTGGTAAGTACACGCCGGCCGCTCTGTTGGCGGCCCTCGCAGCCCTGGGCCGGGGATGATGCTCCCGTCGCCGATCGATCTGTTGCCGCACCGGCCGCCGTTCTTGTTCCTCGATGGCCTCACGGCCCTCGATCCCGGGCGCTCGGCGGCCGGCTGGTGGCAGCTCACCGGCGACGAGGCGTTCTTTGCCGGTCACTTTCCCGGCCGTCCAACGCTTCCGGGTGTGCTGATGTGTGAGGCGATCGCGCAACTGGGCGCCATAGCGGTGCTCGCCGACGAGCGCTTCGCCGGACGGTTGCCGTTGTTCGGGGGGATCGACACCGCCCGGTTCCGGCGCCAAGTCGGCCCCGGTGACCGGCTCGAACTCGACGTCGAGCTCGGTCGAATGTCCACCCGGGCCGGCAAGGGTAACGGTCGGGCACTCGTCAATGGTGCGGTCGCCTGCGAGTGCGACCTGTTCTTCGTTATCGTCGCGGCTTGAGTCCCGCGCCGGGCGCCCCTGTCACGTCGGCGGGCCGATGATCAGCGTGCCGTTGTGCCCACCGAAGCCAAAGCTGTTCGACATCGTCGGGCCCGGGGTCCATGGAGCTGGCGCCCCGAAGACGATGTTGATGGGCGCCATCTCGGGATCCGGCTGGTCGTACCCGGCCGTCGGTGGCACCAAGCCGTGCTCCATGCTGAGCAGGATGGCTGCCGCTTCGAGCGCACCGGCGGCGCCGAGGGCGTGGCCGGTGACCCCTTTGGTGGAGGTGACGAGGGGGCCGGGGGAGCCGAATACCTTGTGGATGGCCGCGGCTTCCGCGGCGTCGTTCAGCGGGGTCGATGTGCCGTGGGCGTTGATGTGAACGATGGCGTCGGCTTCGAGCCCGGCGTCGAGCAGCGCCAACTCGATACAGGCGATCGCCCCGGCGCCTCCCGGCGATGGCGCCGTAATGTGGTGGGCGTCGGCGGTGCTGGCGGCGCCGAGGATCTCACCGAGGATGGATGCGCCGCGGCTGACGGCATGGTCCCATTCCTCGAGGACGAGAATGGCGGCGCCTTCGGCGATCACGAACCCGTCGCGCCGGGCATCGAAGGGTCGCGACATGCCCTCGTTCGACATGGCGGTCATGTTCGTGAACCCGGCGAGCGACGTCGGCGTCAACGTGGCCTCGGCGCCACCGGTGATCATGGCGTCGCACCGACCGGTGGCGATGAGCCGGGCGGCATTGCCGATGGCGTGAGTGCCCGCCGCGCATGCAGTGACGGTCGTCTCGCAAGGCCCCTGCCACCCGTAGCGCATCGAGATCCCGGCCGGCGCGGCGTTGGCCATTATCATCGGGACGAGGAACGGCGACACCCGCCGCGCGCCCTTCTCGTGACGAATGACGATCTGTTCCTCGAGGGTGGAGATACCGCCGATGCCGGTGCCGACGAGCACACCACGACGAACCGGGTCGATGTCGTCGAGCGGCCCGGACTGCTCGATGGCCTCAGCAGCGGCGGCGAGCGCCATCTGGGCGAACCGATCGGTGCGACGAGCATCTTTGGGGCTGTCGAAGTAGGGCGTCGGGTCGAACTCGGGGATGGAGCGCATGCCCTCGGGAGGCGCCGAGAGCAGACCAGTCCAGAAGTTCTGCCGGCCGATGCCGCAAGGCGAGACGACGCCGAAGCCGGTGACCGCGACTCGCCGGCGCACCATCAGAGTCGTCGCTGGGGGCTGCGCGCCCCCAGACCCCATCGGCATCCGGGTCGCTCCGTCACAGCTTGCCGACGATGAGGTCGTAGGCCTGCTTGACCGTGGCGATTCCGTCGAGCTCGGATTCGTCGACGCTCACGTCGAACTCCTCCTCGAGCGCCATCACCAGCTCGACCAGGTCGAGGCTGTCGGCGTTGAGATCGTCGGCGAACGAGGCTTCCGGGACAACCTGGTCGGCCTCGACCGACAGGACCTCCACCGCACACTTCTTGAACCGGTCGAAGTTGTCGCTCACGCTGTGGCCTTTCAGTTTCAACCGGCCCCTGTGGCTGGATGATCGGTCCAAATCCTATCCGGTGACGCCTTCAGTCTCAGACTCAGCCCATGGCGATGCCGCCGTCGACCGGCAGCACCACACCGGTGACGTACGATGCATCGTCGCTGGCGAGGAAGCGCACCGCGGCGGCGATCTCGCCGGGTGTGCCGGCTCGCCCAACTGGGACCATCGCGACCAATGCGGATCGCTGGTCGTCGGTGAGAGCGTCGAGCATGTCGGTGTCGATGGGACCGGGGGCGACGACGTTGACGGTGATCCCGCGGGACCCGAACTCCTTGGCGAGCGACCGGGCCAGCCCGGTAAGGCCGGCCTTCGACGCGGCGTAGTTGGCCTGGCCGGCCTGCCCGCCGATGCCGGCGACAGAGGAGATGAAGATGATGCGCCCGAACCGGGCCTTCATCATCGATCTCACCGCCCGCTTGGCGACTCGGAACCCGCCGGTGAGGTTGGCGTCGATGACGTCGGTGAAGTCGGACTCCTTCATCCGCAGAACAAGCGTGTCGCGGGTGATCCCGGCGTTGCTCACAACGATCTCGACGGGGCCGAGCTCGGACTCGACCTCGCCGAACGCGGCGTCGACCTGGGCCTCGTCGGTGACGTCGCACGTCACGGCGAGCAGGCCGGCCTCGACGACGTCGGGGGGCGGAGCAGATCGACATGTCACCGCGACCCGGTAGCCGGCGGCGGCGAACGATCGGGCGATGGCCAGTCCGATACCCCGGTTGCCGCCGGTCACGAGGACGACGCGGCCCGTGACCGTCGCTGTGGTGTCAGCCATGGTCGGGCGTCGACGGCTGCCAGCGGACCACGGCGCTGGCCCACGTCATGCCGGCACCGAATCCCGTTAGCAACAGCAGGTCGCCGGACTTGATGCGTCCGTCGTCCACCGCGGCGTCGAGGGCCAGCGGGATCGACGCCGCCGAGGTGTTGCCGGTGTTGCTCAGGACCGAGATCGACTGCTCGGGCTTGGCGCCGAGCTTCTCGGTTGCACTCTCGATGATCCGGATGTTCGCTTGGTGAGGCAGGATCCAATCGATGTCGTCGATCGTGACGCCGGCCCTGGCCATGGCCTTCTCGGACGATCCGACCATGGCTCGAACGGCGCGCCGGAAAACCTCGCGCCCGTCCATGGTCAGCTTGCCGCCGTGGTCGGCGTAGAGGATGTGTCGCGCCGTACCGTCGCAGCCGAGGTCGAAGCCCATCACACAGGGATACTCGTCGTCGCGCTCGAGGACCACGGCCCCGCCACCGTCGGCAAACAGGATCGCCGTGCCGCGGTCGGTCCAATCGGTCCACTCAGAGAGCGCGTCGGCGGCGCAGACGAGCACGCGCTGGTACATGCCGGCCTCGACGAACGCCGCCGCCTCGACTAGGGCGTACACGAACGCCGAGCAGGCGGCGTTGAGGTCGTGGGCCCCGCAGTTGAGGCCGAGCTCGGCCTGAACGGTGGCCGACGATCCGGGGATCATCTGGTCGGGAGAAGTGGTGGCCAGAATCAAGAAGTCGATGTCGGCGGGGCCGACCCCAGCGCGGTCCATGGCGATCCGCGCCGCTTCGATCGCCATGGTGCTCACCACCCCACCCACCCGGCGCTCGGCGATCCCGGTGCGCTCGCGTATCCAGGAATCCGACGTGTCGAGCGTCGCGGCGAGGTCCTCATTGGTGAGCACCTTCTCGGGAAGCGACGAACCCCATCCAGTGATGCGTGCTCTCGCCATGGCTGTCCTCCTCGTTGAGCGCTGCTAGCTGCGGACGCTAGTGGGCGCGCAGCCAGCAGATCGGCTCGCTCGCGGTGACCCTCTCGCCATCGACGGCGAGGAACCCCATGAGCTGGCCCCGGAACGGGGACCGGACCTCGAGCGATCCGACTCGCCCGACGAGCTGCCCGGCCTCGATGATCGTTCCCGGCGGCCAGGCCGCTTCCGCGGTGAACACGCCTGCACCGGGGCTCACGACCAGGCGTTCAGTGGCGAAGAGATGCTCCCCCTCGTGGCGTCCGAGGTCGGTCTGGGGGTGGCTCGACAGCACCTCGAGCATGGTGTCGAGCTCACCGGGTGTCGACACCGAGATCGTCCGAGGTCCGTCGAGGGTCCGCTTGGCCAGACCGGTCAGCACCGTGCCGGGCCCGATCTCGACGTAAGTGGTGAAGCCGGCGTCGGCAAGGGTGCGCAGAGTTTGGCGCCAGCGCACCGGGCTGCACAGTTGCGCGGTGAGCAGCGCTTGCCACTCGGCGGGGTTGTCGTGGGGCTGGGCATCGACGTTGGCCACCAGGACCCCGTCGGGAACGCGGATCTCGGTGGTCTCGATCGCCTTGCGCAGCCGGTCGCGGGCGGGAGCCATCAGCGGCGTGTGGAACGCGCCGCCGACCGGTAAGGCCACCGACCGCTTGGCGCCCAGCTCTTTGCAGATCACCCCGGCCTTCTCGACGCCCTCTGGCGTGCCGGCAATGACGGTCTGGCCGGGGGCGTTGTAGTTGGCGATCCAGACATCGCCCATCACGCGGTGACAGGCGATGTCGATCTGCTCGTCGTCCAGTCCGAGCACCGCCGCCATGGTCCCGTCGCGCTCATCGGCCGCGGCTTGCATGGCGTCGCCCCGCTCGGCGACCAGCCTCACGGCGTCGGCGAAGTCGAGGGCGCCCGACGAGGTGAGGGCGGTGTACTCGCCGAGGGAGTGCCCAGCGTGGCCCGCCGCGGACACGCCCACTCGCTCGACCGCGTCGAGCACGACCAAGCTCAGTACGAACGTCGATAGCTGGGCGTTGCGGGTCTGGCGCAGTTCCTCGGCATCGGCGTACAACAACAGCCCAGCAACATCGCGACCGGCAGCCTCGGACGCCTCGGAGACGAGTTCCCACGACGGATGGTCGACCCAGGCTTCGCCCATGCCGGGCTTCTGGGAGCCCTGACCCGGATAGGTGAACACGATCACAAGCGGCCTCCAGCGGTGCTGGGTCGAGTATGGCCCACGTCGATGGACAAACGTTACATTACCGTTACGTGACCGGACGACCCACGAGGCTCAACGGCGATGGCGTCCGATGCCGAGGGTCCGCTCGGCCTGGTCGATTCGGCGCCGGCGCCAGATCGCGATCGCGGCAGCCAGGGCCACGACGATAAGCCAGGTCCCCCAGCGAGAGCGAGTGCCGACTGCCACGCCCGAAGGCTACGCTTTCGCCGTCACTCGTGCCCGGGTGGCGGAATGGCAGACGCGGGGGACTCAAAATCCCTTGTCCGAAAGGGCGTGTGGGTTCAAGTCCCACCCCGGGCACCTCACCGATGAGGTCGAGACCGCCGGCAACCACGAGTTCCAGGCTATGACCTGGTGAACAGCGGCCTTACCACTGCTCTCGGGTGATCATCCTCGCCGCCTGCCCTCTCGTGGTCGACCAGGCGCGACGGTCAGCCCCGATTCTTTACCCGGGCCCACTCGTCCTTGAGCCCTACCGTGCGGTGGAACAGACCCGGCGTGTCGAGGTCGGCGGCGAAGTACCCGATGCGCTCGAACTGGACGTGGCCACCGGGTGCGATGTGGGCCATGGCCGGTTCGACGAAGGCACCGGTGAGGAGCTCCCGCGAAGCCGGATTCACGAAGCTGAGCGGGTCGACGCCGTCGTGGGCGTCGGGATGAGGATCGGTGAACAGCCGGTCGTACAACGCGACGGTGGCCGGCACGGCATGGGCGGCCGAAAGCCAATGGATGGTGGCTTTGACCTTGCGCCCGTCGGGCGCTTGCCCCCCACTGGTGTCGGGGTCGTACGTGCAGCGCAGCTCGACCACCTCCCCGGCCGTGTCGGTCACGACGCCGACGCAGCGGATGAAGTAGCCGTAGCGCAACCGGACCTCACGCCCGGGGGTCAGGCGGTAGTACTTCGGCGGCGGATCGAGCATGAAGTCGTCGCGGTCGATGTAGAGCTCACCGGAGAACGCGACGTCGCGCTCGCCCGCGGACGGGTCCTCGGGGTTGTTCACGGCCCGGCGCATCTCGACGATGCCTTCGGGCCAGTTCTCGATCACCAGCCGGATCGGCCGGAGCACGGCAGTGCGACGGAGAGCGATGCGGTTCAGCTCGTCACGCACGAACGACTCGAGCAGCTCGATCTCGTGCACCCCGTTGACCCGCGCCACGCCGATGTGGCCGCAGAACTCCCGGATGGCGGCTGCCGAATAGCCGCGGCGCTGGAGCCCCGACAAGGTGGGCATGCGGGGATCGTCCCACCCGTCGACGTGACCGTCGTCGACGAGCTGCGCCAACTTCCGCTTCGACAGCACGGTGTGGGTCAGGTTGAGCCGGGCGAACTCGGTCTGGCGGGGCCGGTCACCGGGCAGGTCGAGGTGGTCGAGGCACCAGTCGTAGAGCGGGCGGTGCACGTCGAACTCGAGCGTGCACAACGAATGGGTGACGCCTTCGATGGCGTCGGACTGGCCGTGCGCCCAGTCGTAGGTCGGGTAGATGCACCACGTGTCGGCGGTGCGGAAGTGATGGGCCCGGCGGATGCGGTAGAGCACCGGATCGCGCATGGACATGTTGGGCTGGGCCATGTCTATCCGTGCCCGCAGGACCCGCGCCCCATCTGCGAACTCGCCCGCCCTCATCCGTCGGAACAGATCGAGGTTCTCCTCGGTGCTGCGGTCCCGGTACGGGCTGTCGGTGCCGGGCCGGGTGAAGCTGCCACGGGTGGCCGAGATGGCTTCGGCATCCTGGTCGTCGACGTAGGCCAGCCCCTGCTCGACGAGCGACTCGGCCCAGGCGTAGAGCTGCTCGAAGTAGTCCGAGGCGAAGCGGGCGGGCCCGCTCGGGGTGAAGCCCAGCCAGGCCACGGCCGCCTCGATGCCGCGCACGAAGTCCTCGTCCTCGGTGATGGGGTTGGTGTCGTCGAAGCGGAGATTGCACGAGCCGCCAAACTCGGCCGCCGCGCCGAAGTTCAAGCAGATCGACTTGGCGTGGCCGATGTGCAGGTGGCCGTTCGGTTCGGGCGGGAACCGGGTCTGCACGCGCCCGCTGTAGGTGCCGGCCTCGTTGTCGGCCCGGATCAGGTCGCGGATGAAATCGGTGCCCGAGTTGCTGGTCGCCTGGGTGGTCGGGGTATCGGTCATGGCACGTTGAACTGTAGGGGTCGGGGGACGTCGTGCTCGGCACGCTAGGCAACGCCTCGAGCGGTTCACCTCTCTCGGGTACCAGACCTACCCCCGCACCAGCACCGACGAGCTGACCCTCAACTGCTCTCCGCCACCGTCAACACGACCGGAGCGTCGCGTGACGGGCCGTAGGATTGCGTCATGCCGAGGTTCCTGATCGAGCGGCGCCTGCGCGGCGTGACCAGTCGGTTGCGTCGCCTGCGAGCGGATCTGGCGGTCACCGACGAGCAGCTCACACAATTCGCCGATGATGCCGACTACGACTCGATCCGGGCACTGGTGTCCGACGACCCCACGGCGGCCGGCGAGGGTAGCGAGTCGCGCAAGCATCTCGTCGCCATGCGCCGGCATCGAGACCGGGTGACGGCCGAGATAGCGTCGCTCGAGGCTCGCCAAGACGAGCTCCTCGACTGGCTGGGGGCGCAATGACGGCGACGCAGCCCCCATCGAGGGCGAAAGGTGTGCCCGGCCCGATCCGGGTGCTACTCGCTGAGGACGAGGCGATCATCCGCCTCGACCTGGCCGAGACCCTGACCGAGGAGGGCTACGAGATCGTCGCCGACACCGGGAATGGCGACGAGGCCGTCGCGCTGGCCGAACGGCTCGCTCCCGACGTCGCCATCCTCGACATCAAGATGCCCGGACTCGACGGGTTGAGCGCGGCTCGACGGATCACTGCCCTCGGCACGACCGCGGTGCTGGTGCTCACAGCGTTCAGCCAGCGGGACCTGGTGGCCGAGGCGGCCGACGCCGGCGCGCTGGGTTTCCTGGTCAAGCCGTTCCAGCGCCACGAACTGGTTCCCGCCGTCGAGATCGCTCTCGCTCGCCACCGCGAGCACCGGGCTGTGGCCGCCGAGGCGTCTCGGCTCGGCGACCAACTGGCGACGCGCAAGTTGCTCGACCGGGCGAAGGGCAAACTCATGGACGACCACGGCATGACCGAGTCGGCGGCGTTTGGATTCGTCCAGCGCGCGGCGATGTCACAGCGCCGGACCATCGCCGCGGTGGCAGCGGACGTCTTGTCGGGGGCGATCTCGGCCGAGGAATCGCCGCCGCACGCACCGGGCTAGGCGCGTGCTAGTGGCGCGCGTGTTCTTAGTAGGTAGCGTCGGGCGCGATGGCGACCTACCTGCTGATCGACGGGAACTCCCTCACATATCGAGCGTTCTTCGCCCTGCCGACCGACCTCGCGACGGCATCGGGCCAGGTCACCAACGCCGTCTACGGCTTCACGTCGATGCTATTGAACCTGGTCCGTGACCACCGGCCCGACGGGGTCGCGGTGGCCTTCGATCGCCCCGAACCGACGTTTCGCCACAAGCGCTACGACCAGTACAAGGCCCAGCGCCAGGCGGCGCCCGACATCCTGCGCCAACAGATGGGCCTCGTGCGACAGGTCGTCGACACGTTGGCCATCCCGACGGTCGAGATCGCCGGGTTCGAAGCCGACGACGTGATCGCCACACTCGCCACCCGGGCGCGCGATCGGGGTGACGACGTGATCATCGTCACCGGCGATCGCGACAGCTACCAGCTCGTCGAAGATCCGCACGTGCGGGTGCTCTACAACAAGCGTGGCGTGTCCGAGTACGCCATGTACGACGAGGCCGGCATCGTGGATCGCACCGGCGTGCACCCGCGCGACTACGTGATCTACGCGTCGCTTCGCGGTGACCCCAGCGACAACTTGCCGGGAGCACCTGGCGTCGGTGAGAAGACGGCGGCCAAGCTGGTGAACGCCTACGGCGACCTCGACGGAATCTACGCGCACGTGGCGGAGCAGACACCGAAGTTGCGAGAGAACTTGGTCGGGGCCGAAGCCGACGTGCGCCGCAACGCCGAGATCATGGTCCTCGTCCGCGACCTCGAGCTCTCTGTCGATCTGACCGATCTGCGTTCGGGCGCGGTCGACATCGACGCAGTGAGGGCACTGTTCGACTTTCTCGAGTTCCACTCCTTTGCCGACCGACTGCGCGAGGCGTTCGGGATCGAGCTCGGTGGAACAGCGGCAGCGGGAATCGGTGTGCTCGAAGCCGAGGTGGTCATGGTGGCCGGGATCGGCGAGGCCGTCGACCTGCTCGAGGGACTCGCGGCGATGCCGGGCCGCCTGTCGGTCGGGGTCTCCGATGCCGGCCTGACCGACGGTTTGGCGCTCGTCACCGATGCCGAGGTGGCCGAGGTGGCCTGGATACCGAGCGCCACGCTCCGTGACACCCGGGTGGCGGCGGCGCTCGGAGCGGTCCTCGGCGACAACGGTCGGGAGGTAGCCGGCCACGCCCTGAAGCCGCTCGTCGTAGACCTGCTCGATGTCGGCATCGATCTCCGGCGGATCGGCCTCGACACCCAGATCGCCGCCTACCTGCTCGATCCGGCCGAGAACCGTTACCTGCTCGACGAACTGCTCACCCGGTACGCGGGCCTGGCCCTACCCGCCGAAGGTGCCGCAGGCGAGGGTCAGTTCGATTTCGACAGTGCGACGGTCGCGCCGTCACTGTTAGCGGCCCGTCGGGCCCTGGCGGTCGAGCGGCTGATCGGTCCGCTCCGAGACGCACTGGTCGCCCAGGGCCTCGACCGTCTCGAACGCGAGGTCGAGCTGCCCCTTGTGCGAGTGCTGGCCAAGATGGAACGCGTCGGCGTCGGCATCGACAGCGAAGAGCTCGGTCGCCTGCGCGACGAGCTGGCCGCCGAGGCCGAGAGGCTTCGATCGGCGGTCCTGGCCGACGCCGGCGAGGACTTCAATGTCAACTCCACCAAGCAGCTCGCAGTGATCCTGTTCGAGAAGCTCGGCTTGGCGACGCAGAAAAAGACGAAGACCGGGTACTCGACCGACGCCATCGCGCTCGAGAAGCTTCGGGGCCAACACCCGATCGTCGATCACCTGCTCGACTACCGCGAGGTCGAGAAGTTGCGGTCGACCTATGGCGAGGGGCTGCTCGCCGAGGTTCAACCCGATCACCGCATCCGAGCCACGTTCAACCAGACCGTGGCCCGAACGGGGCGGCTCAGCTCCGACGCCCCGAACCTCCACAACATCCCGGTGCGCTCCGAGCTGGGTCGGCGATTCCGCAAGGCGTTCGTCGCCGCGCCCGGCTACGAGCTGCTCGTGGCCGACTACAACCAGATCGAGCTGCGTTGCATCGCCCACCTCGCCGAGGACCCGGGGCTGATCGCCGCCTTCGAGCACGGCGATGACATCCACCGTGCGGTGGCATCGGGCGTGTTCGGCGTGGCGCCCCACGACGTGACGTTCGAGATGCGGTCCAAGGCCAAGATGGTGAGCTACGGCCTGGCCTACGGCATGGAGGCCTATGGCCTCGGCCAGCGGCTCGGGATCGCGACCGACGAGGCTGCGCTCATCCTGAACGCCTACTTCGACGCCTACCCGGCGGTGAAGGCGTACATGGAGCGCACTGTCGACGAGGCGCGCCAGCGCGGGTACACCGAGACCTTGTTCGGCCGGCGCCGCCGGATTCCCGAGCTGGCATCGAGCAACTTCCGCATCCGCCAGGCCGGTGAACGCCAGGCGATGAATGCCGGCATCCAGGGTTTGGCGGCCGACATCTTCAAAGTGGCGCTGGTCCGGCTCGACTCTGCGCTCGAGGCGACCAAGATGAAGAGCCGGCTGATCCTGCAAGTGCACGACGAGGTCATCCTTGAAGTGGTGCCCGCCGAACACGAGGCCGCGGCTGCGATGGTGCTGGACGTGCTGTCCGGTGCGTTCGACCTCCGGGTACCGCTGGCCGTGGAATTGGCCTTCGGTCCGTCATGGGCCGAGGCCAAGGCGTGAGATCTGGAGCAACCCGAGTTCCTGCTCGTCGCCGGGGTAACCGAAGCGGCCACGGGTAGCCTTCCCTAGTCCGCTATCCCTACGACAGAAGAAGCAGTTCGTCCGTGTCCGACCAATCGACCCTCACCGCGTCGGAGTCGTCCTTCGGGACCTTCACCGACGACGGCGAGTACATCCCCCGCCAGATCACCGCCAACGACCTTGGTTCGTTGAGCATCGACGATGCTTACGACGCGTCGCTTACCCAGGTCGAAGATGGCCAACTCATCGAGGGAACGGTCGTCCGCGTCGACCGTGACGAGGTGCTCCTCGACATCGGTTACAAGTCCGAAGGCGTCATCCCGAGCCGCGAGTTGTCGATCCGCAACGACGTCGATCCCAACGAGATCGTGAAGCTCGGAGAGCGGATCGAGGCCATCGTCCTCCAGAAGGAGGACAAAGACGGCCGCCTGATCATGTCGAAGAAGCGGGCGCAGTACGAGCGGGCCTGGGGCTCGATCGAGAAGGTCAAGGAGGAGAACGGTGTCGTCCGGGGCGCAGTCATCGAGGTCGTCAAGGGCGGGCTCATCCTCGACATCGGTCTCCGCGGCTTCCTCCCCGCGTCGCTCGTCGAGCTCCGGCGGGTTCGTGATCTGGCGCCGTACATCGGCCGCACGATCGAAGCCAAGATCATCGAGCTCGACAAGAACCGTAACAACGTGGTGCTGTCTCGCCGGGCTTGGCTCGAGGAGACCCAGAAAGAACAGCGCGATGACTTCCTCGACGGGCTGAAGCCGGGCGAGATCCGCAAGGGCGTCGTTTCCTCGGTTGTCAACTTCGGTGCGTTCGTCGATCTTGGCGGCATGGACGGCCTCATCCACGTGTCCGAGTTGTCCTGGAAGCACGTTGACCACCCCGGGTCGGTCGTGCAGGTGGGAGATGAGGTGTCCGTGCAGGTGCTCGAGGTCGACCGCGACCGCGAACGCATCAGTTTGTCGCTCAAGGCGACCCAGCAGGATCCGTGGCAAGAGTTCGCCACCGGGCACCGGGTTGGCGAGCTGGTCTACGGCCGGGTCACCAAGTTGGTCCCATTCGGGTCGTTCGTGCAGGTCGGCGACGGCATCGAGGGATTGGTCCACATCTCGGAGATGTCGGCGCATCACGTCGATCTGCCCGAGCAGGTCGTCACTCCCGGCGAGGAGCTGTGGGTCAAGATCATCGATCTCGACCTGCAGCGCCGCCGCATCAGCTTGTCGATCAAGCAGGCCGCCGAGGGTGGGATCGTGGCTGCGGAGTACCAGGAGCACTTCGGCGAGCACGCCTATGACGCCGAGGGCAACTACATCGGAGCCACACCGGAGTACGACGAGGACACCGAGAAGGCCTGGGCCGAGTACTACGCCGAGCACGGCGAGGCCGCGCCTGCTTCCGAGCCGCTACCGGAGCCCCCGGCAGCGTTGCCAGGAGAGACCTCGGCCGACTGAGCGGCGCCCGCGGCAGACGCTCGCGGCAGCCAAGCTGAACCCGTCCAACGGCGGTTCGGACACCCGTCCGAGCCGCCGTTGCGCGTTCTGGCCGCAGGCGGACATCACTTCCCGCGCGAAGCCCTCAAGCCCTGGCCTAATGGGCCGAAAAGACCAGTAGGCCAACGCGCCCCTCCGGGCAGTGACAGGAACGAGGTCAGTTGTGAGTTCGCGCCGAACGATGATTTTGATCGTGGCGATCGCCGTAGGTGCGCTCGCCGCGTTCGCGCTGATGCGGTACGTCCGCGGAGTCGAGGACGACGCCAACGCGGAGTCCGAGCTCGTGCCGGTCTTGATAGTGACCCAGGACATCGCCGAAGCGACGACGGCGGACGTCGCGCAGGTGTCGATCGCGTCGACTCTGGTTCCCGTCGAGTTCCGGCCCGCCAATGCGGTCGAGTCGCTCGACCAGATCGCCGGCAAGGTGGCGGCCGCGGACCTGGCCACCAACCAGATCCTCGTCCCCGGCATGTTCATCGATCCGCAGGTCGCCTCGGTGTCCTTCGCGGATCTGCTCACCGAGAACCTCGAAGCGGTCGCGTTGTCGTTCGACCAGATTCGGGCCGTCGGCGGGTACCTGGCACCCGGCGACGAGGTCAACATGGTCATCACCGGCCTCACGCCGCCCGCTGAGACGGAGGAGGGCGCAGACGCGGCCACGCCCGAGGAGGACGCCGCCGCGGCGGCGTCCCCGTTCCAGAGCCCGGCACGATACCTGTACCAGCGGGTCAAGATCATCGCCATCGGTAACCAGCTCCCGGCACTGCCGGGGCAGGCGCCCACACAGACGCTGCAAGCGAACGGCGGGGGCACGATCATCTTCGCCCTGCCGCCCGATGCGGTGCAGCGCATACTGTCGGTACCGGCCGGGTCGCTCTACCTGACCTTGGTGCCAGCGGACTACGAGGCCACGCCGCTCGAGCCGCTCTCAGAGGAGGAGCTGATCGGCGCCCTGCCCGGCGAGGACGGTCGGTTGCTCACGCCATATGGGCCTGAGGGATTCGACGCCTACGTCGAGAACGGCGGGACCAGCTCCGGCTCGACGATCGACGCCACAGCTGACGAGGTCGACACCTCCGCCAGCGGCGAGGGCTGATCCGGTCATGTCCACGTTCTTCACCGACGAGGACAGCTGGTTCGACGACTCGTTCTCCTTCGGCTCGGCTGTGGGCCAGGACGGGGCTCCGCCCGAACACGGCAGCAACTTGCCGGTCCCGGCAGTGGCAGCGGCACCGGTCACGGCCTCTCCAGCACCGACAGCGTACGCGGTCGCGGTCATCGAGCAAGATGACGCCGTCCGGAACGAGCTGGTGGCTCGACTGGGACACGGGGTGTCGAGCTTCGCGTCGGTCGACGATCTGGCGGTGCGGTTGACGGGCACACCGGTGGTCGCGGTCCTCGGGCCCTCGTGTTGCAACGACCTCACTCTCGGAATGGCGGAGCGGTTACTCGCACACCATCGGGAGCTCGGCGCCATGATCATTGCCCAGGAGCTGTCGACGGCGTTGCTCCAGCAGGCGTTGCGGGCGGGCGTGAAGGACGTGTTGACGATGCCGGTCGACAGCGCTCAGCTGATCGCGGCCGTGCAACGGATTTCGACGACGCTCGCCCCGCCGTCGTTCGCCGGGCCGTCGACGATCTCGCCGGTCGCGGGGCTCACCCAGGGCGAGAGCGCCGCGCCGGGCCGGGTCATCACGGTGTTCTCCACCAAGGGCGGCGCGGGCAAGTCGGTGATCGCCGCCAACCTCGCGGTGCTCCTGGCCCAGCGCAGCGACCGACCGGTGTGCCTGGTCGACGCCGACCTGCAGTTCGGTGACATCGCCGTCATGTTGAAGCTAGCGCCGCAGCACACCATCGTCGATGCCGTGGCGTCGATCGATCGGCTCGATCAGTCGATGCTGCTCTCGTTGCTGGCGACGCATGAGTCGTCGGGACTGTTGATCCTTCCGGCGCCCCTCGAGCCTGCATTCGCCGACCAGATCCGGTCGAGCGACATGGTTCAAGTGGTCGAGATGCTGCGCAAATTCTGCAGTTATGTGGTCATCGACACACCCGCGTACTTCAATGACGTTGTCCTCGGTCTGATCGAGGTCTCCGACGACGTGTTGCTGGTCGCCGGCATGGACATCCCGAACATCAAGAACGTCAAGATCGGATTGCAGACTCTTCGGCTCCTGAACACGCCGATGGACAAGCTCCGCCTCGTTCTGAACCGCGCCAACTCCAAGGTCAAACTCGACGTGAACGAGGTCGAGCGGACCCTTCAGGTAACGGCTGACATCTTGATCCCGAGCGACGTCGTGGTGCCACAATCGGTGAACAAGGGCATCCCTGTCGTCCAGACCGCACCCAAGTCTGGGGTGGCCAAGGCCCTGTCCGAGCTCGCCGACCTGTTTGCGCCGATGGATTCCCGCCGCCGTGCCACCCGCCGCTGACGTTCGACCCGCACCCTCGAACCTGCCACCAACCACTGCTGATCAGGAGTAGTCCATGTCGCTGTACAAGCGTCTCCACGATGTGCACGGCACGGGCCCCGGAGCCGACGCGGGAGCATTGCGGCGCGACCCCGTCATGGACCAGCTGCGGCAGCGGATCCACCACTCGCTGATCGAGGAACTAGGCCCGATCCTCTACGACAGCCGGTTGTCCGAGGACGACCTGCGGCGCAAGGTCCACGAACAGCTGCACAACGCCCTCTCCATGGAGCGAGCCCCGCTGTCGGCGGCCGAGAAGGCCCAGGTCATCCAGGACGTCGCCGATGACATCTTGGGCTACGGACCCATCGATCGCTTGCTCCGCGACGAGTCGGTATCGGAAATCATGGTCAACGGGCCCGAGCGAGTGTATGTGGAGCGCAGCGGCCGTCTCGAGCTCGATCCGGTGACGTTCGTGGACGAGAATCACCTTCGACGCATCATCGACAAGATCGTGAGCCAGGTCGGGCGTCGCATCGACGAGTCGTCGCCGCTGTGCGACGCTCGTCTCCCCGACGGATCACGCGTGAACGCCGTCATCCCGCCGCTCGCGATCGGCGGCCCGTTCCTCACCATCCGGAAATTCTCCGCTGACCCGCTGCAAATCGACGACTTGATCCGATTCGGGACGGTCAACGCCCACTCCGCCCGCTTCCTGCAGGCCTGCATCGTCGGCCGGCTGAACGTGTTGATCTGTGGTGGTACCGGCACCGGCAAGACGACGCTGCTCAACGTCTTGTCGTCGTTCATCCCTCCCGACGAGCGGATCGTGACCGTCGAGGACGCCAAGGAGCTCCAGCTGCACCAGGACCACGTCCTGGCGCTCGAGACCCGGCCGCCGAACATCGAAGGACGTGGCGAGGTATCGATCCGCGACCTCGTCAAGAACGCGCTGCGCATGCGGCCCGACCGCATCGTGGTCGGCGAGTGCCGCTCCGGTGCGGCCCTCGACATGTTGCAGGCGATGAACACCGGTCACGACGGGTCGTTGACGACGATTCACGCCAACACACCGCGCGACGGGCTGTCCCGCCTCGAGACCCTGACCCTGATGTCGGGATTCGACCTGCCGGTCCGGGCGATCCGGGAGCAGATGGCGTCGGCCATCGACCTGATCGTGCAGCTGCAGCGGCTGCGGGACGGATCCCGGCGCGTGACCCACATAACCGAGGTACAGGGGATGGAGGGTGACGTGATCACGCTTCAGGACGTGTTCCTCTTCGACTACAGCGCCGGTGTCGATGAGCAAGGCCGGTTCCGCGGCCAGCTCAAAGCGACCGGCATGCGGCCGCGCTTCATCCAGAAGCTCGCCGACCTGGGTATCCGACTCGGCCCCGAGGTGTTCTCGCCCGACGGTCCACAGCGCAAGGCGGTCACAGCGTGATCTCGAAGATGCTCTCCATCCACAACCGCCGGTTGCGCGTCAGGGGTCCGCTGGTAGTGATAGCGACCTCGTTGGGGCTCGTCGTCGCGGCGCCCGCGGTGCTCGCTCAGGACGACCCCGCGGCGAGCGGGGGAGTCACGGTGTTGCAGATCGATACCCGCGAGGGGATCGAGACCGGCGTGGACCCGGTGGCTTACATCCGTACGGACGAGGTGCCCGACGACGTGACCGTGTCGGTCAACGGGCAGGCCGCGACGGCGGGCTCACCGATCCCGGCCGCGGCGGCCGGTGTGTCGCAACAGACAGTCCTCGTCATCGACACCAGCGAGGTGACCGAACGCGACGACCTGTTGCCCGATCTGGTCTCGGCCGCGCTCGACTATGTGGAGGGCGCGCCGGCCAACGAGGAGCTGGCTCTCGTGACCGCTGGCGGCTCGGCCCGACTCCAGCTGGGCCTCACGTTGAACCGGGAGCGCCTGAGCGAAGAGATCTCGTCGCTCGAAGGCGCCGGTCGAACGGCGTTGTTCGACGCGATGAGCATGGCGATCGATCAGTTCGAGGATGCCGATCTTTCGGTCGTGCGCAACATCGTGATGCTCGGCGCGACTCCCGACGACAACTCGTCGGTGACCCCAGCATCGGTACGAGGGGACGCGCTCAGCGAGAATGTGACGGTCTTCTCAGTTTCGCTGGGCGCGGCCGACGGTCCGCTCGAACGAATCAGCTCGACGACGGGCGGCCGGTACACCGTGGCCGCGGACGGCGCCGCCGTCGCTGATGCCGTCACGTCGTTCTCCAACGCCGTCGCCAACACGTACGTCGTCGAGTTCACGTCGGCCGAGGTCGCCAACGGTGGGTCGTTGGTGCTGACCGTCGATGGAGCGGTCTCCGAGGTGAGCTTCGTCGCGGGCTCTGTCAGCCATGGCGCCGCGCTCGACGTCCCGCCGGCGCCCGGCGGTCCTGGATGGCTCGAAGACAAGCTGGGCTTGACGATCGGTATCGCTCTGGCATTCGTCGCCGCGTCTTTGGCCGCGTACGCCGTGGCCTCGCTGATGAGGCCGGAGGTAGACGCGCTCGGCGACCTGCTGAGCAACTACTCGGGAGCGGCGAGCGCTAAGGCGAGTGGGGACACCGAGGTTGCCCGCGAGAAGGGCTTCAGAGGCAACGCTCTGTTCCAACGCGCGGTGTCGATCACCAATCAGTTCGCCGAGGACAAAGGATTTCTGCCGCGCATCGAAGCCAAACTCGAGCAGTCCGACGTACCGCTGAGGGCCGCCGAGGCCATGACCTTCTACGTCGGAGGTCTCGGCGCGGGCGCGGTGGTCGGCCTGCTGCTGGGGCGCAGCATGATCGCTGCTCTCATCGGGCTCATTCTGGCGGCTGTGTTTCCTCCACTGTTCCTCAGCTTCAAGGCCAAACGGCGGTTCAAGAAGTTCGTCAGTCAGCTTCCCGACACGTTGCAGTTGCTGTCGAGCACGCTCAAGGCCGGGTACTCGTTCATGCAGGGCGTCGAGGCCGTCTCCAAAGAGATCACCGACCCGATGGGTGCCGAGCTCAGGCGAGTCGTGACCGAGGCCCAGCTCGGCCGTGCGGTCGAGGACGCTCTCGACGCATCGGCGGAGCGCATGGCCTCGGACGACTTCGGATGGGCGGTGATGGCCGTGCGCATTCAGAGGGAGGTCGGCGGCAACCTGGCCGAGCTTCTCCTCACCGTCGCCGAGACCATGACCGCCCGCGAGCGACTACGCCGCGAGGTCTCGGCCCTTACCGCCGAGGGCCGGATGAGCGCGATCATCCTCGGGGCGCTGCCAGTCGGCCTCGCAGTCATCATGTACGTGCTCAACCCCACCTACACCGGTCTCCTCTTCAGTCACTCATTGGGCAGGATCATGCTCGGCGTCGCCATCGTCGCGGCGCTCATCGGGTTCGTCTGGATGAAGAAGATCATCGACATCAAGATCTGACGGAGAGACACCGATGGACATCCCTGTTGAAATGGCGATTGCCGGCCTCGGCCTTGCGGTGGCCCTCTTGGTATTCGCGCTGGGCAGCCAGGCCGAGGAGCGGTCGGTCGTTCGCGAGTCGCTACGACAGCTCGACGGCTACGACAGCAGTCAGCTCGTTGAGTCGGTTCGTGATCAGGAGCTGCTGAACCCACTGACCCAACGTACGGTCGCGCCGATACTCGGGTTGCTCAAGCGGCTCTCGGATCGGTTCACGCCGGCCGGCTACGTCGAGAACATCAAGCGCAAGCACTTCGCGGCCGGCATCGGGTCGGCCGAACGTGTCGACAAGTTCCTGTCGATTCGCGTCGCGACGGTCGTCGCGATTGTGCCCGCCTTCTGGTTGCTGTACATCGTCAACCCGCTCGGGCAGACCGGCATGGCCAAAAACGCCATGGTGGGTCTGGTGATGCTCGTCTTGGTGCTCGGCCCGGACGCCAAGCTCAACCGGCTGGTCTCCGCCCGACAGGACGAGATTCGACGGTCTCTGCCCGACGTGCTCGACCTTCTCGTGATCAGCGTCGAGGCCGGCCTCGGCTTCGAACAGGCACTCGACCGCGTCGTGGCGTCGGTTCCGAGTGCGCTCGCCGACGAGTTCGGTAGGGCCCTGCGCGAGATGCGGGCCGGTCTCACGCGGGCCGATGCGCTGCGGGCCGTGGACACCCGGCTCGACGTACCGGAAGTGCGCGGCTTCATCCTCGCCATCCTCCAAGCTGACACCTTCGGCGTGTCGATCGGTCGCGTGCTGCGGGCCCAAGCCGACGAGATGCGCATCCGTCGGCGTCAGCTCGCCCAGGAGAAAGCCCAGAAGGCGCCGATCAAGATGCTCATCCCCATGGTGTTCTGCGTGTTCCCGGCGCTGTTCGTCGTGGTGATCGGGCCCGCGATGATCAACATCATGGAGAACTTCTGAGCCATGGCTGTGGTCGCGGACACCGCGCCGATATCGGCCGTCCCTGTCGCACACCCGAGCCCCGAGCGGTCACCAGCGGTGAGCACGGCGCCCACGCTCGGAGCTGTGGTCGGTTGCGTCATGGTGCTCGCGGGCGTGGTCGTCGGCGTGCGCCAGCTCGGAGACAACAGCTTTCTGACCCACCTGGCCACTGGCCGGTTGATGCTCGACGATGGCATCATCCGCGCCGATCCCTACACGTGGACGTCACACGGCGAGCCCTGGCTGGTCCAGAGCTGGCTGGCGTCGCTGATGTACGGATCGATCGACGCGACCATCGGAGCGGGAGGGATCCGCCTGCTCACGGGGATCCTGTGCGGTGCCCTCGTCGCTGGTCTCTGGCTCTTGGCGCGGCCGGTGACCGGGCTCGTGGCCCGAGTGGCCATAGTCGGAGGGGTCCTCGGCGTCGGCGCGGCCTACTGGACCCATCGCCCGCTGATGTTCGGCCTTCTCGGAATTCTTGCTGTCATGCTCGTACTCGAGCGGGGTTGGTCACCTCGGTTGCTCGCCCCCGTCATGTACCTGTGGATGCAGACCCATGGGTCCTTCCCACTGGGCATAGCGCTGATCGTGCTCGTCGCCGCCGGTGCCCGCCTCGATGGCGCTCCCACGCGACGGCCGCTCGATGCCCTTCGATGGTCGATGGTCGGTCTGGTCGTCGCGATGGTTGTGAATCCGTACGGCCCCAAGCTCGCCGCTTTCCCGGTACAGCTGCTCGGGCGAGACGAGACGCTGAGCCACGTCGAAGAGTGGGCGTCGCCGAACTTTCGCGAGTGGTTCTCCCGCCTGTTCTTGCTGCTGGTCTTCGTCGCCGTAGCCGGCTTGTGCCGAACGACGACATGGCGGCGAGCGTTACCGGCCGCGGCATTCGTCGGCTCGGCTCTCTTGGCCCAGCGAAACGTCTCGACGGCGGTGATCGTGCTCATGCCCTCGTACGTCGACGCGCTGAGCGGGCTCGGGGGTATCCGAGGCGACGAGCGCCGTCGCATCCATCGGCCGATGCTCGGCGTCGTGTTGGCCGCAACCGTCGTCGTGGGCATCGGATCGATCGCTGGGCCGGCATACGAGCTGGACCGATTCCCCGAGGAAGAGGTCGAGTGGCTCGCGTCTCGGGGCCTGCTCGATGGCGACGTGAACGTCGCCCACCCGGACATCGTCGGCAACTACATCGAATGGGCCGAACCCGGCGCTCGGGTGTTCGTCGATGACCGGTACGAGTTGTACTCGCCGGACGTCTTTGCCGATTACCTGGTCCTCAATGCCGGGTCGCCGGGATGGGACACCGTTCTCGATGACCGTGCGGTCGACATCGTCATCTGGCAAGGCGACAGCGCGTTGATGGAGCTCTTGCGGGGCGACGACCGCTGGGAGATCGCGACGGAGTCCGAGATCTGGTCAGTGGCATGTCGACTCTCGACCTGCGAGCCGTAGGCCGGCCCCCGAGATGAGGCGCCGGACCGATGATGACAACGTCGCACTAGACGAGCGCCTACGAGATGCCCTGCCGACCACGGCCGTCTACCCCCTGCGGCCATCGGCGGGGCGGGTGCGGAAGCGGGCGCTGCTACAACCGCTGGCGTGGGTAGGGCGACCGGAGGACAACCACGACATCGAGGCACTGCGGCGAGCGAGCAGATTGCTCGACTCGTCGGATCGCCTCGGCCCCGGGGTCTTGGCGATCCGTTGGGGTGCGGTGGGCGTCAGCTTCGTGCTCGCCATCGACGAGCTGGCGGCGGGGCGACCGGCGGCTGTGGCGTGGGCTCTGCTCCTGGTCGTCATCGGGGCACTCAGACTCCGTTGGCCTGTTCGGTTTGACGGCTCGGTCCGAACGGTTCTTGAGATCGCGGCCGAGGCCGCAGTTCCGATACTCGCCACGCTGACGACCGGCTACTGGACCTCGCCGTTGGTCCCGGCGCTTACCGTTCCGGTTGCGGTGACCGGGTTCGGCCTCGGGCTGCTGGCGTCGTTTCGCACGGCCGTCCTGGCATCGACGATCGTGACCGGCACGAGCTTGATCGTCGACCCGATCAATCACTCCGCTCAGCTGAGCCTCGAGTGGTCTGCCGTCCTCGTGCTGATGGCGCTCATCGCCGGCCACGCCCGGCATCTGACCGGCGAGGTCGACAACCAGCGAACGGCGGCGCTCGACCGGGTCGAGCGCTTGACCGACGCCAACGCATTGCTGTACTCGCTTCACCGTGTCGCCCAGACTCTGCCCGCGTCGCTCGACCTTGGTGAAGTGCTCGACACCACCGTCTCTCGTTTGCGGGGCTTGTTCGACTTCGATGCCGTCACCCTGTTGCTGTTCGACGAGACCGATGCGGCATGGCACGTGCTGCGCGCCGACGGCTTGCAGCTCGCGCTACGGCTGGGGCCTACCGACCTTCCCCCTTCTCTCAAGCGGGCGATCGCGGAGAACTCCCTCGTCGAGGTGCGGGACCTATCGGGCCCCGCTGGGCCGGGATTGAGTCCGAGAGCTCGCTCGGGCATGTACACCGTGATGTTGGCGCGCGGATCATTGATCGGGCTGCTGGCGCTCGAGTCGGACAAGGCGGCGGCCTTCGCCGGGCGCGACGTCGAGTTGCTCAACGGCTTCGTCGAGCCGGCGGCGTTGGCCATCGACAACGCTCGCTGGTTCAGCCGGCTGAGGACGGTCGGAGCGGACGAGGAACGAACCAGGATCGCACGCGACCTCCACGACCGTATCGGCCAATCGTTGGCCTACCTCGGGTTCGAACTTGACCGCATAATCAGCCGGGACTGCGCTGGCGAGCCGGTGACCGGCATGCTGGCCGACCTGCGCGACAACGTGCGGACCGTCATCGGCGAGGTCCGCGAAACGCTGTACGACCTGCGAACCGACGTGTCGGACAGCTCCGACCTGGTTGACACGCTCGACCGGTTCACCGAACGCTTCCGGGTGCGGAGCGGCCTCGAACTCCGGCTCCAGAGCGAGTACTCATGCCGACTTCCGATCCTGCAGGAGCGCGAGCTCTGGCGCATCGCCCAAGAAGCGCTCGTCAACGTCGAGCGTCATGCCGACGCGACGTCCGTCAGCGTGCGTTGGCGCAGCGACGGGTCGTCGGCGCTCCTCGAGATAGCCGATGATGGGCGAGGATTCCTTGCCGGTTCCTCGGGTCGGGTCGACTCCTACGGAATCCTTGGCATGAGAGAGCGAGCGGCGTCGATCGGCGCCACCCTCGATATCGAAAGCGAGCCCGCCAAAGGCACGGTTGTGCGCTGCCTGCTCCGTCCCTGATCGTCACTGATCGTCTCCGTCGAGGACAAATCCCTAATCCAGATGCCGCTTCGCGCCGATGGAGACACCGTGAGCCACCGCGGCTCGCGAATCGAGCCCTCCGGGGATGACGACAGGACCGAACCATGACGATCCGATTGATGCTCGCTGACGATCATCGAATGCTCCGCGAGGGCCTGAGCCGTTCGATGCGCGAGGAAGGGTTTCTGGTCGTCGCCGAGGCGCGCGACGGGATCGAGGCGGTAGCGCTGGCCGAACAGCATCGCCCCGAGGTGATCCTCATGGACGTGACGATGCCGGGTATGGACGGGGTCGAGGCGTGTCGCCAGATCCGGCAGAAGCTGACCGACACTCACGTGGTGATGCTCACCATGCACGCCGACCAAGAAGTGCTCGCGTCGGCGATTCGCGCCGGCGCCAGCGGATACCTCGTGAAGGACTGCTCGACCAACGAGATCGCCTCGGCGGTGCGGATGGCCGCCAATGGTGACACCGCGCTGTCGCCGCAACTGGCCGCGTCGATGCTCCGTGAGGTCCGGCGGCTGGACCAGCCTCACCATGACGAGCGGGTGATCACCAAGCGCGAGGAGGAGGTCCTCCAGCTCATCGCCGACGGCTGCTCGACGCCGGAGGTCGCCTCGAAGCTCTACATCAGCCAGAAGACGGTCAAGAACCACCTGGCGTCGATCTACCAGAAGTTGGACGCTCGCGACCGCACCCAGGCGGTGCTCGCAGCTGTACGTATGGGCATCGTTCACCTGGACTGAGCCGACCGCGATGATCATCGCCGCCCGATCGGCTGTTCTGCGAAGAGGGCGAGCAGTCGGCGAATCCCAGCCTTCTACTCGGCGTCGGGGGGAGCGTTTCGGCGCTCCCCCCGACGCCGTTTTCGGGCTCGGTCATCGGATCAGCAGATGAGATGGGTCGCTCGGCCTATCAAGCATCTCGGTGCCGGTGCCGAAGAAGTGAGAGTACAACACACCCCCGGCCTAGCCGCCGACAACCTTCGGAGTCCAACAGAGATGATCACCCAGTTCCAGTTCCTGTCCGCTTGGCTCACCGCTCGCATCGACGATGAGCGTGGTGCGTCGCTCGTCGAGTACGCGCTGCTCGTGGCCCTGATCGCTGTGGTGTGCATCGCCGCGGTGACCGCTCTTGGTCAGAGCGCCAACTCGAAGTTCAACGAGGTTGACTCGGCGATCAGCTGAGTCGACGTCAACCCAGAACCTCTCGTTCGGGGGAGCGCTACGGCGCTCCCCCGAACCAGTTTTCAGGTCCGCGGCAGACGTGAGCCGGCCGGCCCATCAATCGGGCTATCGTCCACGCCCCATGGTCGAGCTGGGATTGACGGGCGGGATCGGGAGCGGCAAGAGCACGGTCGCCGAGATGCTGGTTGGCCGAGGCGCTCACCTGATCGACGCCGACGCAGTAGTGAGAGAGCTCCAGGAACCCGATGCGTCGGTATACGACGAGATGGTTCGGGCGTTCGGACCGGCGATAGTGGGCGCCGACGGTCGGCTCGACCGAGCGGCGGTGGCGGAGCGGGTCTTCGCTGACCCGACCGAGCTGGCGCGGCTGAACAGCATCGTTCATCCGGCAACGCTCGCCGAGATCGAGCGCCGACGAGCGATGCACCACGGAAGCCGTGAGATCGTGGTACTCGACATCCCATTGCTCGTCGTACCGGGTCAGCCCCGCCGTCCCGAGTTCCAGAATCTCGCTGGCGTGATCGTGGTCGACGTCTCGGAGGAGACCCAGATCCGCCGGCTGGTCGAGGGTCGGGGGTTCGACGAGGCCGACGCCCGGGCCCGTCTGGCCCGCCAGGCCAACCGAGAGCAGCGGCTGGCGGAGGCGACGTTCGTGATCGACAACGGTGGCGATCTCGACCAGCTGGCCGCCGAGGTAGAGCGATGTTGGCAGTGGGTCGTGGGTCTGCCCGACGCCCGACCACGGCGACGCTGACATTTGCCGCCGCCGGGAACGGTGATCGCATCATCGCTGTCGCACCCCCTGGGTACGATGACCGACGTGTCGACGCAGGTGGTGACCGCAGCCCCTGGGCGGCCGTTCAAGATGGTGAGCGATTTCGCTCCCGCGGGCGATCAACCGAACGCGATCGACGAACTGGCGGCCGGCCTCGCGCGCGGCGATCGCCATCAGACGCTGCTCGGCATCACCGGCAGCGGCAAGAGTGCCACCATCGCCTGGACCATCGAGCGGGTGCAACGGCCGACCCTGGTGATCGCGCCGAACAAGTCGCTTGCCGCGCAGCTCGCCAACGAGCTTCGTAGCTTTTTCCCCGAGAACCGCGTCGAGTACTTCGTGTCGTACTACGACTACTACCAGCCCGAGGCGTACCTGCCGACGACGGACACGTTCATAGAGAAGGACTCGTCGGTCAACGACGAGATCGACCGGCTTCGCCACGCGACTACCTCGGCGCTGCTGACCCGGCGCGACACGATCGTGGTGGCATCGGTGTCGTGCATCTACGGCCTCGGCGATCCCAACGAGTACCGCTCGCAGCTGCTCGTGGTCCGAGTCGGCGAGCGGCACGATCAGCGCGACATCCTCCGCCGTCTCGTCGACATTCAGTACGAACGCAACGACGCCAACCTCGTCCGCGGCAAGTTTCGCGTGCGGGGCGACACGATCGAGATCCACCCGGCCTACGACGAGACCGCAGTGCGCATCACCCTGTTCGGCGACGAGGTCGAGCAGATCGGCGTGGTCGACCCTGTGACCGGCGAGCGCCTGTACGTCCTCGATGAGTTGGTCGTGTTTCCCGCCACCCACTACGTGGCCGGCGACGAGCGCATGCGCCGCGCCATCGAGGGCATCGAAGTCGAACTGCGCGAGCGACTGTCGACCTTCGAGGCCGACGGCAAGTTGCTCGAGGCACAAAGGCTGCGGATGCGGACCGAGTACGACCTCGAGATGATGCAGGAGGTCGGCTTCTGCTCCGGGATCGAGAACTACTCGATGCACATCGACGGCCGGGTTTCGGGCCAGCCTCCCTACACGCTGATCGACTACTTCCCCGCCGACTTCGTCACCGTGATCGACGAGTCGCACGTGGCGGTACCCCAGCTCCATGGCCAGTTCGAAGGGGACCGGAGCCGCAAGCTCACCTTGGTCGACCACGGGTTTCGGTTGCCGTCGGCGTCGGACAATCGGCCGTTGCGGTTCGAGGAGTTCACCGACCGGGTCGGGCAGGTCGTGTTCCTCTCGGCCACGCCGGGGCCCTACGAGCTCAAGGTCAGCGCCCAGGTCGTCGAGCAGATCGTCCGGCCCACAGGGCTGGTCGATCCCGAGGTCATGGTTCGGCCGACCAAAGGGCAGATCGACGATCTCGTCGATGAGATCGGCCAGCGCACGGCGCGCGACCAGCGGGTGCTCGTGACCACCTTGACCAAGAAGATGGCCGAGGATCTCACCGAATACCTGCTCGAGCTGGGGCTCAAGGTCCGGTATCTGCATTCCGAGGTCGACACGATCCAACGCATCGAGATCCTGCGGGCGCTTCGGCTCGGTGAATTCGATGTCCTGGTCGGCATCAACCTGCTCCGTGAGGGCCTCGACCTGCCGGAGGTTTCGCTGGTGGCGATCCTCGACGCCGACAAGGAGGGCTTCCTTCGCAGTCAGACGTCGCTGATCCAGACCATCGGCCGGGCGGCCCGCAACATCGACGGCCAGGTCATCATGTACGCCGATCGAGTCACCGACTCGATGCGGCGAGCGATCTCGGAGACCCAGCGTCGGCGCCAGCTCCAGATGGCGCACAACCTCGAGCACGGCATCAACCCGACGTCGGTTCGCAAGGCGGTGACCGACATCCTCGAGATGCTCCGCCCGAGCACGACTGCTCCCACCCCCGACCGGGAGCGTCGACGGCGGACGGCCAGACCCGACTACGCCGAGATGCCCGGCGATGAGCTCGAGCGGCTCATCCGGACGCTCGAGGACGAGATGAACGAGGCGGCCGCCGATCTCCGGTTCGAGTACGCGGCCCGACTTCGCGACGAGATCAAGGAGCTGAAGCGGGAGCTCCGCGAGCTCCGGTAGTCACGCCGGCGGGCGGCGTCAGCCCAAGTCGATCGTCACGCAGTTGCCCGAATCGGCGACCAGCCCGTTGCCGTCGGCCAAGAGCACGCAGATCCGGGTTCCCGACGCGATGGTCGGGACCTGGGCCGAGAACGGGTCGTTGCGTTGCCAGTCGACGGTGGAATCTGGCGACGAGTCGAGGAAGAAGCGGGCCGCCGTCTGGGTGAGATCGACGTCGACGCGCTCGAAGTTGGCGACGATCTGGTTACCGCTCGACTCGGCCGACGTGATGCACACGAACGGACCATCGCTCGGGCAGCCGTTGCCTCCGCCGCCGGCTTCGGCCTCGTCTCCGCCTCCTCCACCGCCACCGAGCGCTAGCGCGGCGCCGATGCCCACGACGATCACCACAGCCGCCGCGACCGCGTACTTGACCCACGACCGCGACGGTGATGCCGACGGGCCCTGCTCGCGGCCCAACTCGACCGCCGGAGCGACCGGGGTGGGGGGAGCGACCGGGGTGGGCGGAGCGACCGGAGAGGGCGGGGTCGTGGTGGGTACTGGAGCAGTCGGGCTCGCGGTCTCGGTCCGGGGCGGATCGGGTACGCGTGCCGTGGTCGGCAATGGCTCGGTCGCCGCCGGGGGTGCCGGCGCGACAGTGGGGAGCGGCGGCGACGCGACGGCGGAAGGTGGTGGTGCCGTCGACGTCGCCGCCGCGATTGGGGCCGGGGCGATCCCGGCAAAGCGGGCCGCCCCCATGGCGATGGCGTACTTGGGATGAGCGTCGATGGCGACGGGCCGCCCGAGATCGGCGCCGACCATCTCGGCGACCATCGGGATGCGCGAGGAGCCGCCGACGAGCAAGACGGTGGTCAGATCGGCCGGCTCGATGCCCGAGTCGCGCAGCCCGCGGCGCAGGGCGGCCACCGTGTCCGAGATCGGCCGGCGAACCATCGCTTCGAGCTCGGGGCGGGTGATGCGAACTTCGCTGTGGAGACCGGGAAGAGCGACCGGAATCGACGCCTCGGTGTCCGATGACAGGGCCTCTTTGGCCTCGACGCAGTCCTGGCGGAGGCGGGCCATGCCGGACAGCACGGCCGGATCGGTCCGGTCCAAGGACTCGAGGTCGAGGTTCAGTGCTCCCGTCACGTGTGCGAAGACCGCCTGGTCGAAGTCGATGCCGCCAAGGCGCTCGATACCTTCGGGCCGACCCACAACGTCGAAGCCGAGTTCGGTCTTGCGTAGGATCGTGGCGTCGAAGGTGCCGCCGCCGAGGTCGTACACCGCGACGACGGAGCCGGTCTCGACCCGTTCCTGCGACGCGTAATGGATCGCCGCCGCTTCGGGTTCGGTCAGGTACACCACGTTGGGGAGATCGGCGATGCGCACCGCTTGCGCGTAGAGGTCCTTCTTGTAGTCGCCCCAGTTGGCGGGGTGGGTGAGCGCCACCCGTGACGGCGGGGCACCTTCGAGCTTGGTCACCTCGGCGACGACGGCTTTCAGCAGCAAGGCACTCAACGACTCGGCCGAGTGCGGCTCACCGTTCACGATGATCGGGAGCGGGTCCCCGATGCGCCGCTTGAACTCCCGAGCGACCCGCGTGGGATCGGTGAGGGCCCGTCGTTGTGCCGCTTCGCCGACGAGGACGGTGTCGCCCTCGCCGAGCACCACGACCGACGGGATCACCGGACCGCGCGATCCGAGTGGTGCGATGTCGATCTTGTCGCCGCGGCGGATGGCCGCCGCGGTGTATGTCGTTCCTAAGTCAATTCCGAGCTCGTACATGAGTCCACCTCCGATCGAGTGCTTCGCCCCACTCGTTCCTCCGGTTCAACGCTTTAAGGGATTTTTCGGCGGGCGAAGCCGGGAGACGCGTTGAACCGGTCTCGATGGCGCGGCGTAGGACCACCTGACGTGCCCGAACGACGGGGCCTGATCCGTGAGGAGGTGTCGCCGATGGCCGAGAGACGTACCCGGGTCGGCGACTTCCTCGACGAGGTCGGCGAGACCGTGAAGGACGGTATCGGGACCGGGTTCGAGGCCGTTCGGGATGTGGCCGAGACCGTGATCGAGTCGATCCAGGACGGGTTCGGCGAAAACGCCCGGTCCGGCCTCGCTGGCGCCCAACGCCTCGTCGACGATCACGCCGAGCGCCTCGAGAGCGATGATGGCGCCTTCGGCGCGGTGCGTGACGGGCTCCAAGCGGCGAGAGAAGCGGTGGGCGAGGTTCTCGACCCGCTCCGGGGCGTGGGCCGGGCAGTCGTGAACGCCGCGGGAGCCGTCGTCGAGACCGTGACGCTGGGAGCGCTCGACGTCGAGGCGGTCGAGGGCGAGGGCCTGACCGTCGAGGCGAACCTGTTCGGACGCCAGACCCGGTTGAACATCGACACCGACGGCAGCGACGGCGATCTGGGCGTCGGTGCCGACCGGTCGGGCGGCCTGGTCGAGGTCGACGCCGCGGTGACGGCCGACATCGATGCCCGCGACGGTAGTGGCGGGATCGAGGCTCTGGTCGGCGGTTCCGCGTTCGGTAGCGAGCGACTGGCCGCCGGCGTGGCCGTCAACAATGCGCGCGCGGACGGCCAGCGTGGCCTCGACGCGGTGCTCTTGTCCGAGTTGGAGAACGACGCCGGCCAGACGGTCCGTCGCGAAGCCGGGCTCACGGCGAACCGCGACGCCTCCGACGGGCAGATCGGTCTCGACGTCGGACTGGCGACCGAAGTGCTGATCGATGGTGTCCGTGTGAGCCGCGACGAGCTGGTGTCGACGGTGAACCTCGACGCATCGCAGTCTCAGGTCGGAGTCGATGCTGGGTTGGCGGCGGAGTCCTTCGTCGGCGATGCCGAAGCGAATCGCACTGAGGTGGTCAAGACGGCCAACGTCGGCGTCTCCGACGGCCAGGTCGAATTGGACATCGGTCGCGCGTTCGAGCGAGCCGTGGATGGCGAGCAGCAGGTCCGCGTCGAAGCGGGAGCTACGGTGGCGTTCGGAGCCGACGACGGGTTCCTGACTCGGTCCTCCGGCGGGTTCACCGAGGTCGAGCGGGGTGACGCCGAGGCAGCCCGGGGGCAGATCGACGTCGTCGCCGCCCGGTTCGGTGTCGTTGACGGCAAGATCGTCGGCGATCTCGGAGTTGGTGCGTCGCTTTCGGTGGGCGACGACGAGATCGTCGATGGATTCCTCGGGCGAGGATTGTCGCTCGGCCTGAACGACGAGGGCAACCTGGTGGCCAGCGCCGACGTGGCCGCCCGACTGACTGCGGGTGGCGAGGAGATCATCGACGCCCGACGCAGCGTGTTCTTCGTCAGCAGCGATCTGACCGACCCGGAGAACATCAAGAACATCATCACGCTGGCGGTCACGGCGGGAATCGTTCCGCCGGGCGCCATTCCGAGCCCTGGCGCGCTGGCCGAGGTGTTCGGCGGCGACCCGGGCGGCCTGCTGAAGTTGGCGACCGGGAACGCCGAGGTCGTCGGCCGGATCGCTGACGCCATCGGCGCCGATCCGGAGGTGCTGGCCGACCTAGCCAAGGTGATCTCGGGCGAGGGGGTCGAGGTCGGCGGGCTGCTCGGCGATCTGGGTATCGATGCGGGTGGACTGGCCGAGAGACTCGGGCTCGAGCCTGATCTGGTCCAACGAGGACTTGACCTTGTCGATGACGTGACGATCGGCCGACGGGCCGCCACGCCATCCGAGGTCGATGAGATCGACGATCCCGACCGGGACGCCGAAAGCACCGACGCCGAGAGTTTCGGCGCGGCTGAGTCGCTGGGCGAAGACCAGCAGGAGGTGACCGACGTGGCAAGACAACGTGGTTTGATCGCCGATTTCCTGGATGACCTGGTCGACGGCAACGCCGGCGACCAGGCCGGTGCCGATGGAGACGACGCCGGCGGTGGCGGGCGGCTGCTCGGCCGTCTCAGCGCCGCCATCGCCCAGGTAGCCGAAGGCGACGAGGTGAAGTCCGCGCTCGGCGAACGCCTGTCGGGCGCGTTGGGCGGCCTGGCCGAGGACGACGCCGAGGGTGGTTCGCCGATCGGCAACCTGGTCAAGAGTGGGCTCCAGTCGGCCATCAAGGGCCTGACCGAACCCGAGGGCGATGGGGCCGAGGGCGAGGAGGGCGGATCGCCGCTGCGAGCGCTGCTCGGCCGAGGGATCTCCAAGGCCCTGGCTCCCGACGCGGGGGAGGAAGGCGCCGCCGCCGAAGGTGAGGCTGCGGAGGCGCCCGCGGGGCTCCTCGGGTTGCTCGGCAATGCGGTCGGGGGTGCCCTCACGTCGCTCACCGAGGAGGATGCCGAAGGTGACACCGAAGGCGGTGGGGGTCTCGTGTCGCTCATCGGCGACAAGGTCAAAGCGGCCGTCGCCGGGCTGGCCGCGCCCGCCGAAGGCGAGGAAGCGGCCGACGGTGATGGTGGTGGTGGACTGGTCGGGCTTCTCCAGGGCCAGCTTGCCAAGGGTCTGGCCAACATCGGTCAGGGCGAGGGCGACGCCGGGGCGGGCGCCGACGCGGAGGCCGGAGGCGGGTTGCTGGGACGCCTCGCGGGCGTCGTCGCGAGCCTGTCGGCGTCGGGCGATGAGGCGGCCGGCGAAGCTGGCGACGCCGACGCCGAGGCCGGCAACGGCCTGCTGGGTGTGCTCGGCGCGCAGTTGAAGGGTGCGGCGGCGAACCTACTGTCGCCGTCGCCCGAGGGCGAGGCCGCGGATGCGGACCCCGCGACCGGAGAGGCGCCGGGCGGCTTGGTGGGCCTGCTCCAGAGCAGGGTCGGGACCGCTCTGGCCGACGTTCTCGGTCCGGAGGGCGAGGAGGGCGAATCTCCGCTGGCTGGCCTCATTCGCGAGCGGGTGCTCGCGGCGATCGGAGGCCTCGACCAGGAGCAGCTCGCTGCCGAGGCCGGCGACGCCGCCGCTGGTCAGGATCCGGCCACCCTGCTCGGGCGTCTGCAAGCCGCAGTTGGAGACCTGAACACCGAAAGCCCCGACGGCTCGGGCGGCATCACCGGTCTGGTCAAGGACCGGGTGCAGACCGCAGTGGACAACCTGACCGATCCCGACGCCGAGGGTGGTTCACCGCTCATCGACCTCGTGAAGGAGCGGGTCGAGGGCGCCGTGACCGAGACGGCCGACGAGCTGGCCGACCCGACCGTCGAGTCACCCCTGAAGGACCAGATCCGGGATCGGGTGTTCGAGGCCATCGAGGCCGCGGAGTCCGAGGATCCCGCGGGCGCGCCGACCGAAGGCGACCCTGCGTCGCTCGAGGAGACGATCCGTGAGCGGATCGACGAGGTGACCGGGACTGACGGCGACGACGACACCGTCGATGACGTTCGCGATCGGGTCTTCGGCGACGACGGCGACGCCACGTCGACCGAGGAGGCGATCCGTGAGCGGATCGACGAGGTGACCGGGACTGACGGCGACGACGAGACCGTCGATGACGTGCGCGATCGGGTTTTCGGTCGCAAGAAGGACGACGACGATGACGACGACACCGGCTCCGGCAAGGGAAACTCGGGCTCACAGCGCGACAGGATCCGCTCGCTGATCGACGACGTCGACGACGACGACGATCCGATCGGTCCCGGCACCGGTGGCCCGAAGGCCGATACCATCCGGGCCCGTGTCGACGAGGTGCTCGCCGAAGACGACGACGCTGACTTCGGCGCCGGGGTCCCGGTGGGTGCGGTGGACGCCACCGTGGCGGCGACGGTGAACGTGGCCGACGAGACCGACCCGATCGACCTCACCGGCGTCGCGCCGGATCTCGAAGGCGTTGCCGACGGTCTCGCCGCTGCACCCGAGCTCGAACCGACCATCGAACCCGACCCGATCGGGGACGGACTACTCGAGCCGGACTTCGACGAGGTCCAGTGACACAACCAACCTGAGTCGGCGGGGCGGTGATGATCGCCCCGCCGACCGGCTCTCGAACCGAACCAGCCAAAGGATGCCGGACATGGCCCTCGACGAACTCGACGACTTCCTGGCCGAGGTGGACTCGGTCGCACCGACCACCGCCACTTTGGTGACCGACGCACCTCTGACCGCCGCGGCCACCACAACCACCACGACGACCGCCACCACTACAACGACCGCCACCACGGCGACGGTGACACCTCCCGGGAGCGTTGTCGTTACCGAAGCATCCGCTGTTGCGGCCAGCCCGGCGGGTGTGGACCCGGCGTTCGAGCCGGCGTTCACCGCGCCGGTCGCATCCGGGGACCCGGTCACCACCGGCGAGACTCCCACGGCGACCGAGACGGCGCCCGCGGAACCGGCGGCCGCGACCGCCGCGACGATCGTCGACCCCGGCGCACCCGCCGAGGTTCGCGGGTCGGCAACGGTTCGCAACGCCGATCTCCTCGAGGACTTCTTCGACTTCGCGCTGAGCGACCTCGACAAGGACGGGACCTTCGACCGCGACGAGGACGACATCGATGGCGACGGGACGGTCAACGAGTTCGACACCGACGACGACAACGACGGCATCCACGACCGGATCGACTCCGATGCCGACGGTGACGGCTTCGTCGACGAGACCGAACTCGTCATCGAGACCGAGTCGACGCTGCAGCCCGGCATCACCCCCGACGTCGGCCGAGGTTCGGCGATCGACGAGGCGAATCCCCGCGAGGCCGAGCTACCGGACATCGCCCGCATCTTCGACGACCGGGCCGACCGCGACCGCGACGGCGTGGCCGACGGCTTCGACGAGGATTTCGACGCCGACGGCGTTCTGAACGAGCTCGATCCCGATCGCGACGGAGACGGCGTGCTCGAAGCCGAGGATTTCGACGCCGACGGCAACGGGCTGCTCGATGCCTCCGAACGCAGGGTGATCGACGAGTTCCAGGACGGTCTGACCGCCGGCACCGTGTCGGCCGACCAGTTCGAGCTAGGCGAGCAGCCGTCGCTGAGGTTCGGTCCCGATGTGGATGTCAAGGAGGCGACGAAAGACGATCTGCTGGATTTCGCCGACAGTGATCTGGATCGCGACGCCATCCGCGACGAGGTCGAGGACGACACCGACGGGGACTTCCTGTTCGACGAGCAAGACGACGACGACGACAACGACGGCATCCTCGATGTCGCCGACTCGGACCGCGACGGCGACGGTTTCATCGATACCACCGAGCTGTTCGAACGCGACGACAACGGCGATGCGGTGTTCACCGGCACCGAAGAGTTGATCCGCCGTCAGGAGCGGGTCAAGCTCGGTCTGCGGTCGGCCGACACGAGCGAGGCCAGCACCGACCGGGGCCCGATCGAGACGTCACGATCCCTGGACCTTGACGGGGACTCGATCCGCGACGAGGTCGACGACGATCTCGACGGCGACGGTACCGCTAACGATCTCGACGGCGATGTCGATGGGGACGGCCAGCGCAACGAACTCGACCTCGATGACAACGCCAACGCCCTCGAGGACACGACCGAGCAACAACTCGTCGCCCCCACCGGCCCCCGCGCCGCGACGACGGCCGACGGGGACGTGATCCTGCGCGCCGATCTGGACCGCGACGGCGTCACCGACCGGAACGACGACGACATCGACAACGATCTTCGACCCGACAACCTCGACGCCGACGACGACAACGACGGCCGGCCCGACGTCACCGACACCGACGACGACGGAAACGGCCTGCTCGACTCGACCGAGGGAGCCGTCTTTGAAGCGTTCAAGGCCACGCCGGAGGGTGTGGCGGCGATCCAGGCCGTCGACCCGACGTTCCCGGACCCCGACGACGAGTTCGGCGCCGGACAGGCGCCGAGCTCGCCCCGGGCGGCGACCGCTGACGACGTCGTGGCCATGACTCGCGTCGACATCGACCGCGACGGCCGGCGCGATCTACTGACGGACGACGACATCGACAACGACGGGTCGGCCGACCGAGTCGATCAGGACGACGACAACGACGGCCTGCTCGACGCCGATGATGTCGACGCCGACAACAACGGTTTCATCGACTCGACCGAGCTCGGTGCCGTCGAGGCGTTCGCCGACGCTGGTCGTCTCGACGAGCTCGACGACTGAGCATCGCGCAGGGCATAGGAAGGTGGACATCATGACTGGTACCGGCGATGGCTGAGGCCGTGGATCTCGAGCAGGAGGGTCGCAAGCTCCTTGCGCGCTGCCACAAAGCAGCCGTGGCGTACGGGCGACCCGATCTGGGTGAACGGGTGCTCCAGATGCTGGAGCGCATCACCGACGACAGCTACCGGGTGATGCTGGTCGGCGAGTTCAAGCACGGGAAGAGCTCGCTGCTCAACGCCATCCTGGGTGAGGATCTGTCACCGGTCGACGCCGATATCGCCACCTCAGCCCCGATCGTGGTCCGCCACGGCGAGTCGCGGGCGGCGACAGCGATCGTCGAGACCGGCGACGGTACCGCAGAGGTGTCGTTCCCGATCGAGGAGCTGCGCCTCTGGGCGACCGAGGGAGGCAACCCCGAGAATCGGCGCAAGGTCCGTCGCGTCGAGATCGAGTTGCCGCACCCGATCCTGAAGGCCGGCATCGCGTTCGTCGACACCCCCGGCGTCGGAGGACTGGCATCGACCCACGGCACGATCACGGCTGCGGCCCTTCCCATGGCCGACGCCGTCCTGTTTGTCTCCGACGCCGCCCAGGAGCTGTCCGCCAACGAGCTCGAGTTCCTCATGAGGGTCCTGCGCATCTGCCCGACGACCGCCTACGTCACGACGAAGATCGACGTCTACCCGCATTGGCGGCGCATCGTCGAGCTCGACGCGGGGCACCTCGAGCGACGTCAGATCTCGGTCCCCTCGATGCCCGTCTCGTCGACGCTCTGGGAGCTGGCCGACGAGCTCGACGACGAGGAGCTCGGCGACCAGAGCGGGTTTCGCCCTCTCGTGAAATGGCTCGGACGAACCGTCGCCCGAGGCGGCCGGCGCAAGACGGTGGCCCTAGTCAAGACCGAGGTCGATCAGGTCGTGGGCCAGCTGGCATCGAGGTTCGAAGCCGAGCGCGACGTCATCGAGTCGGTCGACGCCACCGACCTCGTCGCCCGACTCGAGGGTGCCAAGCGCCGGACCGACGAGCTGAAGGGCGCCGGGGCGCGGTGGGCGTCGGTCATGACCGATGGCTTCGGCGACCTGTCGTCGGACATCGACCACGACATGCGATCGCGCATGCGGGACCTCAACCGCAAGGTCGACGACATGATCGACGGGTTCGACCCCACCGACGCGTGGGCCGAGTTCGAGCCGTGGTTGTACACCGAGGTCGGGTCGGTCGTTTCGGCTAACTACACGACTCTCGTCGAGCGGGTTCGGGGGCTGGTGGTCGAGGTGTGCGAGCTGTTCGGCGAGGAGGCCGCCGGCGCCGAGTTCGTGACCCGGTTGACCGCCGCCGACGAGCTGGTGGGCGGGGCGACGGTCGACGCCAGCCTCGAAGGGAATCGGGCAGGGCTGGTCGGTCAGGGGATGTCGGTCTTGAAAGGCGGCTACTCGACCGTTGGCATGTTCGGGATGTACGCCGGCATGGCCGGCGTGGCGTTGTCGAACCCGGTGTCGGCCGCCGTGGCGTTGGTGATGGGCGGCAAGAGCCTCCGCGACGAGCGGACCAAACAGCTGACCCAGCGCCGTACCCAGGCCAAGGCCTCGGCTCGGCGATACATCGACGAGGTCAACTTCGTCGTCGGCAAGGACAGCCGCGACACGATGCGCCACCTGCAGCGCGATCTGCGCAAGTTCTTCGCCGACCGGAGTGAGGAGGCGGCGCGATCGGCGGCCGAGGCGATGAGCG
Source organism: uncultured Acidimicrobiales bacterium (assembly GCA_964390555.1). Lineage (GTDB taxonomy): Bacteria > Actinomycetota > Acidimicrobiia > Acidimicrobiales > SHLQ01 > CAVTWS01. The sequence goes on along the minus strand of CAYMJU010000205.1, from coordinate 10,755 downwards.
CCGCCCAGTCGGTGCTCAAGTCGACGCAGGAACAACGGGAGGCTCGGTTGGCCGATGTCACGGCCGAGCTGGAACGCCTCGGGAAGCTCCGAGCGGCGGCCGCGACGCTGATGACCCTCGACGACCAGGCCGGGGTCGCCGCAGGAGGTGGTTCGTGATGTCGAGCCAACCGAGCCTGCTTCGTCAGACCCGCGACCTGGTCGACCTGGCGGCTCGCACGTATCAGGGATCGCCGCACGAGGCCGTCGTCGATGGTCTGCGCTCCCGGCTCGACGAGCCGCTCCGGGTGGCGATCGCCGGCAAGGTCAAAGCCGGCAAGTCGACCCTGCTCAACGCGCTCGTGGGCGAACCGCTCGCGCCGACGGACGCCGGTGAGTGCACCCGGATAGTCACGTGGTACCGCAACGGAATCACCTACAGAGCGACGATCGAGCGTCGCGACGGAGTGTCGATTCCGGCCCGGTTCACCCGCGACGGGTTCGGCCTGGAGGTCCACCTCGACGGGGTCGCCATCGACGACGTGGATCGGCTCAACATCGAATGGCCGTCCTCGGCTCTGTCGGCAATGACGCTCATCGACACGCCGGGCATCGGGTCGTTGATCGAGGATGCCGGCGAGCGAACGAGATCGTTCCTGTCGCCGACCGACGAGGTGCACACGCCAGCGGACGCCGTCATCTACCTGATGCGGCACATGCACGGAGCCGATGCCCGGTTCCTCGAGACGTTTCACGACGACCGCGCCGCCCGCGCGGTGCCGATCAACGCCATCGGCGTGCTGTCCCGATCAGACGAGGTCGGAGGCGCTCGTGCCGACTCGCTCCGGACGGCGGCGCGAATCGCCGCGCGGTACCGCACCGATGGCAACGTGCGCCGGTTGTGCCAGACGGTGGTCCCGGTCGCCGGGCTGCTCGCTCAGCTCGGCGGCACGCTCACCGAGACCGAGTACCGCGCCGTGGCTCGCCTGGGATCGATCCCGGTCGACGAGACCGAGGCTCTGCTCGTATCGGCCGACCGCTTCTTGGCGCACCCGTCGTCGATTGGCCTGGCTCCCGAGGAGCGCGCCCACCTCATCGACCGTTTCGGGTTGTTCGGGCTGCGGCTCACCAACGCGTTGCTGAGGGGCGACCGGGCACCCTCGGCGCGCGCCCTGGCTGACGAGCTCCGCAAACGCAGCGGGCTCGACGACCTCCGACGTGAGCTCACGACGCATTTCTCGGCTCGACGCGACGTGCTGAAGGCCAGGTCGACGTTGCTGGCACTCGACGAGTTGACTCGGCGTCACGCCGGGTCAGGCACGCCGGACCTCGCGGCCGCAGTCGAGCGGGTTCTCGCCGGAGCCCACGAGTTGGCCGAGCTGCGACTCCTCATTGCCATTCGGTCCGGCGCCGTCTCCCTCGACGAGGACGAGACGGCCGAGGTCGATCGCCTCCTGGGAGGAGTGGGGGCCACCCTGGCCGAACGCCTCGGGCTCACGCCGGACACACCGCCCGCCGGCCAGCGCGCCGCGGCGCTGGCCGCACATCAACGATGGGCGACGAGGGCCGAGAGCCCGTTGACCTCGGTCACCGCGGCTGAGGCGGCCCGGGTGATCCAGCGATCTTACGAAGGCGTGATCGTCGGTCTGGGCACCTGACGGCCGTCGCCGATCTCCGTGACGGAAATGCTCACGGAGCGTCAATCTCCGTGAGGTCCCTGATGATCTTTCGGGCCCCTTGGTTGATCCTACCTTTGACCGGCACTCGCCGGCCGGAAGGTGGTGGACGATGGGTACGGTGCTCGACCGACGGCGCTTACGGCCGCCCGATCCCGACGACGCTGAGTTGATGGTGCGGGTCGCCAATCCGGTGACCGCGAGTTTGGCGATGGCTGAGCTCTACCGGCGTTACGAGCGGCCCCTGCTGGCGTACGCTCGGCGGCGACTCGACGATCGCATGCGAGCCGAGGAACTGGTCCAGGAGACCATGACTCGACTGTGGAAGATGGCGCCGAGGTACGACGCCAGCAAGGGCACGGTCGAGTGCGTCGTGTTCACGATCGCATCCAGGGCTCTCATCGACGTCCTGCGCCGACAGCAGCGCTCGCTGCCGCTGGCGTTCGGCGACGATTCGCCGGAGATCTCCATCGACGATGCCACGACCGCGCGCGATCAGTGTCTCGCCGTTCGCGGCGCCCTGGAATGCCTGTCGAGCGACCACCGGGCGGTCATCGAGTTCGCGTACTTCGGTGGTTTCAGCCAGACCCAGATCGCCGAACGCCTGAGGATCCCGCTCGGAACGGTGAAGACCCGCACCTACTGGGCGCTGCGCGCCCTGCACGAGGTGCTGAGCGCGCACGACGACTGATCTCACAGGCAGCCGGCGCCTGCCGATGGGTAGGCGATGGACACGGCTCTGCGGACGCGTGACCCGGTCTCGCCGAGTGGGAGTGGCCCCGTGGCCACGAGGATGAGCGACGGTCGGCGAACCGTGCTGTCCATGTCGCTGATCGCATTGATGGTCGCGATCGTGATCGTGCTCGGCGACACGCGAGCGGGATCTGTGAGCGACCCAGGCGGAAAGGTCGCGACTGTCCGCGTCATGGCCGAGAGAGACACGGCCGTCCCCGATGTCGGGTACTGGGCGGAGAGCCTCGATGCCGACGGGAGTGTCCACCCGCTGTTCCATACGTCTCAAACCGCACGCGGGTGGGTCCAGGTCACCGGATTGCCGATGATCCTCGTCTCGGTTCCGCTGTGGGACTTCGGCGGGACGACCGCGATATTGCTCCTGCCGCTGGTCTCGGCTCCGCTTGCTGCCGTCGCGGCGCGTCGGATCGCGCGTTCGCTGGGAGCGCCGAGCGGGTGGGGTGCGTTCTGGCTCGTCGGTGTCGGTTCTCCGGTGTTCTTCTACGCGGCCGATTTCTGGGAACACGCTCCGGCGACCGCCGCGGCACTGTGGTTCGTCGCCCTACTCCTCGATGATCGCGAGACGTCGATCGTTCGTCGATCGGTCGTGCTCGGCGGCTTGCTCGCGCTCGCGTATCTACTGCGTGTCGAGGCCGCCATCCCCGCCGTTCTCGTGGCTGGGTTCGAGTTCCTGAAGCCGAGCGTCAAGATCCGACCGAATCGCCACCGGGCAGCACTCCTCGGTGCCGGGGCAGTGGCACTGTCGCTCGTGACGCTGTGGAGCAGGCTCGAACAGCACTTGATGGGCGCCGCCGTGCGATCATCGAGGGTAGGAAACCAGCTCGCCGGCGCGGGCGTCGAGCTCGGTCAGCGCGGCGAGGACGCGCTCGTGACCACGGTTGCTCTGTGGGCGACCGCTCAGCCCGTCAGCCTTCTCGCTGGGGCGGGTGTCGTCGGCATCCTCGCGCTGTCGGTGAGGGCTACCTCGCGCGGCAACCCGCTGATGCCGATGATTCCCGCGGTGGGCGTGCTGGCTCTGCTGTTGCGACTGGCGTCGGGCCTCGGTTTCATCCCCGGCGGGTTCACCGCAGCACCCGGTTCGGCGGCGTCAGTGGTCGCCGAGGGCCGTCGAGCGTGGACCGTCGTGACCACCGCGATCGGCGCGATGGTGGTCACGTTCGCGCTCCAATGGCGCGGAAGTCACACCGTGGTGTGGGGAGGGCGCTACGTGATGGTCTCGACCGCACTGCTCGTCATCGTCGGCGCCGTGAACCTCGAACGCCTCGGCTGGCGCACAACCGCCGCGCGCGCCGTCGTGGCGTCGACGGCGATCGTGACCCTGCACGGCGCGCTGTGGCACGTCGTGCGTACGCGCGAGGTGGCCGCGACCGTCGATCAGCTCGTCGCCGTGCCCGACGACGTAGTCGTGATCCTCACCGAGTACGACACCGGCCGCGAGGCGGGCAGCCGATACGGCGAGCAGAGGATGCTCACCGTCGAAGACGACGTCGAGCTGGTCGAGGCCGTCGCGGTCGCCTTCGGTCTGGGTGCCCGGCGAGTCGACGTCGTCTGGCACCAGATCGACCCGCCAAGGATCGAGGGAGCCCTTCAGGTCGGCCGGCGGCCCATCGACTTCTTGAGCTCGGAGGACGCCACCGTCATCAGCTTCGAGCCGGCCGATTGACGTACACACGTTCGTCGGGTTGTCGCGCCCGCTAGAGTGCCTGGGTGGCCGAACGACTGGTGATTCGCGGCGCCCGCGAGCACAACCTCCGCAACGTCGACTTGGACCTTCCACGGGACAAGCTGATCGTGTTCACCGGTCTGAGCGGTTCGGGTAAGTCGTCGCTGGCGTTCGACACGATCTACGCCGAAGGGCAACGCCGTTACGTCGAGTCGCTCTCGGCGTACGCGCGGCAGTTCCTCGGTCAGATGCACAAGCCCGACGTCGATTTCATCGAAGGTCTGTCGCCCGCCATCTCGATCGACCAGAAGTCCGCCTCGCGCAACCCTCGCTCGACGGTCGGGACGATCACCGAGGTTTACGACTATCTGCGCTTGCTCTGGGCGCGGATCGGCGTACCGCATTGTCCCGACGACGGCTCGCCGATCAAGCGCCAGACCCCCCAGCAGATCGTCGATCGCGTCCTCGAGCTTCCCGAAGGGACGCGATTTCAGATCTTGGCCCCGGTCGTGCGGGGCCGTAAGGGGACCTACGACACCCTGTTGTCCGACTTGGCCGGCCAGGGTTTCGCCCGGGCTCTCGTCGATGGCGAGCTCGTGGAGCTGGCCGAACACACCGCGGCGGGGCTGGCCCGCTACGAGCAGCACGACATATCGGTGGTCGTCGACCGCCTGGTGCGGCGCGACGGCATCGAGCGCCGGCTGACCGACTCGATGGAGACCGCGCTGCGCCTGGCTGAGGGGATTGCCGACATCTCGATCCTCGACGAGGACAAGCCACGAACCATCACCTTCAGCCAGCACCTCGCCTGCCCGCAATGCGGCAACTCCTACGGCGAGCTGGCGCCACGAAACTTCTCGTTCAACTCGCCCTACGGTGCGTGCTCGCACTGCGACGGCCTCGGGACGGTGTACGAGGTCGACCCCGAGCTGGTCGTTCCCAACCCGGCTCTCAGCCTGGCGGTCGGCGCGGTGGCTCCGTGGGCGGGAGCCAAGAGCCAGTACTTCTCTCGCCTGATCGAGGCGGTGGCCGATGCTCACGGTATCGATGTCAAGGCGCCGTGGAGCGCCCTCGGGGCGGCCGAGCGGAAGCTGGTCCTCTATGGCGTTCCCGGCAAGGTGACGGTCACCTACAAGAACCGCTACGGGCGGGCCCGCCAGTACAGCGCGAGCTACGAGGGGATCATTCCTTACCTTCGGCGCCGCCACGGCGAGTCCGAGAGCGACTACCAGCGTGAGCAGATCGAGGGCTACATGCGCGAGGTGCCGTGCCCGGATTGCGCTGGAGCTCGCCTCAATCCGGTCTCCATGGCCGTGCGCGTCAACGCGTTGTCGCTCGCTGATGTGTGTTCCATGTCGATCGGTGAAGCGGCCAAGGCCCTGGCCGCACTCGAGTTGTCCGATCGCGACCGCATGATCGCCGAGCTGGTCGTCAAGGAGATCAACGCCCGGATGGGTTTCCTGCTCGACGTCGGTCTCGATTACCTCACACTGTCCCGGTCCGCTGGAACGTTGGCCGGCGGAGAGGCCCAGCGCATCCGGCTGGCATCCCAGATCGGCAGCGGTTTGGTCGGCGTGCTCTATGTTCTCGACGAGCCATCGATCGGGCTTCACCAGCGCGACAACAAACGGCTGATCGACACACTTCTGCGGCTGCGCAACCTCGGCAACACCGTCGTGGTCGTCGAACACGACGAGGAGACGATCCGGATCGCGGACCACGTGGTCGACATCGGTCCCGGCGCCGGCGAGCACGGTGGCCGGGTGGTGCACTCCGGTCCCTACAAGTCGTTGCTGCGCAACACGGCGAGCGTTACCGGGCAGTACCTGTCGGGCAAGCGTTCGATTCCCGTGCCCAAGCAGCGGCGTTCGCCGTCGCTCGACCACCTGACCGTGCGGGGAGCGAGGGCCAACAACCTCCGGAATCTCGACGTGTCGTTCCCGCTCGGCTGCTTCGTGGTCGTCACCGGCGTGTCCGGATCGGGCAAGTCGACGCTCGTGAACGAGATCCTGTACAAGGCGCTCATGCAAAGGATCTACTCGTCGAAGATCCCGCCGGGGCTACATACCTCGATCGATGGGCTCGAGTTGCTCGACAAGGTGATCGGCATCGACCAGTCGCCGATCGGCCGCACGCCCCGGTCGAACCCGGCGACCTACACCGGGATGTTCGACCACGTTCGCAAGCTGTTCGCCCAGACCACCGAGTCCAAGGTACGGGGCTACCTGCCCGGCCGGTTCTCGTTCAATGTCACCGGGGGCCGATGCGAGGCGTGCGCGGGCGACGGCACGATCAAGATCGAGATGCACTTCCTGCCCGACGTCTATGTGCCGTGCGAGGTGTGCAAGGGCAAGCGCTACAACCGCGACACGCTCGAGGTCGCGTTCAAGGGCAAGAACATCGCCGAAGTGCTCGACTTGTCATGCGAGGAAGCGCTCGAGTTCTTCGCGAACCAGCCGGTCCTGGCCCGGCATCTGCAGACGCTTGTAGATGTGGGCCTCGGGTACGTGCGGCTCGGGCAGCCGGCGCCCACGCTGTCGGGCGGCCAGGCCCAGCGGGTCAAGCTGGCCAGCGAGCTGGCCAAGCGTTCCACGGGCCACACGATCTACATCCTCGATGAACCCACCACCGGTCTCCACTTCGACGATGTGCGCAAGCTGCTCGGCGTGTTGAGCCGCCTCGTGGACCAGGGCAACACGGTGGTCGTGATCGAGCACAACCTCGACGTCGTGAAGACCGCCGACTGGTTGATCGACCTGGGGCCCGACGGCGGCTCCGGCGGGGGAACGGTGGTGGCGGAGGGTCCACCCGAGCACGTGGCCACCGTCGCGACCAGCCACACCGGCCGGTTCCTCGCGCCGATGCTCGCTGCATCACGGTAGGCAGCGAAGGCACTCACTTGAGTCGGCCCACTCCGTGCCGACAGTAGACACGTGACGCTTCTGGACCTGGAACGTCGTGCGCCGACGACTGCTCCGTGGGCGACCGACGACTCCCTGCCGCCTCCGGTGACGGTGGTGATCCCGGCCCACAACGAGCGGAAGTACATCGTCGACTGTCTGCACTGCATCTGCCGGCAGGACTATCCGGCGATCGTCGAGATCCTCGTGGTCGACGGAATGTCCGACGATGGGACCCGGGAGATCGTACGGCGTTGGGGGGACAGGGTTCGGTTGGTCGACAACTCCGGACGCACGGCGGCGGCGGCGATGAATCGTGGTCTCGCCGAGGCCACGTCGGAGATCGTCGTCCGTGTCGACGCCCACACCCACTACACGGTCGACTATGTCTCGCGATCGGTGGAGGTGCTGATCGAGAGCGGTGCTGATTGGGTGGGTGGGCCGATGAGGCCGGCCGGAGTCTCCAGCTTCGGAAGGGCCGTGGCGGCGGTAACGTCGTCGCCCCTGGGTGTAGGTCCGGGTCGGTTCCACTACGCGACCACCGCCGCCGACGTCGACACCGTGTACCTCGGCACGTTCCGTAGGAGCGTGGTCGTCGAGGTCGGTGGCTACGACGATCGTCAACTCCAGTGGGCAGCCGAGGACCAGGAACTCAACTTCCGGCTCCGCCAGGCCGGGCACAGGATTCGCCTCGATCCCCGTATCCGGTCGACCTACTTCCCTCGCCAGTCGCCCGGAGCACTCTGGCGGCAGTACTTCAACTACGGGATGTGCAAGGCGTCGACGCTCGCCAAGCACAAGACGTTGCCGTACTGGCGACCTCTCGCCCCCGCGGCGATGGTCGCCGGCGCGGTGGTGGTGGTGGTCGCGGGGCTGGCGGGCGGCCGACGAGCGCTGGTGATGGCCCCGATCGTCGGCTACGGCACGGCTGCGACTGCCGCCGCAGTGGCGCTCAGCAACGATCCCGGCGTCGCGCCGCACCGAGCCTTGGCGGCGTTGTCGATCTGCCACTGGTCCTACGGTCTGGGCTTCTGGGCCGGCGTGTCACGGATCGTGCGCCGGCGTCGGTTCGACTCGCGCCCCGGCGGTCGGTGATGCCCATTCCGGACCAACGCCGTCTAGGGGAGTACGCGGTCAAGGCCGGTCACGCGGCCGGACGTCTGGTGGCCTCTGCACCCGAGCAACGGGCGGCGCGGCGGCTCGCCCGCCACGCGCCGGCCACGAGCGGTGGGCCTCGTGTCGCCTTCTTCACGCCGCGCGACTGGGCGGTGCACGTTCAATGGGAGGCCATGCTCGCTCAGGCCCTCAGGTTGCGCGGCGCCGACGTGTCCTTCATCGGATGCGGTGGCGGTCTAGACCTGTGCGATCGGGCGAACTGCTGGGAGGCACCGCCGATGCCGTGCCGATCCTGTACGCGGTATGTCGCTGACTCGGTAGCCGCTCACGGCTTCGCCCGCGTGGACATCCGAGACGGCTGGATCGACGACGATCCGGGCGACTGGCCGGCGCTCGACGAGTTGAGCATCGCTGACCTTGCCGGCGTTCAAGCCGATGGGTTGGACCTCGGCGACCTTACGCGGATCCCGGTGTCGTGGTTCCTGATGCGGGCGTCACTCGATGACGACCCCCTTGCACCGTCGACGTGGCGGGCGCTGCTTCGGTCCGCGAGGAGAGTCGCCCGCGGCTTTCGCGCTGCTCTCGATCGCGTGCAACCAGATGTCGTTGTCCTGCTGAACGGGATGTTCATGTTCGACGCCGTGGCTTGGGCGATCTGTCGTGAGCGCGGTATCGACGTGGTCACCTACGAACGGGGCTTCATCAAGGAGACGCTCCTGTTCAGGCGTGGAGCTCCAGCGGGTCTCACCCTGCTCGACGATGAGTGGTCGTCGTGGCGCAGTCAACCCTTGACCGGCGAGGAAGGGGAGCGGCTCGACGCGTATCTGGCCGAGCGCCAACACGGTCGGCGCACGGTCGATCGCTACTGGGACCGAGCAGTCTTCGCGGAGCCGGAGCGCACCCGTCCGGGCCGGTTGGCAGTTCTGTTCCCGAACCTCACGTGGGACTCCGCGGTGATCGGTCAGGACGACGTGTTCCCCAGCATCCAGGACTGGCTGGCGCGGTCGGTCAGGGTGTTCGAAGGGCGCCCCGACGCCGAATTGGTGATCCGGCTACATCCCGCGGAGGTGAAACTGCCAGGCAAGCAGACACGCGAGCCGCTCGGCCAATTCCTGACGGAGCGGTTTGGGCGACTTCCGGACAACGTACGGGTCATCGCGCCCGATGACGACCAGAGCTCGTATCCGCTGATGAAGGCATGCGACCTGGGTCTGGTCTACACCTCGACCACCGGGCTCGAGCTGGCCCTGGCCGGCAAACCGGTCATCGTGGCGGGTCGCACGCACTACCGCGGCAAGGGGTTCACGTTGGACGCATCGTCACCCGACCATTTCGTCGAGCTACTGCAGCGTGCACTCGGCTCCGAAGAAGTGCCGCCGCAGAGCGAAGAGTTGGCTCGTCGGTATGCCTACCTCTTCTTCTTCCGGACCCCGGTGGGTTCGCTGGGGGTCGAAGAACACGTGTCAGGCTTGGCTCGAATCACCGTCACATCGCTCGGCGAGTTGGCGCCGGGGGTCGATCCCGAACTGGATCAGCTATGCCGCGGAATTCTCGAGGGTGGTCCGCTCACCGCTGGGGTTCTACGAGCCCTGTAGTACCCGACGGATCCGCCCGGCGGTCACGTTGGCACCGAGTCGGCTGTAGTGGCCAGCCTCGAGTGCCAGGCGCGCCAGCGCGGCTCTGGTCCGATCCGGTCGGCGTAGGTCCGTCGCCGCGTGCTCGTAGAGGAGGGCGACTACTCGGCGACTGGCCTCGCCGTCGACCACGCCGAGATGCTCCTCGATCACAGGGCGGGCGTCGTCGTCGGAGGGTGTGACGGCCGAGCCGTCGGCACCGAGGAGCTCAGCGAGGCGACGCGGTGAATCGGCATGTGCGGCGACCGAAGGCATCGCGTGAAACGGTATGAGCAGGTCGACGGCTCGCTCGTACACCTCGCCCCACGCGGCGTAGACGATCCGCCTACCGGCAGCGGCTGCTTCGAGCAGCGCAGTGGTCTGGAAACCGACGACGATGTCGCTATCACAGATGAGCGATCGCGTGTCGGCGTTCCTGGGAGCTCGCGTCACGTCGGGCCCCAACGCATCGTCGCCGCCCAGTTGCTGCGGGTGAACCTTCACGGTCACCTCCCAACCGCGGTTGGCGACGTCGCGCAGCACCGCCTCGGTCTGGTGACGCAACTCGCGCCAGGTCCCCTCGAACGGGACTCCGGTGTCGGAGGGGAGGTAGGCGATGTCGTCATAGGACAAGAACAGCAGGCGAGGTCGTCCGGGTCGGCGCCGGGCACGTCGGGTGTGCGCGTAGCGGTCGAATCGAGGTTGTCCCGTGACCGTGATGGCCCCGGGTGCCGTACCGGCGTTGATCCAGAACTGCTTCTGCCGTTCGCTGCAGACGGTCATATGGCGGCTCATGAACGGTGTGACGGCGCCCACGCGACGACTGTGCTCGTCCATGACCATCGGGCTGATCGTCGTCTCCTTCTGGACGACTACGGTCGGTATCCCACGGGAGTGCAAGCGGGAGATCATCGGGCGGAGATAGAAGAAGACATCGCTCGGGACGATGAACACGTGTGGGCAGGCGAAGTCGATCAGGCGGTCGGTGAGGCGCTGAACGGCAGGCACGTACGTCGACCAGGCGTCCGAACAGACCTCCGAGAACGCATTGTCGAG
>CAYMJU010000204.1:0-13229 GCA_964390555.1 uncultured Acidimicrobiales bacterium | reverse complement strand
GCGCCTCGATGCGCTCGTCGAGGATCTCGGGATGCAGCCGCCAGTGCTCGTGCAACCGCAGCCGGGTGACGAGGACCCGCAACAGCTCGGCCCGGGTGACGAGGCGTCCGACCAGATGCAACTCGACGTCGCCGACCATCGACGCCACGCTGCGGCGGTAGGTCTCGACCCACTGGTCGTCGCCGATGTCGTGCAGGCCGGTGATGCGCCGGGCGGTGGAAAGGAGATCGTCGGCGTCGATCGGCACGATGTGCTCGCCGCCGCCGACAGCCGGGGCGAAGTAGTTGAGGCGCCGCACCCAGTCGGGGTGCTCCAACGCGCTCATCGGCGGCCGGCCCACGGATCGACGAGGACTTTGCCACCGACGTCGCCGTGGTGGGTGCGCTCGATCACGTCGAGGATCCCGGCGAGGGGCACCTCGACCGGGTCGAGCACCGCGTCGGCGGGCACGAGCCCGGCCGCCATCATCTCGAGGGCCCGTTGGAACCCGTCGGCGTCGTGGTTGAACGCCGCGGTGATCGTGAGCTCGAGCAGCATCACGCGGATGTGGTTGACCCGTAGCGACTCGGGGTTACCCGTTCCAACCAACACGAGGGTGCCGCCACAGTCGAGTTGGTCCAGCGCTTGGCCCACGGCTCGCAGGTTGCCGCTGCACTCGATCGCCACGTCGAACGGTTCGGCCACCGGGTGAAGGCCATCGGGGTGGGCGAGCGATTCGGGCCCGACCACCGAGGTCGCGCCGGCCGCCAACGCACGGTCCCGACGCTCCGGGGACGGCTCGCTGACCACGATCGACGACACGCCACGCGTCGCCAAGACCGCGACGGTCAACAACCCGATCGGGCCGGCTCCGGTGACCAGCACCCGGTCCCCGGGTTGGACACGGGCCACGTTGACGCCGTGGAGCGCCACCGCCAGCGGCTCGGTGAGCGCCGCGGTCCGGTCGTCGACCCCATCGGGGATCGGCAACACCCTCCACGCCGGGGTCACGAAGTAGTCGGAGTACGCGCCCGTGTGATCCAGGTGGTCGACCGGCGGCCGAGCCCGGCACACCGACGCCCGGCCGGCCCGGCACGGCCGGCACTCCCCGCACGAGCGGTCGCCGCTCGACACGACGCGCTGGCCCACCTGCCAACCCGTCACTTCGGCACCGATCGCCACGATTCGACCCGACCACTCGTGGCCCAGCACCGAGCCCGGGCGAGCGAACCCAGCCGTCACCAGATGCACGTCACTGCCACAGATACCGCAGCGCGACACCTCGACCAGCACGTCGCCCGGACCGAGCACCGGAACCGGAACGTCCTCGACCCGCATGTCCGAGGCACCGCGGTAAACGGCGGCCTGCATCGTGGCGCCGCCGACGGGAGAGGGAGAAGTCATGAGCAGATGGTAGGTGGCGCACGGCGGCGGCTCCCAATACCCTTCGCCGCCGTGGATCCGATCGAGCAGCGCGTGCGCGAGGTCGTGGCCGCGCTCGGAGTCGAGCACGAGATCATGGCGTGCGACCCGGCGCTCGCGGACACCGCTGCGTTCTGCGAGGCCTACGGCATCGCGCCCGAGGATTCGGCGAACACGATCGTCGTGATCGGTAAGTCCGACCCGCCGATCTACGCCGCGTGCATCGTGCTCGCGACCACGCGGCTCGACGTGAACAGGACCGTTCGCTCCCGGCTCGGGACCCGCAAGGCGTCGTTCGCCAGCGCTGAGGAGACCCGTGACATCACCGGCATGCTCATCGGCGGTGTCACCCCGTTCGGGCTGCCCGACGGCATCCCGATCTGGGTCGATGCCCGGGTGATGGCTCGCCCGCGCGTCGTGCTCGGCGGTGGCAGCCGCAGCGCCAAGGTCGTCGGGCCACCGAGCCTTCTGACCGCGCTCCCCGGGGTAGAGGTCGTCGACGGGCTCGCCATCGAGCCCCCGACATCGGCGTGACCGCCGTCTCGGCGTAGCCGACGGCCCGAGCATCTGAGCGTCTCATACTGATACAGTCGTCTCAAGTTGATACAGGAGCCGATGATGGCGAGAGGTGCAACTACACCGACGCGGGTCACCGCCGATGTTGCGGCGGCGGCCGCATCGGTCGCACCGACCGAGAACCGGACGGTGACCGAACAGATCAACTACTGGGTCCGCATCGGGATGCAGGTCGAGCGCTCAGCCTCGTTCGCCAGCCGTCGGGTGCTCGCAGTCGTGGCCGGCGATGCCCAGTTCTCGACGCTCACCGCTGAGGAGCGGACCGTCGCACATGCCGCGATCGACGCTCGCATCGCCGAACGGGCGGCCCAGCAGCGGTTCGGGTCGGCGGCCCGCAAAGCGGGCCAAGTAGCAGTCTCGATCGACGAGGACGGCAAGCTCATCGAGATCGCCCCGGATGGCACCCGACGACTTCTGTGAGCCGCCTCGACCTCATAGCTGGTCCCAACGGTGCCGGAAAGACCACGCTCTACGAACGGGTCATCGCTCCGGGCCGACCGGGCCTACCCTTCGTCAACGCCGACCGGATCGCCACTGATCGCTTCCCGGGTCGCGAGCTCGAACAGGCCTACGCCGCAAGCGAGATCACCGCGGCCGCCCGCGACGCGCTCATCGCGGCGCGAATCGACTTCTGTACCGAGACGGTGTTCTCCCACGAATCGAAGGTCACGCTCGTCACGACCGCGGCCGCCGCCGGCTACGACGTCGTGTTGCACGTCGTCATGATCCCCGAAGCGCTGTCGGGACCGCGCGTGGCGGCCCGGGTCGCGTCGGGCGGTCACGGTGTGCCGGCCGACAAGCTGGCCACGCGCTACCGGCGCCTTTGGACCCACGTCAGCGCCGCAATGCCGCACTGCCACCGCGCGGTGTTCTACGACAATGCGACCGACGACGGGCCGAGCGAAGTTGCCTCCTACCGGTACGGCGTCGCCGACTACTCGCCCCGGTGGCCCCGGTGGACCCCCGAAGCGCTACTCGTCCTCTGACCAGTCAACGGCCGCCCGTCGCGAGTCGCTCCGACCGATCCCAGCCGTGGGGACGCCTACACGACGCCTACTCGGCGTGGAGCGCCGACCGAACCTGATCACTCACCGATGGGCGCCGCCCGAACGATGGCGTCTCGATCACGAGCTGCTCGACCGTGCCCGCGAAGTGACCGGGTATCGCGTAGTCGTCGCACACCGGGAAGCCGACGTCGTAGCCGAGCCGAAGCCCCGCTCCCCCGTGCTGCAACGCGAACACCAGCGTCTCGCCGATCGACGCCGACCCCTGTTCGACGCCGTCACACGCCACCGTGAACACACCACCGCCCGCACCCGGCGCGTATCGGGCGACCAGTTCGTGGCGGCCCGGCGTGAGCGGCGACGCGTCGGCGCCCGCGCCGGCCCGGACCAGCGTGCCCGCGTTGCACCAGGCGAAGCGGGCGCGACCACCGACGATGTAGAGGGCGTAACCGCCCGTCCAGTCGCCGAACGCGCAGACCACCCCATCAGCACCGCTCTCGGCCACGTCGACCGTCGCGGTCATGGTGAACCCGCCGATGAGCATCGGCACCTGCTCGTCGTGAACGCGTGAGCCTCCGGGCACGAACACGGAGCGGTTGCCCGGCGGGTAGTGGGCGGGGATGATCGCGCCCAGCCGCTGCACCAGGCCGTCGTCGAGCGGGAACACGTTGTTGCGCCCGGCCTCGACGTGCCACCGCTGCTTCAGCTCCTCGAGCTTCGCCGGTTCCTCGGCCGACAGGTCGCGGGCCTCGGCGAAGTCGGCGCGCAGGTCGTAGAGCGTCCACACATCGGTGGCGAAGTCGCGGCTGCCGATCAGCAACCGCTCTTCGTCGAGCACCCCTTGGGAGACGTGGTCCGTCGTCGCCTTCCAGCCGTCGTGGTAGATCGACCGCGATCCGACCATCTCGAAGTACTGGGTCGCCCGGCCGCTCGCCGCGGGGTCGCCGAACGTCGCCACCAAGCTGGCCCCGTCGAGCCGTTGCTGGGCCACGCCATCGACGACATCGGGCGCGACGATCCCGCACGCGTCGAGGATGGTGGGCGCCAGGTCGACCACGTGGCAGAACGCGTCGCGCACCTCGCCGCGGGCGGCGATTCGCGCCGGCCAGTGGGCGATGAGCGGCGTGCGGACCCCGCCCAGCCAGGCGTAGCGCTTCCACAGGCGAAACGGCGAGTTGCCGGCCCACGCCCAACCCCACGAGTAGTGGTTGTAGCTGCGGTGCCCGCCCCACTCGTCGAGCAACGCCAGGTTGCCCTCGACCGTCTCGGCCATCCCCGAGGAGAAGCGGTGCTCGTTGAACGTGCCCGACCGCCCGGCCTCGGCACTCGTGCCGTTGTCGGACAGCACCAGCACGATCGTGTTGTCGAGCTGCCCACTCGTACGCAGGTGCTCGAACAGCCGTCCCAGCTGGGCGTCGGTGTGGGTGAGGAACCCGGCGAACACCTCCATCTGCCGCGCGTGCATGCGCTGCTCGTCGGCGGACAGGTCGTCCCACCCGTCGACCCACGGCGGTCGCTCCGGCAACTCGGTTCCCGCGGGCACCACGCCGAGGTCGAGTTGGCGGGCGAACACCTCGTCACGCCAGCGCTCCCACCCCTTGTCGAAGCGGCCCCGGTAAGGCTCGACCCACTCGGGCGCCACGTGATGCGGCGCGTGCATCGCGCCGAGGCCCAGGTAGCAGAAGAACGGCTTGGCCGGTGCGGCGTGGTTCTGGTCGGTGAGCACGCGGATCGCCTGGTCGACCAGGTCCTCGGTGAGGTGGTAGCCCTCCTCGGGCGTGGCCGGCGGGTCGATGTAGTGGTTGTCGCAGACCAGGTTCGGCGCCCAGTGGTTGGTGTCGCCCTGGAGGAACCCGTAGTAGCGCTCGAAGCCGTAGCCCGACGGCCAGCGGTCGAACGGCCCGGCCGCGGACCGCTCGCCGCGCGGCACGAGATGCCATTTGCCGACGGCCAGGGTGCTGTAGCCGGCGTCGCGCATGACGCGCGGCAGCGGCATGGCCGAGGGCGGGATGCGTCCGTCGTAGCCCGGGAACCCGAGCGGCATGTCGGCCAGGAACCCCATGCCGACGGCGTGGTGGTTGCGCCCGGTCAGCAGCGCGGCCCGGGTGGGCGAGCACAGCGACGTGACGTGGAAGCGGTTGTACCGCAGGCCGCCGGCGGCCATCGCGTCGAGGTGCGGCGTGGCGATGTCGGATCCGAAGCAGCCGAGCTGGCCGAAGCCGGTGTCGTCGAACACGACGACCAACACGTTCGGGGCATCGGTCCCCGGCGTGGGCCGCCGCGGCATGACTGGGACAGAGTCCTTCACGGACATGCCGATCACAGGCTGGTCGACGGGCACGGTCGTCGCTCCTCAGGTTGGGAACCGAGGGCGTTCTACTCCGCCAGCACCGCGGTGTCGACCACGGCGACCGACGAGACGCCGCTGAATTCGAACGGCAACTCCAGCAGCGCCCCGCACCGACGGCACGCCGTCATGTCGCTGGCTCGCTGGCCAGCCCCGCCGTCTCGACCACGGCCACGGATACCGACCCCCGGTAGGCGAACGGAAGCTCCAACCCGACGGCCCGGCACCCCACGATCTCGGTGAGCGTGACCAGCGACCTCGTGACATCGGCGCCGCGGGCGGTGGTGACGATGAACGTCCCGTCGGGCGCCCAACCCCCGGTGCCAAACGCCTGGAAAGACGGCGAACCGGCGGCGAGCTCGCACGACGGCGAACCGTCGAGCGGTACGACGAGCGGCACAGGCTCATCGACGAATAAGACATGCAGCACCGCCGCACCTCCAGGAGCGAACTCGATCTGGCTTCGCGTCATGTCGAGATCGAGGCCGTCGGCGACTGGGGTGACCTCGCCAGTGTCGAGGTCCACCACGACGGTCCCGCAGTCGAGGACGTCGCCGCATTGCGACACCAGCACCCGGTCAGGCAGAGCCGCCATCGGAAAGCCGTCGGCGATCCGGCGGGCCTCGCCGCCCGGCTCGATCAGGTACGTCCCTCCACCAAGGCTGCCGACGACGAGGCCACCACTCGGAGTGATACCCCGAGGAAAGACGTCTGGCGGCACCGCAAACGACTCGATCTCGCCCGACCCGTCCCAGGCCATCCTCACCACCCGCTGCAGGGCCCCGGTGCGCTGATCGGTCACGGCCGCGAAGAACGACTCGTCGTCGCCGGGGTACAGCGACCCGGCCAAGAGGTTGATCCGAGTGGATGGCTCGAAGACGTTCGGGCCGAGCCCGCTCGCAGTGACACGCCAGAGCTGGCCCCTCTGGCCGGACACCGCGGCGACCCGGTCGCCGAATCCGAGCAACCCGTCAATCGATTGCCCGGTGTCGATGGTCGAAACGGCCCCGGAGTCAAGGTCGACGAACATCACGTCACCGGTGTTGCTCGCGAGCACGAGCGAGAAACCGGTCGCGCGCCCGATCACCGGGGCGGCGACTGCGGACCCGACAACCACCTCGCCTGCCGGGGCACCGGTCGTCGTCGCCACGGGGCGCGTCGTCGTGGTACGCGGTGACGTTGTCGTCGTTGGTGTCGGCTCGGCCGACTCGCCCTCGCCGCCGACACTCAAAGCCACGGCGAGAACCGTCACGACTGCCCCGACCATGACGACGACTGGCCAACGCCGACCACCTGTCCCAGCGACCCCCGGTGTCTCGACGCGAAGCGTTCCCAGATCGAGGCTCGCCCCGACGCCCACGACCGGGGTGCCGCAGCGATGGCAGAAACCGGCCTTCTCGACCAGCAGCGTCCCGCACCGCCCGCACTCGGTCACCGCCAAAGTCTTGCACCTCGGCCCGAGCCGTTCGCAACGAATCGCGTTGCCGCGCCAAACGCCCCATGAGCAAGCGACGACCGCAGTCGTTTCACCCACGTGTCCGGTGACCGCTCCGGCGACGTCTGGTCTAGGGCGCCAGTAGCTGGCGGCCGATCGCGTCCTCGATGTGGTCCATCAGGAACTGCAGCGCGTCGGCCGGGTTCCACTCCAGAACCTCGGTCTGGTCCTGCTCATAGACGAGGTAGTGGCCGGTGCGGAAGAAGTAGACGTCGCCAGCGGTGGCGACCTCATCGGGGACGTCGGTTCCCGGGTACACGCACCGGACGGTGCCCCGGAAGACGTAGCCGGCTGGGCGACCGAGGTAAGGTCCCGACGCCCGGTCTCCACAACGAGGCCGTCGCCGGACACGGACACGACCGAAGGCCGCGATCAGCGCGACCTGCGCCGAGGCCAGCCCTCGACGTTGGTCTGGATCGATTCGCGACAGGGATGGCTCCGGCTCGGTGACGGAGCGTCCTCTCGCCATCCGCACGCAGTGACATAGGAGAGCACCTCATGAGCACGCTCAAACTGGACCGCGAACGGATCCGGGACCTGTTCGATCTCCGTCGCCGCGGGGCGACTGGTCCGGGCGACGTCTACCTGGACGACCCGAACCCGATGTTCCACAAGCTGCGCGAGTCCGGGCCCGTGCACGAGGGCATGCCCCACGAGCTGATCGGCTTCGAAGGGTTCGCCTTCTTCAACGGGATCCCGGACCCGAGCCGGCCGCACTTCTCGGTCTTCTCCTTCGCGGAGTGCGACGCGGTGTTCCGCAACACCGAGTCGTTCCGGTCGTCACCGCCGGAGCTGCTGTCGCTCCCGGGTGTCGGAACCCTGGCCTCGAGCCTCCTCTACATGGATGGCGCCGAGCACCGCCGGTACCGCGCGCTTGCCCAGCCGTCGTTCGTGCCGGCCAAGGCGAAGTGGTGGATGGAGAACTGGATCCACGAGACGGTGCATGCCCTGATCGACGGCTTCGAGCCGGACAAGCGGGCCGAGCTCAACGTCGACTTCGACGCCGCCATACCGATGCTCACGATCACCGGCAGCTTCGGGTTCACCGTCGACGAGGCGCTCGAGGTCAGGGAGTCCCTTGGGGGAATCGGTGGTGCCGGGGGCCGGCTCGAGGGCTACCTCATGCCGATCATCCACGCCCGGAGGGAGCAGCCGCACGACGACCTCGTGAGCGTCTTGTGCCAGGCCGAGATGACCGACGAGGACGGTACGACCCACCGCCTCAGCGACACCGAGATCATGGCGTTCTCGTCGCTGTTGCTCACCGCCGGGTCCGGCACCACCTGGAAGCAGTTGGGCATCACGCTGACCGCTCTGCTCACGACTCCAGGCGTCCTCGACGAGATCCGTGCCGACGCTTCCCTGCTGAGGGCGGCCGTCGAGGAGGCACTGCGTTGGAATGTCACCGACCCCGCCTTCACCCGGTGGGCGCATGAGGATGCGACGGTCGCAGGCGTCGCGATCCCCAGGGGGGCCGCCGTCCATCTCGTGTTGGGCGCGGCGAACCGAGACCCGGGACGTTGGGAGAACCCCGACGCGTTCGACATCCACCGTGCGCTGAGGCCACACATGGGCTTCGCCGGCGGACCCCACGTCTGCCTGGGCATGCACGTCGCTCGCGCCGAGATCACGACCGCCATCGGCGCCCTCGTCGACCGCCTCCCGAACCTGCGCCTCGATCCAGCCGCCGAGCAGCCCCAGATCATCGGCATGTACGAGCGCGGGCCCAGCGAGATCAACGCCATCTGGGACTGAGCGCACCAGTTCAGAGCTTCCAGGCGGCGATGTGCTCAGCCGCGGTCAAAGCCACCCGATGCGGGCGTCCTGCAACACCATGTCCCCGGGGGGCGCAGCGAGTTCGCCGGCGTGGACGCGTTGCAGCAGCCGCCGTGTGGCGTCGACGATCTCGACCGAGGCGGCGCGAATGTCCTCGGCGTCGCAGGCCCCGAGCGTCGTGTGGTCGACGCCCGCGTCGTCGAGCACGCCGGCGATGTCCGACAAACGTTGTCCCAACCATCCCAGCGGATCGGCCGACAGCTCAGGTACATAGCAACGCCTCGTAGGTTCCCAGCCCTTGAACTTCGGGTGGTGGTGAGTTCGGTCGAACGATCCCGGCGCTGACGCCACCGACTCCAGCAGATCGACTCGCCACAGCGGCCGGTCCACTCCGATTGGTTGCGCCGAATAGATCGATCCGTTGAGGGACCGTCGATCGAGTTCACGCAGCTCGAGCCGCACGCCCCGCTCCGCCCCCTCCTCGCCAGGGGTGGGCGAGGGGTCGAGGAAGAACAGGTCGCTCACTACGACGCCGACTCGCTCGAAGCCGAATGCATACAGCACGTGGTCCTCCTGGATCGCCGGTCGACCGACGATACCTCGCACGCACTCCACCGCCCTTAGAGGGCGAGCCGATAGGCGAGCCCTCCAATGTGACAGTGGCATTTCTCGACTGCGCCAGCAGGCGAGCGAGACCGATCAGATGTCGAACGTTCACTAGCGGCGCGCGTTCTTAGGGGCTGACGGCTCGCGTTGATCCCGTCGGCTGCTTCGCGAGCTTGGAACCCACCGCGACCGGCCATGGGCGCGGTTGGCGCCAGAGGCCTTGGGTACGCGGATCCCAGGTGTGTACCAGGACGAGGTGGCAGGTCATCCACCGCACCCGGAGTCGGGTCATCGCCGGCTCGGTGAGCGGGTCACCTCCTGGTGTGAAAGCGGGGTGAGCGCGGAGGAGACGAGCACGATGGCGTCGCCGGCGACGAGCACCTCGAGCGTCACGCCGCGCGGTGTTGGAGGCCGGCGAGCTCTGCGTGTGCGACCTTGGCGGCGGCAGTGGAGGTTCCTGAATCGACCGTGTCTCACGCGCTGCGGTGGCGGCGCGTGCGCTACGGTCCTGCGTGCCCAACGGTCGGGCAAGATGATGAACTACCGCCTCGACGACCAGCACGTCCGGGTGCTGTTGGGCCTTGGGCGAGAGCACCTTCGCCATCGTGACGGGAGTCGCTGATGCTCCACAAACGCGCTGAGCTCGTAGCGACCGCCGACCACCACGACCGGAGGGCGATGTCGTGAACGCCCGCGGTCTCGTAGCCTTGATCCTCGAAATCAGCTTTGTCGCGGTGGCCCTGGTCGGGCGGATGCTGTTGCATCGTCGCCGCACCGGCGATTGGGGTATCCGGTGGCAGCGCCATGATCGGGTCGCCCGCATCAGCGGTGCCTCGTTGGTCGCCTCAATCGTCGTGGGGCTCGTTGGTGCCACGTTGGCGGCTTCCGGATCCACCGGCCTGATAGGCGTTCTCGATCGTCCCGTCGTCGCCGTCATCGGCGTCGTGTCATACATCGCCGGGGTCGCGCTGACTATCGCCGCCCAATCGGCGATGGGCGCCGCATGGCGGGTAGGAGTCGACCCTGACGAAGCGACCGATCTAGTGGTCGACGGACCGTTCGGCATGGCCCGCAATCCGATCTACACCGGGATGGTGATCGTCGCTGGAGGTCTGGCGTTGATCGCACCGACGCTGCTCATACTCACCGCGGTGGTGTTGCTGATCGTCGCCGTCGAGCTGCAGGTTCGAGCGGTGGAGGAGCCATACCTCCGTGCGACGATCCCGGCGTGGTCGATCTACGCCCATGACATCGGCCGGTTCGTCCCCCACGTCGGCCGCATCCGGTCGCGCTCGGCGGCTCTGAGGGACCGACCGTGACAGTTGAGCGAACGATCGCGATCGTCGACCTCGCCTGCTTCACCGTCATCACTGAGGTGCACGGCGATGGCGCTGCGGTCACGGGGGCCGGCACGGCTCGGGTCGGCGCGTGAACACCGCCTCGGCGACTCGGTTGGCAGCATCGTGCCACCACCTCACGCGGCGGTGAGGAGCACGGTCTCGTAGACGCTGCGGTCGTCGTCGTCGATGACGGGAAAGCCTCGCGCCCAGGCACCCTGCCAGTGGACGGTGATGCCGGGGTTCGCCATGTCGGTGCCGTCGGGTAGGAACAGGTGCGGGCTGAGAGCGACGGCGTCGGTGCTCGACGTCCGGTAGTCGCTGAACACGTCGGCACGGGCGGACCCCATGGCGATAGACGCTGCGAGCGAGTCGATGTCGAGCTGGGGGACGGTCCGGGCCACGTCGAGGATGACGCTGTGGTGGCCGATGTTGCGGGACTCGGCCCAGAACGCTCGGCGCAGGGCCCGGTCGAGCCGTTCGCTCGCCTGATGTGACTGGCGCTTGGCGGCGTGGATGGCTTCGAAGGCAAGCAGGACGGTGTTGGGGTAGTGCCAGTCGGGTGCGCTCCAGAGCTGCCAGCCGGCGTCGGGCTCGAGCGGGCCCAGAGCCGGGATCTCGGAGTCGGAACCGATCCGGGTGGCGGGTCCGTTGGGGAGCTCGGGGGAGAACGAGAGCAGCTCGATGGGGAAGGCGTGGTGGTCGAAGGTGACGATCTCGTCGAGGCCGAGGCGGGCGCGGGTCTCCCAGAGCCGGTGCACGGCGACGTGGGCGAAGGGACACAGGAGGTCGCTGTAGACGACGATCGTGTGGGGGGCGACGTGGACGGTCATGGCGCGGGCTCCTGGTGTTCGCTGCCGGTGGGATTCGAGGTGTGCCAGCACAGTGCGTGCGGCCAAGGTCACCAGCGTGCACGCCGCCCGTCCCTCAAGCGAGCATGGACAGCCAGGAGGTTCGAAGTGAGCCTCGTGAGCTGGCAGGAGCGCGTCAATGACGCTGCTGGCATCGTGCTGCGGCGCACCGATCGCCGCTCACCCCGCTGACGCCCCGGTCTGGCCCCGCGAGATCGCTCACCTCAAGGCCCACGGCCACTTCGATGCCGGCACCGCGACCTCGAGTCTCCTCGAACAGGACTGCACCCTGTGCCCGCGCCCGGCACGGTCGAGTGGAATGGTCGGGTCGATCCGCACGCGCCTGCTGAGCCTCGACCCGACCACGACCGTGCATCCCGGGCACGGCTCGTCGACGACCACCGCCGCCGAACGGCCCCATCTCGACGAGTGGATCACGCGCGGCTGGTAGCGGCCGCGCCGTCACGCTCATCGGCGAGGTCCCGCTCCTCGACGCGATCGCCCGAGCGTCGACCGCCTGGTACGGGAGCAGGTTGGCCAGGTCGTGCTGATGGCGCGTGACACGAACGCCTTGGCAAGGCTTCAACCCGCTCGTCGCCTCTGTGAGACCGCGGTCCATTGATTGCGGCACCAGATGGCTGTCACACCGGCCGCCTACGATCGGTTCATGACGGGGCGGGGAGCTGATTGGGCGGCGACTCGACGACTTGAACTCGTCGTGAGCACTGAACTCGTCTTGGACGATCAGGATCTGCCAGGGCGCACTCGATCGCCGTCCGATCGATAGGCGACGGTGCACCTGCCATGAAACCCATCAGCGGAGCGATCGACTCGGAAGCCCTGGGCCTCCTGCGAACCCTCACGCGGGACCCCGCGAGCCGGTTCCGCGATGGTGACCAGCTCGACGTCATCGGTCGCCTCGTTGCCGACCGACAGCGCGTGCTTCTCGTCCAACGGACGGGTTGGGGCAAGAGCGCCGTCTATTTCATCGCTACACGAATGCTGCGCGACCGTGGCGCGGGACCGACTCTTCTCGTGTCACCTCTGCTCGCTCTCATGCGCAACCAGATCGACGCCGCGAGGCCGATGGGCTTGAGGCCGGTCACGGTCAACAGCGCGAACCGCGATGACTGGGAGGCGATCGAGGAGCAGCTCGAAGCGGACGAGGTCGACATACTGCTGATCTCGCCTGAGCGTCTCGCCAACGCAAGGTTCCGCGCTGACATTCTCCCCGAAGTCGGTCGGCGCAGCGGCCTACTGGTCATCGACGAGGTCCATTGCATCTCCGACTGGGGCCATGACTTTCGCCCCGACTACCGGCGCCTGGTGCGGGTGCTCGACCTGCTCCCCCCCGGCGTTCCCGTGCTGTGCTGCACTGCTACGGCCAACGACCGAGTCGTGGCCGACGTCACGGCGCAGATCGGGTCCGGCCTGGTCCCCATGCGAGGGACCCTGGCTCGCAGCGGCCTCCGGCTCCAGACGCTGGAGTTGCCGCGTCAGGCCCATCGCATGGCTTGGCTCGCCCAGACGCTGCCCCGACTGGCGGGCACCGGGATCGTGTACTGCCTGACCATTGCCGACACCGAGCGGCTGTCCGGCTGGCTGCGGTCGAACGGGATCGACGCCGTGGCCTACAGCGGCCAGACCGATGCCGATCTACGGCCCGGCATCGAGCGGCGCCTCGTCGACAACGAGGTGAAGGTGGTGGTCGCGACGTCCGCGCTCGGCATGGGCTTCGACAAGCCCGACCTGGCGTTCGTCATCCACTACCAGTCACCGGGCTCGCCGATCGCGTACTACCAGCAGGTCGGCCGGGCCGGCCGCGCGCTCCCGGAG
>CAYMJU010000203.1:0-11019 GCA_964390555.1 uncultured Acidimicrobiales bacterium | reverse complement strand
GAGGAGCTGCGTCGCCAGTTCGGGTGGGCCAAGACGTTCGGCCTCCCGATGGAGCTTCTGTCGCCAGAGGAGTGCCGGTCGCACTTCCCGCTCATGTCCCTCGACGGCGTGCTCGGTGGCGTCTACCTGCCAACCGACGGCTACCTCGACCCGAGCGGGCTCGCCTACTCATTCTCCGCCGCGGCCCGACGGCGCGGGGTCACCGTCCACCAAGGCGTGCGGGTCACCGACGTGCTGGTGCGCGACGGCCGTTGCCACGGCGTCGTCACCGACCACGGCACCATCGAGGCCGAGGTCGTGGTGGCAGCGTGCGGCATGTACACGCCCGAGGTTGCGGCACTCGCCGGGGTCAACGTGCCGATCGTGCCCATGGCCCATCAGTACGTGGTGACCGAGCCGATCGACGGGGTCGACGACTCGGTCACCCAACTGCGCGACCCGGACAACCTGGTGTACTTCCGGCGCGAGGGCTACGGGCTGCTGCTCGGCGGCTACGAGCGCGACCCCATGCCGTGGTCGCTGCACGGCGTGCCCGCCGACTTCAACCACAAGCTCCTGCCCGAGGACTGGGATCGGTTCGCCCCGCTCATGACCAACGCGGTGAAGCGGGTGCCCGCCGTCGAAGGCGCCGGCATCGTCAAGCTGCTCAACGGGCCCGAGGGGTTCACGCCCGACAACGAGTTCATCCTCGGCGAGAGCGAGGTGCACGGGTTCTTCGTGGCGGCCGGCTTCTGCGCCCACGGCATCGCCGGCGCCGGTGGGGTCGGACGGGTGATGGCCGAGTGGATCCTCGACGGCGAGCCGAGCTTCGACGTGTGGAAGATGGACATCCGCCGCTTCGGCCCGCAGTACCGCAGCCGCGAGTTCGCCCGCGACAGGGTCGTCGAGGTGTACTCGACGTACTACGACATCCACTACCCCAACGAGGAGCGCCACGCCGGCCGGCCTCTGCGCCGCTCCCCCGCGTTCGACCGGCTGGTCGCCCTCGGCTGCTCGTTCGGCGAGAAGTCGATGTGGGAGCGGCCGAACTGGTTCGAGCCCAACGCGGCCGCGGGCGACGAGTCGCTGCGGCCCCGGGGGTGGGCCGGTCATCACTGGTCGCCGGCCATCGGCGCCGAGTCCGTCGCCTGTTCGACGACCGCTGCACTGTTCGACGAGACCTCGTTCTCCAAGATCGAGGCCGGCGGGCCGGCGGTGGTCGAGTTCCTGCAACGGGTGTGCGCGAACGACGTCGGCGGCCCGGTCGGGTCGATCGTGTACACCCAGCTCTGCAACGATCGGGGCGGGATCGAGTGCGACCTCACCGTCACCCGGTTGACCGAGCGGCGATACCTGCTGGTCACCGGCACCGCGTTCGGCGCCCACGACCTCGGGTGGCTGCGCAAGCAACAAGACCGGTTGCCCGAAGGCGACGGTGTGGTGCTCACCGACGTCACCTCGGCCCACGCCTGTTTCGGCCTGTGGGGGCCCGATGCCCGGTCGCTGCTCCAGCCGCTCACCGCGACTTCGCTCGACGACGACCGGTTCCCGTACCTCACCGCCCAGAGCCTCAACCTCGGCGCGGTGCCGGTCATCGCGAGCCGGGTCACCTACGTCGGCGAACTCGGATGGGAGCTGTACGTGCCGAGCGAGTACGGCGGCGGCCTGTGGGACCTGTTGTGGGACGCCGGGTCCGGCCATGGCCTGGTCGCGGGCGGGTACCGGGCCATCGATGCCCTGCGCGTCGAGAAGGCATACCGGGCGTGGGGGTCCGACATCTCACCCGAGGACACCCCGTACCACGCCGGTCTCGGCTTCGCCGTGAAGCTCGACAAGGGCGACTTCGTCGGCCGCGACGCCCTTGTGGCGGCGCGAGCGGTTGGTGTCGAGAGGCGGCTGCGCACCCTGGTGCTGGCCGATCGCCACGCGGTGGCCCAGGGTTCCGAGCCCGTGCGCGTCGACGGCCAGATCACCGGCCGGGTGACTTCGGGCGGCTTCGGGTTCCGGGTCGGTCAGTCGATCGCTTTCGCCTATCTGCCCACCGCCACGGCCGCTGGTCAGGCTGTCGAGGTCGAGATGTTCGGCGAGTGGATCCCCGCCGAGGTCCACCCCCGCGACGCCGTCTTCGACCCCACCGGCTCCCGGGTGAAGCGTTGAGCGCTGGCTCACCACCCATCATCGTTCTTGCTGTGATCTACCCGCTCGGGCGTTGCCGATCACCACAGGAACGAGGGGACGGGATGCGAAGATGACCGTGGTGCTCGCGATCGACCAGGGGACGTCGTCGACCAAGGCGGCGGTCGTGGGCGACGGGGGCGAGATCCTGGCTCTGGTCGAGGAGGCGGTACATCCGGTTGCCACGCCCGACGGCCGGGTCGAACAGGACCCCGGCGAGCTGTGGGCATCGGTGGTCACCGCGGGGCAACGTGCTGTCGCAGCCGCGGGGGTCGCGATCGATGGCGTGGGCCTCGCCAACCAGGGCGAGACCGTCCTGGCCTGGTCTCGCACCACGGGCGAGCCGGCCGGTCCCGCTCTGGTGTGGCAGGACCGGCGAGCGGCGTCGATCTGCGACCGGCTGGCCGCTGACGGCGCAGCCGGCGAGCTCACCGCCATCAGCGGCCTCGAGCTCGACCCGTACTTCGCCGCACCCAAGGTGGCGTGGCTGTACGAGCACGGCTCGCTCCCACCCGGGTCGGTCGTCACCGCCACCGACACCTGGCTGCTGCACCGTCTTTGCGGCGCCTACGTGACCGACGCCGCCACGGCATCGCGGTGGCTCACCCTCGACCTCACAACAACCGACTGGTCGCCCCGGGCGTGCGAGCTGTTCGGCCTCGATCCGGGTCTGCTTCCCGCGGTCGTGGATTGCGCCGGAGTCGTCGGCGAGACCGACGTCTTCTCGCCCGACGGCCGCTCCGTGCCGGTGTGCGGGCTGGCCGTCGACCAGCAGGCGGCGCTGTTCGCCGAGTCGTGCCACTCCCCCGGTGAAGCCAAGTGCACGTATGGCACCGGGGCGTTCCTGCTCGCTACGACCGGCTCGACACCGACGTGGTCGGCGAACGGCCTCGTCGGCTGCGTGGCGTGGCGGCTGGGGGGCGCGGCGACCTACTGCCTCGACGGCCAGGTGTTCACCGTCGGGTCGGCGGTTCGTTGGCTCACCGATGTCGGCCTGCTCGACGACGCCGCCGATCTCGACCGCCTGGGAGGCACCGTCGATGGGCCCGACGGCGCGGTGTTCGTACCGGGCCTCGCCGGCCTCGGGGCGCCGTTCTGGGCCGCCGATGCACGCGGAGCGTTGACCGGCCTGCACCTCGGCCACACCCGCGCCCACCTGGCGCGAGCCGTGATCGACGGCATCGCGGCGCAGGTGGCCTGGCTGGCGCGAGCGGTAGGCGACGATCTCGGCACCCCGCTAGGCCGGCTCCGGGTCGACGGCGGTCTCACCCGATCGAAGGTGCTCATGCAGACGCAGGCCGATCTGCTCCAGGCGCCCGTCGAGTGCTACCCGTCGCCCCACGCCACCGCACTCGGCATCGCCGCGTTCACCCGCCTCGGACTCGGCGTCGCCACCGACCCGGCTGAGGCCGTGGGCACGTGGTCACCGGCTGCGGTGTACGAACCAGGCGTTACGGCCGACGAAGCCGCCACCCGTCTCGACACCTGGCGTCGTGTCGCCGAAACAACCCTCAACCTCTCGTGAAGAGTGAGACGGTGTACGACGTCGCCGTGATCGGCGCCGGGGTGGTCGGCGCCGCCATCGCCCGCGAGCTGTCGCGCCACGACCTGTCGGTGGTCTGGATCGAGGCCGGTCCGGACGTGGGCGCCGGCACCTCCAAGGCCAACACCGCCATCTTGCACACCGGTTTCGACGCGACGCCCGGTACCACCGAAGCACGCCTCGTGGCGGCCGGCTACCACCGGCTGCTCGACCACTGCCGGGCTTCGGGCATCGCCGTCGAGATCATCGGGGCGCTGCTCGTGGCCTGGACGCCCGAACAAGTCGATGCCCTGCCCGGCATCGTCGTCAAGGCCCACGCCAACGGTTACCCGGCGATCCGCCGGGTCGAGGTCGACGAGCTGTACCGGCGCGAGCCGGCGCTCGGGCCGGGCGCCCTCGGCGGCCTCGAGGTGCCGGGCGAGGGCATCGTCGACCCGTGGTCGGTGCCGCTGTCGTTCGCCTACGAGGCGGTGGCGAACGGCGTCGACCTCCGCCTCGACAGCCCCGTGACCGACCTGATCGTGCCCGCAGGCGACGCACCGATCGAGATCCGGTGCCCGTCTACATCGATTCGCTGTCGATTCGCCGTCAATGCGGCCGGGATTCGCTCCGACGAGATCGACCGGATGGCCGGCCACGAACGGTTCACGGTGCGGCCCCGGCGTGGCGAGCTGATCGTGTTCGACAAGCTCGCCCGCCCGCTCGTCAACCACGTGCTGCTTCCGGTTCCGACGGCGACCACCAAGGGTGTGCTCGTGGCGCCGACGGTGTTCGGCAACGTGCTGCTGGGCCCGACCGCCGAGGACCTCGACGACAAGCTGGCCACCGGTACCAGCGAGGCCGGGCTGGCGTCACTGCTCGACCACGGGGGCCGCATCGTTCCGGCGCTCGTGGACGAGGAGATCACGGCGACCTACGCAGGCCTTCGCGCGGCCATCGAGCACGCCGACTACCAGATCCACAGCGACGGTCGTTACGTGTGCGTCGGCGGTATCAGGTCCACCGGGTTGACCGCGTCGATGGCCATCGCCACCGAGGTCGCCGACCATCTGTCCGAAGCCGGGCTCCGACTCGTGTCCCGGGCTGACCCGGCGCCCACCCCGACCATGTCGAACCTCGGCGAGTCGGCGCCCCGGCCGTATCAGCACGACGGCGCGATCGTGTGTTTCTGCGAGCGGGTCACCGCCGCCGAGATCGACGCCGCGCTCGTCGCGCCGATCCCGGCGCGCGACATCGACGGCCTGCGCCGCCGGACCCGAGCCATGGCCGGCCGCTGTCAGGGCTTCTTCTGCGGCGCCGAACTCACCCACCGCTTGAAGCGATGACGCACGGTGACGTGGTGATCGTGGGCGCCGGCCCGGCTGGGCTTGCGGCCGCGGCGGAACTGCGGCGCCTCGGCGCGGGCCGGGTGATGGTGCTCGAGCGCGAGGTCGAAGCGGGCGGTATCCCGCGACACTCGCACCACACCGGTTTTGGCTGGCTCGATCTCCACCGGATCATGTCGGGGCCGCGTTACGCGGCGGTGCTCACCCGGCGGGCCGAGAAGGCCGGCGCCGAGATCCGCACCGGCGCCATGGTGACCGGATGGTCAGGCGAACACGGCTTGGTGCTCGCCGGCGGCACAACACTCACGGCCCGATCCATCGTCTTGGCGACCGGCTGCCGGGAACGTCCCCGCGCCGCCCGGCTCGTCGCCGGCGATCGCCCGGCAGGTGTACTCACCACCGGCCTGCTCCAGCAGGCCGCGGCGCACCCGGATCCCGCCGTGAGGGCCGCACACATCGGCCGGCGAGCGGTCGTTGTCGGAGCCGAGCACGTGAGCTACTCCGCCGTCGAGACGCTGGCTCACGCAGGCTGTCGAACCGTGGCGATGATCACCGACGAGCCCCGCCACGCCAGCTTCGCCGGGTTCCACCTCGGGAGCGCGGTACGCCGCCGGGTGAGGCTGCACACGGAGTCGCGGGTCGTCGAGATCGTCGGCCACGGCCGGCTCGAAGCCGTCGTGGTCGAGCACCTCGGGTCGGGTCGGCGCCAGCGGATCGAGTGCGACACCGTGGTTTTCACCGCCGACTGGGTGCCCGACCACGAGCTCGCCCGAACGGGCGGGTTGATCGCGAGCGTCGGCTGGCCCGGACCGGCGACCGACCAGCGGGGCCGCACCAGCCGGCCCGGCGTGTTCGCCGCCGGCAACCTGTTGCACGGTGCCGAGACCGCCGACCGCTGCGCCCTCGAAGGCCGAGCGACCGCGGCCGCGATCTCCGACTGGCTCGCCGACGGCGACTGGCCGGTTCCACCGATCGCCGTCGAACCCGGAGCCGGCGTTGCTCGTGTCTGGCCCACCCGCCTGACCACCGATAGCCCCGTGACGATGCTGACCCTGCGCCCCACCCACGCCCGCGACCACGCCAGCGTCGTCGTGCGCCAAGGCGACCGGGTGCTCCACCGATCGAAGCGTCACCGTCACCTCGCCGCGGGCCGCAACGTCCACCTCCCCGGCACCGCCGTCGCCGATCGTGACCCGCACGGCCCAGGGATCACGATCAGTTGCAACCCTCCCGAACTGGGTGGGGGACCAGGGCCCATAGACACCGCTCCCCCACCCAGTTCCAGCAGTTCCCCTAGACTTCGGCGATGAAAGGCATGCTGACCGTCGAGGGGTTGCGGGCGTTGATCGACTCGGGCGAGATCGACACCGTGCTCGTGGTGTTCCCCGACCTTCAGGGTCGGTTCATGGGCAAGCGGGTCACCGGCCACTACGTGCTCGATCACCTGGTCGACGGCGGCAACTCCATCGAGGCGTGCAACTACCTGCTCGCGGTCGATGCCGACATGAACGTGCTGCCGGGTTACCGCTTCGCCAGCTGGGACCTCGGGTACGGCGACTTCAGCTGCGTGCCCGACTGGTCGACGCTTCGGCGCATCCCGTGGATCGACCGGACCGCGCTGGTGATCTGCGACCTCGCCGACGAGGAGACCCACGCCCCGGTCGATGTCGCCCCCCGGCAGATCCTGCGCCGCCAGGTCGAGCGAGCCGCGGCCCTCGGGTACACCACGATGTTCGGCAGCGAGCTCGAGTTCTTCTTGTTCCGTGAGAGCTACGAGGACGCCGCGGCCAAGGGCTACACCAACCTCACGCCGCAGAACGACTACGTCCTCGACTACCACATCCTCCAGACCACCAAGGACGAGTACCTGATCCGCCAGATCCGCAACGGCATGGACGGAGCGGGCGTACCGGTCGAGTTCTCCAAAGGCGAGGCCGAGGCCGGCCAGCACGAGATCAACCTGCGCTACAGCGACGCCATGACCATGGCCGACCGGCACAGCGTCTACAAGAACGGCGTCAAAGAGATCGCCGCCCTCAACGGCCAGGCGATCACGTTCATGGCCAAGTACGACCACACCAAGGTCGGCTCGTCGTGCCACATCCACTCGTCGGTCTGGAACGCCGACGCCACCCGCTCGCTCATGTGGGACGAAGCCGGCGCCCACCACATGAGCGACGTGTTCCGCTGGTGGCTCGGCGGCCAGCTCGCCGCGGCCCGCGAGCTCTCGTGGTGCTACGCGCCCTTCGTCAACAGCTACAAGCGCTACCAACCCGACTCGTGGGCGCCGACCGCGGTCGGCTGGGGCCGCGACAACCGCACGCTCGGCTTCCGGGTCGTGAGCCACGGCCAGGGCTTCCGGGTCGAGAACCGGGTGCCCGGCGCCGACGCCAACGCCTACCTGGCGTTCGCGGCCACCATCGCCGCCGGCCTGTGGGGCATCGAGAACAAGGTCGAGCCCGGCGAGCCCTACGAGGGCAACGGCTACACCGCCGCCGACCTGGAACGGGTGCCCCACTCGCTCGTCGACGCCATCGCCTCGTTCCGCGACTCCGAGATCGCCAAGGCCGCCTTCGGCGACGACGTGCACTACCACCTGCTCAACACCGCCCAGCAGGAGTGGAACTACTTCTGCAACGCGGTGACCGATTGGGAGCGCCGCCGCGGCTTTGAAAAGCTCTGACCGGATCGAGCGAAGGTCGTACCTGTGAGCAACAAGTGGGATCGAGTCGTCGACGTCGTCGTGGTCGGAACGGGGGGTGCGGCGCTGGTGTCGGCGACGCTCGCCCACGACGGTGGGGCCGAGGTGCTGATCGTCGAGAAGGCCCCCATGATCGGCGGTACCACCGCGGTGTCGGGCGGCGCGGCGTGGCTGCCGGGGAACCATCACCAGATCGCCGCCGGCGTGCCCGAGAGCCGCGACGACGTGCTCGCCTACCTGGACCGGGTCACGATGGGGACCGCCCCCGACCCCGAGCTGCTCGAGGTCTACGTCGACACCGCACCCGAGATGTTGCGGTACCTCGAGGACCACACCCCGGTTCGCATGCACGTGTCACCGCTGCCCGACTACTACTGGCCCTGGCACATCCCCGGCATGCGGACCATGCCGGGCCGCGCCGTCGAGGCCAACCCGTACCCGGTCGGTTCGGAGCTGCCCGAGTGGCGAGAACGGCTCGTGAGTCGCGGCACGCTGATGTCGCTCGGCGCCGCCACGACGCTGTCGGAGGACTTCGCCGAGAAGACGCCCGAACTCGTTGCCGAGCTGGCCCGCCGCGAGGCCGAGGACATCCGGCCCAAGGGCGCGGCGCTCATCGCCATGTTGTTCAAGGGCCTGCTCGAGCGCGCCGTCGAGACGTTGATCGAGACGCCGGCCCGAGAGCTCGTGCTCGACGACAACGGTTCGGTGATCGGCATCGTCGTCGACCACGGCGGCTCCACACTGCGCATCGGCACCCGCAAGGGCGTGATCCTGGCCTGCGGCGGGTTCGAGTGGAACCCCGAGCTGGTGCGCACCCACGTGGGCTACGACGTGTACCCGCTGAGCCCGCCCAACAACACCGGCGCCGGCCTCACCATGGCCATGAAGGCGGGCGCCGCCCTCGGCAACATGACCAGCTACTGGGGCACGCCGGTGATGTTCGATCCCGAGATCACCCGCGACGGCGAGCTGGTGCCCCAATTCGAGTGGGGCCGCGGCGCGCCGGCGTCGATCGTCGTGAACCGCAAGGGCCGCCGCTTCGCCAACGAGGCACTGCCCTACAACGACTTCCCCAAGGCCTTCGGCCAGTTCGATCCGCAGGCCATCGAGTTCCCCAACGCCGCGCCCGGCTTCTTGGTGTTCGACCGTACCGTGCGCGATGCGCAGCGGATCTTGTCGATGCTCCCGGGCGAGCCCGACCCGGGCTGGGTGACCAAGGCCGACACGATCGGCGACCTGGCGGAGGCGGCCGGGATCGACCGGGCTGGCCTCGAAGCCGAAGTCGCGCGCTGGAACGAGCACGCCGCCGCGGGCCAGGACCCCGATTTCCGCCGCCACGAGGTCGGCCTCATGTCGCCGGGCATGCTCGCGCCGATCACCCAGGCCCCGTTCTATGCCGTCGCCATCCATCCCGGGATGCTCGGCACCAACGGCGGCCCGCGCATCGACAGCAACGCCCAGGTTCGGCGCCAAGGCGGCGGGTTGGTCGAGGGGCTCTACGCCGCCGGCAACACTGCCGCCAACGTGTTCGGCTGGGCCTACCCGTCAGGTGGGGGCACGATCGGTAACGGCACCGTGTTCGGCTACCGCGCCGGCCGCCACATCGCCGCCCAACCCGCCCGCGACATCTGACCGGGCCGACTGAGGACCCCGCTGATGCTCGCAGCTGATTCGCCGGAGTTCGCCGCCGCGCTCGGCGACTGGTTGCGCGATCGGCTCGACGATGCCCGGTCCGTTCGGGTCCACACCGTCACGCCACCGAGGAGCGGGTTCTCGGCCGAGACGCTGATGATCGACACGACCGTTACCGGCTCGGCCGGGGAGCGACCCGAGAAGCTCGTGTTGCGCCGCGAGTCGACCGAACCCGCCGTGTACCCGGTGCAAGCACCGGAGCTCGACCCGGCCAACGAAATAGAGATCGAGGTCCAGTGGCGCTCGATGGGCGCGATCGCCGAGCACTCCCGGGTTCCGATCGCGCCGCTCGTCGGGTTCGAACGCCGCGACGAAGTGCTCGGCGCGCCGTTCTTCGTGATGGGCCACGTTGCCGGCGAGGTCCCGATCGAGAGCCCGATCTACACCGCCGAGGGAATGTTCTTCGATGCCACACCCGCCGACCGCGGCCGCATGGTCGACAACGGCCTCGCGCTGCTCGCCGACATGCACCGAATCGACTGGCGGGCCGCCGGGTTCGAGTGGCTCGACGTGGCCGGTGATCCGGCCGGTTCGGCTCGCCAGCTCCGGCTGTGGCACGAGTACGCGATGCGCGAGCTCGACGGCCGGCGGCACCCGCTCATGGAACGTGGTTACGAGTGGCTCTCGTCCAACCTCCCCGCGACCCAGCCGGTGGGGGTGGCCTGGGGCGACGGACGCCTCGGCAACATCATCTGGCGCGACTTCACGCCGGCGTGCGCCACCGACTTCGAGGCGATCAGCCTGGCCCCGCCCGAGCACGACCTGGGTTGGTGGCTCCTGTTCGACCGCTGGTCCCACGAGGCGATGGACATGCCCCGCCTCGACGGTGAACCCACCCGCGAGGAACAGCGCGACCGGTACTGCCAGCACGCCGGACGCGACCTCGGCGACGTCACCTGGCACGAGACCTTCGCCGCCTACCGCTACTCGGCCATCGTCGTGCGGGTCATGAACCGCACCGTCGCCCGCGGCCAGATGCCCGCCGACAACACCTACTGGCTCGAGAACCACGCCACCGCGTGCCTCGCCATGCTGCTCCCCGACTGAGCCGAGTACCGCCGTCTGGGTTCGTCGAGGAGCGACAACGTTCGCTCCTCGACGAGTCCCAGGTTCAGGCTGTTCCGTCCGGGTACGTTCTCCTCGACTCAGCCGCTTCGAGTGCCGGTCAGAGGTGGCCGACGGAGTCGACGACCAGGTGGGTGGCGCTCTGGGTGAATATGCAGACCCTCCCGCCAGTGCCGATCTGGCTGTACACCGCGTTGGCGATGGTCTGACCGGCCGAGTAGTTGGCGTTCGATGCGAGCGGCGCCGCTTGGCCGCACGGGAACACCGTGACGTACCCGGGTGCAGCCGGATCGATGACGGTGACGTTGAGCATCACCGACGTGGCGTTCGCCGGAATGCCGTCACGCCCCGTGATCTGCAGCTCGAGCGTGCTACCAGCGGGGATAGAGCCAATCCCCTCGAACTGGTCGTCGAGCGTTCCCAGACCGGGGCCGACCCTGGTCTCCAGCAGCCGACCAGGAGTGTGCGGGACGTAGACGGACCCCGCGGGGAACACGCCGGCGAGATCGATCAGCAGATGACTCGAAGCTTGCGTGAAC
>CAYMJU010000202.1:0-18477 GCA_964390555.1 uncultured Acidimicrobiales bacterium | reverse complement strand
GGCGGCGTCGATAGCCGCTGTGAAGCGCGTGGTCGACACCACGATCGGGGCTCCGGCCGATGCGCTCGTGGCCGAGAGCGACGCCTTGGCTCAGCTCATGGCCGCAGGGGAGCACGTGGCGCCGATGCAGCGGTTCCTCGCTGCCGGCGGCCAGACCCGCGCGGGCGAGCTGGGATCGATCGACCCGCTGATCGATGCAACCACCGACCCGTTGCCTTGATCGGTCACGATCGCTAACCTGCGTATCGTGTTGTTTCGTGCTGTTTGCGTAGGTCTGGCGCTGGTCGGTGCTGGGTGTGGCGGCGGAGAGGAGGACGCGGCGCCGATTGTATCGACGACGACCGAGTCGCCTGTTGTGTCGACCACGACGGTGGTCGATTCCACGACCTCGTCGCTCCCCACGACCACGGTCGTCACGACGACCACCGCGCCGCCCGCTGGCCTGCCGGTGCTCACGTTCTCCGACCCACCAACCGAAGCGGCGCTCTTCGCCCTGGCCGACGCGTACTGGAACGTCTTCGACGCCGCGAGCCTTGTGCCCGACCCCAACCATCCGGGGCTCGAGCAGTACATCGGTGAACCTCTGCTCACTCGAACGCGCGAGAACCTCGGAGGCTTTTTCTCCCGTGGTGAGCACGTCGAGCCATCGTTGAATCCTCACATCTATCACCGGTTGTCGGCCGGACCGGACATGGCGTTGATCGAGGATTGCTTTGTCGACGATGGGCGAATTGTTGAGAGTGCGACCGGATCGATCGTGAACGATGCGGTCATTCGATTCGTGGTGCAGATCGAACTGCGGCGTGAGGCCGTTGGGCTCTGGAAGGTGTCCAACCAGTACGGGATCAGCGAAACGGAGAATGGTTCATGCGATTCGCCCTAGCTGCAGCGGCCGTGTTCAGCCTGGTGCCCGGGGCATCCGCGAGTGCATCAGGCGGGATCGGCGGCCAGAACGAGCCGGCGCCGGATACGACGTCGATTGGGGAGTCGGCGTCGGGGGTGTGGGTGGGGGCGGTGCCGGCGGGGACTCACGTCGCGGTGAGCGTAGGTGGCGCGCGGCCGGGGCCGGGTGGCGTCGGTGGCAGCCGGCCACCGTTGCGGTGCATCTGGTTGGGTGGGCAGGTGCCGGTGCAGGACGTGTTCGTGCCGGGGGCGTTGGTGCCGGAAGGCTGGTACTGGTTCTGGTGTGAGCAGGCCAACGCGCCGGGCGTCGTGGTCGTTCCGCCGTACCGCCGGCAGTACCTTCCGCCCACGGGCGGTGCGGGCGGCGGGGAGATCACCGCTGACGAGCTGGTCGCGCCGGCCGTCGATGCGTTGCCGTTGGTCGCGCCGATCGTCGGTGCGTCGCCGCCGGGCGGGCGGCTCTACGTCAACGTGCCCACGTATCTGGCGGTGACGAACCCGAACGGCGACGGCGCGACGGCGTTGGCCCAGCCGCCGGGCGTGAATATCTGGGCTCATGCCGAGGCGAGGTTGATGTCGGTGGTGTTCGATCCGGGCAACGGCGACGAGTTGGTGGTGTGCGACGGGTGGGGCAACCTGTTCGATCCGCAGGATCCGGATCGGTTGCCGGAGTGCGGGTACACGTACCTGCGTGCAGGGGAGTTCGTGGTGTCGGCGACGGTGTCGTGGGAGATCACGTTTGCGTCGAGCGACACCCCTCCCGGTGTGTGGGGCACGATTAACCGCTCCGGCACGTTCCCGGTCGAGGTGCTCGAGCTCGAAGTCGTCGTCACCGACTGACCGCGAGCGATCAGCAGACGAGGCCTTGGATGTTCATGCGCGGGGGATGGCGTGGGACGAGACCCGATTGCCCGACGCGTCGTAGGCGTTGATGGCGGCGCCGGCGAGTGGCCGATAGGTGACCAAGACGGCGTGGCCCTCGACGGGAGCCTGCCGGTCGACGACTCGCCCGTCGATCACCATCTCGACCCGGGCGATGCCCGGTCCCGTGTAGACCGCCGGGCCCCGCGCCTGGCCGGGCCATCCGCCGCTGGGGATGTCGACGATCACGTCGAGCCCGCCGGATCAGGCGGGAACAGGCAGGTTGTACAGGCGGATGGCGTTCTCGCTCATGACCCGGCGGCGGGTCTGCTCGGGCAGCCGGTTGATCACCGGGCTCGCGGTGGCGAGGCTGTCGGGGTACAGGCACGTCGGGTGCGGGTAGTCGGTCTCGAACATCACGTTGGTGTCGCCGAGCGCGGCGATGGCCTCGGGGACACCGGCGTCCTCGAACCAGAAACAGCCGTGCATCTGGCGCTTGAAGTACTCCGTGGGCGTGAGCGACAACGTGTTGCCGGGCGTGCTCTGGATCCTTTGGTAGTCGAGCGACTGCAGGAAGAACGGGATCCACCCGATGCCGCTCTCGACCGAAACGAACTGCACCTCGGGGTGACGTTCGAGCACCCCCGAGAAGATCAGATTGCCCATCACCGAGGCGTTGCTCAGGTACATCATCGCCGAGCCGACCGCGAGCTTGTGGTCCATGTCGTGGGACGGCCACGGCGACGTGCCGAACCACGACATGGTGTCGGTGCTGGCGCCGATGTGGAAGTTGACCGGCATCGACAATTCGGCGCACACGTCCCACATCGGATCCCAGTACGACTCGCCGAGGTCGGGCATGCCGCTCATGTGCGGGCCGGTGCCGGAGTTCACGCCCCGGATCCCCATGGCGTGGCAGCGGCGGATCTCGGCGACCGACGCGTCGACATCCCACCAGGGCAGGATCGCCATGCCGAACATGCGCTGCCCCGAGAACTCCTGCATCTCGGCGGAGTGGTCGTTGAAGAGCTGCACGGCGAGGATGCGCAGTGCCTCGTCGTTCACCTCGTAGAACCGCTGGCCGCCGAAACCGAACGTGTTGGGGTACACGATCTGTGCCCAGATCCCCATGGCGTCCATCACCCGGAGTCGCTCGGCGAGGTCCCACGCACCCTGGTGAATAGCGTCGTAGCCGAGCCTCATGAAGCTCATGCCGTAGAGCTTCTCGCCGTCTCGGCCGATGGCCGCAGCTCCGCCGGCCCCGCTCACGATCTTGCCGTCGAACACCCACGACTCGCGCCCGTTGACCGTCTCGACCCGCGGTACCAGGTCGGCGTAGCGCGCCGGCGCCCGAGACGTCCACAGGTCGCGCGGCTCGGTGAGGTGTGTGTCGGTGTCGATGACGAGGGTGTCGCCCGGCAGGCCGAGCTGCTCGTTGAAGATCGTCATGTGTCCTCCTGTTGCTCGTTCATCCGATGGTCACGACGCTACGGCCGGTCGCGCGGCGGTTCTCGTGGTCGGCGAGGGTCGCCCCGACTTGGTCCATGGTGACGCGGCGCTGCACGGTCGGACGAATCGCCCCCCGGTCGATCAAGTCGGTGAGCGCCGAATGCACGGCCACGCCGGTCGACGGGGGCAATGGCTGGAGCCCCATCTTGCGCAGCATCCGAGGCGCCGGGTTGTACGACAGCATCAGCCCGAGCACCGAGAAGTTCGCCATAGACACCCGCCGCAGGGGCTTGCCGCCCGTGCCGCCGGCCGGGTCGTCGTTGAAGCCGGCAGGAACGTAGCGCCCACCGGCCGCCATGCACGTCCACAACACGTCGGTGAGATCGCCGCCGACCAGGTCGAGGACCACGGGCACGCCCGCGTCGGCGGTGTGGTCCATCAGGCGTTCGAACACGTCGTCGGTGCGGTAGTCGATCACGGTGCCGGCGCCGTTGGCCCGGCAATGCTCGGCGTGCTCGGCGCCGCTGGTGAGAGCGATCACGTCGGCGCCGGCCGCGGCGGCGATCTGCACAGCGGCGGTTCCCACTCCGCTCGCCGCGCCGGTGATCACGACCGTCTCGCCGGACTGAACCAAGGCCTTGGTGTGCAGCGCCAGATACGACGTGTGGAAGGGGAGGAGGAACCCCGCGGCCTCGTGATCGTCTAGCCCAGGGGGCGCGTCGAAGGCGCCGAACAGGCCGCAGATGGCGTTCTCGGCCATGCCGCCGATCGACTGCTTGGTGGTCGCCACGACTCGGCGACCAAGGAGGTGGTCGGCGCCGGCGCCGGCCGCGTCGACCACGCCGCACACGTCCATGCCGAGGGTGAACGGCGGCTCGGTCTGCACCGTCGCCACGCCACCGCGCGTGCGGGCGATGTCGCCGAAGTTGATCGACGCCGCGCCCACCTTCACGCGCACCTCGCCCGGCCCCGGCTCGGGCACCTCGACATCGCGGACCTCGACCACCGCCGCCGGGTCGCCCCGGCGCGTCACCTGCACAGCTCGCATGGAGCAACGTTACTTCGTTGGCGACACCGCGCTGTCAGGTCGTCAGCGTCTGGTGGCGACGATGATGCCGGTGGCGGCGGCGAGCTCGGTGGCGACCAGGTCCGGGTGGGTGACGAGAATGCGGCGGACCTAGGCCAATGGCGCGACGAGGCCGTCGGTCCGGTGCAGCGCCGGGTCCATGTCGATCGGCACTTCCGGGAGCTCGGGTCGGCGGGTCGATTCGACCGCGTGGGAACGATCGTTTCGGCCGCGTGGGAGCGAAAGGTTCGCGTAGGGCCGGCTACTCGCCGGTGCGGGAGTCGGCGAGCTCGCAGAGGATGTCGAGGTGGCCCAGGTGGCGGGCGGTCTCCTCGATCATGTGCAGCATGATCCAGCGCAGGTTCACGATCTCGCCCCGGCCGCTCGGCGCGGCAGCCATCGTGTCGAGGTCCGGTGCGGCGGCTTCGATCCGGCGGGCTTCAGCGCACCGCCCTTCGTACAGCGAGACCAGGTCGGCGAGCGAGTCGTCGGCCGCCGAGTGGAACTCCCAGTCGCGGTCTTCGTCCCAGGGCGCCGAAGCCCACGGATCGGGCCATTCGACGCCCTGCCACACCTGGTACCACCAGTGGTCCTCGACGCCCGCGAGGTGCTTCACCAGTCCGGCGGTCGTGGTGCCCGAGGCCACGAACACCCGGTTCGCGGACTCGTGATCGAGCCCCGCCACCTTCTCCACCACTCCCGCGCGGTACCAATCGAGCATCGAACGCAACACGTCGCGCTCGGCGCCGAGGGTGACCGGGTCGGGACGGGTGGCGCTCATGGGACGAGGTTCTCCGGAAGGGTGGGGAACGGGAACGTGTGGAGCTCGGCGCGGCTGCCGGGCGCGGCGGAGCGGGCGAGGGTGCCGTACCAGCGGCCGTCGAACCACCAGCGGCCGTCGATGCGGCAGTAGTGGTCCTGGTACAGGCCGAAGACCTTGGTGAACCGGCCGTCGACTTCCTCCAGTCGCAGCTCGCTCATGTACAGCCGTGCCGTCGCGGTGTCGGGGTTCCCGTTCGGGTACAGCTCGACGACCGAATTGAGGATCACGAACTCGAAGAACGAGAACTGCCGCAGCGAGTCGCCGATGAAGCCACCGATCTCGTCGGGGCCGTTGAGCTCGAGGACCGAGCCGTCGCGCTTGTCGATGACCACGAAGATCTCGGGGCGGAAGATGCCGTGCAGCTCGGGCCAGGCCCGGCGGGTCACGATGTCGGCGTAGGACGCTTGGAGCCGCTGGATGGCGATGTAGTCGGCGAGCTCGACGAGGGCGTTGGGCACGGCCGGACACTACCGGCCGCCGCCGGCTCGGGAGTAGGGTCGGCGGCCATGAGCGATCGTGAACTGCTGATCAAGGGCGGGCAGGTGGTCGACGGCACCGGGGCACCGGGGCGCTCCGCCGACGTGCGCGTGCGGGGCGGCCGCATCGTCGAGGTTGGGCCGGGCCTCGACGCTGATGGCGCCGAGGTGTTCGACGCCGCGGGCGCGGTCGTAGCGCCCGGCTTCATCGACACCCACGCCCACACCGATCCCCAGGTGTTCTGGGACCCCACCCTCGACCCCGAGCCCCTCCACGGCGTCACCACGATGCTCGTCGGCAACTGCAGCCTGTCGCTGTACCCGGCGCTCGACGACGACGGCCGGCGCCAGATCAGCGACCTGTTCGCCTACATCGAGGACGTGCCCCGCCACCTCTTCGACGAGGCCGTGCCGTGGACCTGGACCGACTACGCCGGCTACCGCGACACCGTCAACGCCCAAGGGGCCGGGACCAACCTGGCGGCGCTCGTCGGCCACAGCCCGCTGCGGCTCGCGGTGATGGGCGACGACGCGTGGACCCGCGCCGCGACGTCCGAGGAGAGCGCAGCGATGGCTCTCCTGCTCGACACCGCCATGGCCGACGGCGCCTGGGGGCTGTCGACCTCGCACCTCGACGTCGACGCCCACGGCCGGCCGGTGCCGTCGCGCTACGCCGACGGCGCCGAGTACGACACGCTGCTCGACGCCGTGGCTGCGTACAAGCGGGGGCTCGTGGAGATGGTGCCGGCCCTGCTCGGCAACGACGCCGAGACCGAGATGGAGGATCTGGCCCGCCGGTGCGGCGCCCGGGGGCTGCCGCTCACCTGGACCGGGTTCGTCCACCCCGACGGTCGCCCGCAGGTCCTCGACAAGTGGCTCGGCCTCGCCCGCCGACTCCAGGCCGATGGCATCGGTTTCTGGCCCCAACTATCGCCACGACCGATCGACTTCAGGCTGAATTGGGACAGCTCGATGATGTTCATGTCGATGCCCAAGGGCTGGCACCGGGTGATCGCGGCGCGAGGGGCCGACAAGGCGGCGCTGCTCGCGGACCCCGACTGGCGCGACACCGCTCGGGCCGAGTGGGACGCCACCGAAAAGGCCATGTTCCCGCACCAGCGGCCGTACCTGGTGAAGTTCGTCGAGGTGGTCGGCGAGGCCAACGAGCGCTGGCTCGGCAAGTCGCTGAAGGATCTGATGCGCGAGACCGGCCAGCACCCGTCCGACGCGTTCGCCGATTTCGTGCTCGCCAACGACTGCCGGCCCGGGATCGTCGCCCAGGGCATCTCCAACGCCGACGTCGAGGGAGTGGCCCGCACGCTCAGGGATCCGGCGGTGCTGGTGAGCTCGTCCGACGCCGGTGCCCACATGCAGATGCTGTGCGCGTCGGGCGACACCACGCTCCTGCTCACCCGCCACGTGCGCGAGCGGGGCGACTTCACCCTCGAGGAGGCGATCTGGCAGCTCACCGGTCGTCAAGCCGCCACGTTCGGGTTCACCAACCGCGGGCGGGTCGCCGAGGGGTGCCATGCCGACCTGGTCGTGTTCGACCCCGACGAGCTGCACTACGACGCCGAATCGTTCGTCGCCGACCTGCCCCGCGACGGCCGCCGCTTGCGCCGCCCCGAGGGCGGGTACCGGGCCACCTTCGTCAGGGGTGTCGCCACCCAGCTCGGCGGTGTGCTCACCGGTTCGCTCCCCGGCCGGGTCCTCCACGCCGGCGAGGTGTGACCGTGCTCACCGACCAGAAGATCCTCGTGACCGGGCCGGCGGGCCAGATCGCCAAGCCGATGGTGCGGTACCTCGCCCAGAACAACGAGGTGTGGGGTATCGCCCGCTTCAGCGACCCCGCGTCTCGCGCCGAGGTCGAGGCCATGGGCGCCCGCACGATCAAGGCCGACCTGGGGGCCGGCGAGCTCGACGAGTTGCCGACGGACTTCACCTACGTTTTGCACCTGGCCGCGGCCCAGGACACCGACGGCAACTACGACAAGGCGATCACCGTCAACGCGGAAGGCACCGGCCTGCTCATGCACCACTGCCGCACGGCCAAGGCGGTGCTCGTGATGTCCACCCACTCGGTGTACAAGCCCCAACCCGACCCACGGCACGTGTTCAAGACGAGCGACCCGCTCGGCGACGTCAACGCCGCCCACTCGCCGGCGTACTCGATGTCGAAGATCGGCCAGGAAGCCGTGGCCCGGACGTGCGCCCGCCTGTTCGATCTGCCCACGATCATCGGGCGGATGAACGCGTCGTATGGCCCCAACGGTGGGCTGCCCGCGTACCAGTGCGACGCGGTGGCCGACGGGCGGCCGGTCGTAACCCGGTGGGACCCGTGCCCGTACCAACCGATCCACGAGGACGACATCAACGACCAGCTCGAAGGCCTGCTCGACGCGGCCGGGGTGCCGGCACCGATCGTGAATTTCGCCGGTGACGAGGCGGTGACGGTGCAGCAGTGGACGGCCTTGGCGGGTGAGGTGCTGGGTGTCGAGGCGACGGTGAACGTGGTCGAGATGCCGGGCACGCTCCGAGGTTCGTGCGCCGATGTCGCGAAACGCATCGCCTTCGCCGGCCCGTGCAAGGTCGACTGGCGCGACGGCATCCGCGACATGGTCAACAAGCGCGCCGACGGCTCCGGCATGCGTCGCTGACCGCCGAGAACCTAGGGTCGGGCGATGGCTTCGATGGAGTTCTACCTGTTCCTGCCCCAGATGCGGATGGAGTTGCCGGCGCTCGTCGAGCGGGCCCAGGCGGCCGAGGCGGCCGGGTTCACCGGCATGGCGTTGATGGATCATCTGGCGCCGCCGATGGCGCTCGACCAGCCCATGTACGAGGCGATGACCACCGCCATGTTCCTGGCGACGCGGACCACCACGCTGCGGGTCGGGCATCTCGTGCTGTGTGACGCCTTTCGTCAACCGACGGTGCTGGCGCGCGAAGCGGTCACGATCGACCACGCGTCGGGCGGGCGATTCGACTTCGGCATCGGCT
This sequence comes from uncultured Acidimicrobiales bacterium, assembly GCA_964390555.1. GTDB lineage: Bacteria > Actinomycetota > Acidimicrobiia > Acidimicrobiales > SHLQ01 > CAVTWS01. Next base: position 9,902 of record CAYMJU010000202.1, on the reverse strand, counting down.
GGGGTTCGGTGTCCGAGGAGTTCGTCACCTACGGCACCGGTTCGACCGAGGCCAAGGCACGGGTCGGTCGGCTCGGCGAGTCGCTGGCCGTGATGACCGCGCTGTGGTCGGGCGAGCTGAGCGACTTCACCGGCGAGTACCACACCCTCGTGGCGGCCCAGCAGCGGCCCACACCGATCGACCACATGCCGATCGTGATCGGGGGGGCGGGGCCAAAGACGCTCGACCTCGTCGCCCGGTACGCGGACTGGTGGAACCTTCCGCTGCACCGTCTCGGCGAGCTCGACAAGATGCGCGATCGGGCCGGGTCCGCACGGATCTCGACCCAGGAGATGGTCGGCTTCTCGCACACCGGCGACGACCTCGAGGAGATCAAGGCGTTGATGCGCAAGCGCTGGGGCTCGATGAGCGGCAAGGCGGTGGGCGCCGGGCCCCAGCTCGTCGACCACTTCGGGAGCAGGGCCGAACAGGGGATCGAGCGGGTCTACGTGTGGTTCAGCGACTTCGCCAAACCCGAGACGCTGGCGTCGTTCGGCGCCGGCGTCATATCCCAGTTCGGCTGAATCGCCCAGTTGCGCTGAATCGACCGGCCGCAATAGGACGCGCGGCCCTGTCGGTGGCCCGGGAGGCGTTCTTACACTCGCCTGGTGACCCTCGGATCGAACGTGGTGAGGCCCGATCATCTCGACGGCTGGGACGACCGGCTGGCCGCTCGCCGCGCCGAGCTCGATAGAACGGCCGCGGCGTTGGAGGCCCGCCGGCAGGAGCTGATCACGGTTCGCGACGCTCTCGTTTCACACCAGGCGGTGTTGGCCCGAAGGGTCGCGGCGCTCGACACGGTCGAGACCGAACTCGAAATGCGCGAGCGGGAGCTCGAGGCTCGCCGAGACGCGGTCGAGCAGCGGTGGCGGGCAGTCGACGCGGCGCGCGACGAACTCGAGTCCGTCGTCGCCACAATGCAGGCCTTCGCCGGCCAGGCCCGGACGATGGTCGAGGTGACCACGGGCCGGGTCGATCCACTCGTCGGTCGGTGCCGGTCGTGCTGACCCCCGGCGATCTCCGGTCAGCCGAGTTCACGACCGTCCGCCGCGGCTTCGATCCCGACGAGGTCGAGTCGTTCCTCTACCGGGTCGCCCTCGACATGGAGACGGTGGCCATGTACGAGGCCGGGCGCCGGGACGGCGCCGTTCCGGTGGCTCGGTCGGAGACCGCAATCTCCGAACAACATCGAATCGGTCGTTTCGACCTCGGGGTGCAGTCCGCCAAGCTGATCGAGGCTGCGGAGAGGGCTGCCACCGGGCTGTTGACCGACGCCCGGACGGCTGGAGAGGCGATCGTGGCCGAGGCCCGCGACTCGGCGGATCGCTGGCTCGAGCAGGCTCGGACCGAGCTTGCCGGAGCCCGAACGCATGCCCAGGTGGAGCTGGCCGCGCGGCGCCAGTCGTTGCTCGCCGACGCCACCGCCGCGGCCGACGTCGCCATCCGCGAGCGAGCCGCCGCGATATCGGATCGGTCAGCGGCCGGCGCCAAGCTGGCCGCGGCTAGGGCGGAGTCAGAGCGGATCCTCGCCGACGCCCGGCGGGCGGCCGATCGGGCACTGGCTGCCGCGCACGTCGGCGCCGACGAGCTGCTCGCCGACGCCCGCGTGAACGCCAGCCGCACGTTGGTCGAGTCGCGGCTGCTGGCCGATGCCCGTCTGGCCTTGGCCGACAAGCGTCTGGCCGAAGCCGACGCGCGGTCCGAGGCCATGGAACGCCTCGCTGTCGCCCGCGTGCGAGCCCGGCTCGGCGGTGCCGTCGCGTCCGTGTGACCGAATTGTCGAGAACCGGTTCTACCCACCGCGCCCGGTCGGTGCGACAATGAGCGTGTCCACCCCACCGACAACGGGAGCACCAATGACTGCGGGCCGCGCCGACTACCCGATCTATGACGCCGACAACCACATGTACGAGACACCGGAGTCGTTCACGCGTCACCTGCCGAAGCGCTACCGCGACGAGGTGCGCTACGTGCAGGTCAACGGCCGCACCAAGATTGCGGTGTGCGGGAAGATCAGCGAGTACATCCCCAATCCGACCTTCGAGGTCGTAGCACCCCCCGGAGCCCAGGAGGAGTACTTCCGGGTCGGTAACCCGAGCGGCAAGAGCTACCGCGACCAGGTCGGTGACCCCATCCCTTGCCCCGACTACACCCGCACGCCCGAAGCCAAGCTCCGCACCCTCGATGAGCAGGGCGTCGATGGCTGCCTGCTCTTCCCCACGCTGGCGTCGTTGCTCGAGCAGCGGATGAAGCACGACGTCGACCTCACCCACGCGACGATCCACGCCTTCAACGAGTGGATGTTCGAGGACTGGACGTTCAACGTCGCCGACCGCATCTTCCCGACGCCGGTCATCACGCTGCCGATCGTCGAGAAGGCGATCGAGGAGCTCGAGTGGTGCCTCGAGCGCGGCGCTCGGGTGGTGCTCATCCGGCCCGCGCCGGTGCCGGGCCTACGGGGAAGCCGCTCGCCTGGCCTGCCCGAGTTCGACCCGTTCTGGGCCCGGGTCGTCGAGGCCGGAATCCTGGTCGCCATGCACGCCAGCGACTCGGGCTACACCGACTACGTCAACGACTGGGAAGGCAACCAGGAGATGTTGCCGTTCAAGCCCAACCCCTTCCGGGCCATGGCGCAGGGAAGCCGCCCGATCATGGATGCCATGTCGGCGATGGTCTGCCACGGGGCGCTGGCCCGCCATCCCGACCTCAAGATCGCCACGGTCGAGAACGGCGGATCCTGGGTCTTGCCCCTGCTCGAACAGCTCGCCGGTGTGTACAAGAAGATGCCCCACGAGTTCGCCGAGCACCCCCACGAGTCCTTCAAGCGCAACGTCTACGTCAACCCCTTCTGGGAGGACAAACTCGCCCAGGTGATCGAGACCCTGGGTTCGGATCACGTGCTGTTCGGGTCCGATTTCCCGCACCCCGAGGGCCTGCGAGACCCCGTGTCGTTCGTCGGGGACCTGCCCGCCGGCCTGTCGACCGCTGACGCCGCCAAGATCATGGGCGGCAACCTCGCCGGCCTCCTCGGGGTCAAGACCCCCGCCAGCGTCTGATCGCGGCAATCGGGCGGAAGCAGAGCCGAGTAGCTCCGAATCGCGCGCTGTGAGCCACCTCACGGGTAGGCGAGTGCGCGCGATTCGGGGGTGGAGGGCGTCGGCGGGTGCCAGACTCGGGCGATGGGGCTGACGATCGATCTGAGCGGGCGCACCGTGCTGGTGGTGGGTGGCGGCGGGGGCGGCATCGGCACGTCGGCGTGTATCCAGGCGGCGCGAGCCGGTGCCGACATCGTGTCTTTCACCGACATGGCCGAGCATCTCGCCGCGACCGTCGAGGCTGTCGAGGCGCTCGGGCAGCGAGCTTCGGGCGCCGTGGTCGACGTGCGCGACACCGATGCGTTGGCCGCGGCGGTCGACGCCGCCGGCGCGGCGGAGGGCAGGATCGACGGGTTGGTGAACGTGGTTGGAGGTTCGAAGTTTCCCGATTGGCACCGTACCGTCGATTACACCGTGGAGTCGTTCGACAACATCATGGCGACCAACGTCCGGTACGTGATGGTCACCGCGCAACGCGTCGCCGCCGGTCTGATCGCCGCGGGTCGGCCCGGCAGCATCGTGAGCATCTCGTCGATCGCCAGCCGGTCGGCCCCTCTGATCTCGGCGTACGGCGCCGCCAAAGCCGCGCTCGACTCGCTGTCACGCACCATGTCGGTCGAGTGGGGTCGCCACGGGATCCGGGTCAACACCGTCGCTGCGGGGACGATCGCGACGCCGCGGGCGGGTCAGAGTGATCTGGCCGACGTGGCCGGGAAGTACATCCCGCTCGGCCGCCGCGGTACCCCCGACGACATCGCCATCGCGGCAACTTTCCTCCTGTCCGACCTGGCCGGCTACGTCACTGGGCACACCCTCGTGGTCGACGGCGGCTCGAACCTCCAAGGCGCCGGGACCGACGAGAGCTTCCTGCCCGCCTTCGTGACCAGCCCCGCCATCCGCTCCCGCTTCGAGTGAGCGCCGGGATTGGGGGGAACCGAACATTTCGGGCTCGAGGCGCGACGCGACGAGCAGCTCGTAATCTGATGGCTCGTTGTCGCTGTGCACCAACGTGTTCTATGCGCGAGCACGCGGCGCCGTTACACGGCGGGTCCTGATCACAGCTCGCAGGTCTGGAAGACGATCTACCCCGTCGGGACTGCTGGCACTTGCTCGGCGCTTCAGCTCGGAGGCGGTGGTGTTCAGATCTGGCCGGTGGTGATGGGGGCGAGGGTCCAGTCGGGATGCTCGGATTCGACCCGCTGGAGCCAGAACGGGCTCTCGAACAGGGCCAGAAGCGCCCCGTCGGTCCTGCGCAACACCCGGGTGCCGCGGATCGTCTTCAGCAGCGGCACCGTCTCGGCGTCGGTTCGGCGAGCGATCGTGAACGCCGTGGAGCCGAGCATGACCTTGGCGCCGTACTCGTGCTCCATGCGGTGGGCGAACACCTCGAACTGCATCTGGCCGACCGCGCCGAGCACCGGCACCGGGTCGCCGTCGAGGTCGACGAGGACCTGGACGACGCCTTCCTGCCCGAGCTGTTCGAGCCCCCGCCGGAACTGCTTGAAACGCGACACGTCGGCCGGCCGTGCGGTCGAGAACAGCTCGGGCGCGAACGCCGGGATCGCCGGGTAGGCGACGGGGTCCGCCGCGTAGAGGGTGTCGCCGATGCGCAAGTCGCTGGCGTTGACCAGCCCGATCACGTCACCCGGATAGGCCACGTCAAGAGCGTCGCGATCGGAACCGAACACCGTCGTGGCGTACTTGGTGGCGAAGGACTTGCCGGTGGCGCCGTGGGTCACGACCTCGCCGCGCTCGAAGCGCCCCGAGCAGACGCGCAGGAACGCCACATGGTCGCGGTGAGACGGATCCATGTTGGCCTGCATCTTGAACACGAACGCCGACAGCGGCGCATCGACGGGGCGGGGCTGGTCCTCGGTGTCGAGACGAGGCGACGGCGATGGGGCCAGGTCGATCACGGCGTCGAGCAGGTGACGCACGCCGAAGTTGGTTAGCGCCGACCCCACGAACACCGGGCTCGACTCGCCAGCCAGGAACGACTTGGGGTCGTGATCGGCTTCGATCTCGTCGAGCAGAGCGCAGTCCGACACCGCTCGTTCCCAAGCCGCGCCCTCGTCGGTCGCGGCCCGCTCGCGCCCGACGATCTCCTCGGGTGCCTCGGTCGAACCGCGCGTGGTACGGCTGAAGCGGACGAACTCACCGGTGCGACGATCGATGACCCCCCGGAAGTCGCCGGCGTCACCGACGGGCCAGGTGACAGGCGTGGGTCGTAGGCCGATGTCGCCCTCGATCTCGTCGAGCAACTCGAGCGGGTCGCGGCCGGGGCGGTCGTACTTGTTGAGGAACGTGACCACCGGCAACGAACGGGAGCGGCAGACCTCGAACAGCTTGCGCGTCTGGGTCTCGATGCCCTTGGCCACGTCGAGCACCATCACTGCGGCGTCGGCGGCGGCCAGCACCCGATAGGTGTCCTCGGAGAAGTCTCGGTGACCGGGGGTGTCGAGCAGGTTCACCACGTGGTCTCGGTAGGGGAACTGCAACACGGTCGACGTGATCGAGATGCCTCGTTCCTGCTCCATCGCCATCCAGTCCGACGTGGCCTTCCGGCGCCCGGCGCGCGCCCGCACGGCGCCGGCCTCGCCGATGGCTCCGGCGTACAGGAGGAACTTCTCGGTGAGCGTCGTCTTGCCGGCGTCGGGGTGGCTGATGATGGCGAAGGTCCGTCGGCGGGACGCCTCGGCGATGACGTCGCCGGAGTCCGAAGGTGCGGGCATGCCGGCCAGTCTCGCCCGACCGAGGCCCGAACCGGCGCGCTCGGTGCTCAGGGAGCGCGGCGCGCTAGACCGCTTCGGCCTCGAGGATCGAGCGTTGATCGAGCACGACCCCGACGAGGCCGATCATTACCAGCGTCGCGCCGACGAGCTGCCACGCGGTCAGAGTCTGCTCGTAGACGATCCAGGCGCCGAGGGCGCCCAACACGGGGTTGCCCAGTCCGAGCAGTGACACGATCGACACGTCCAGATCGCGCTGGGCCCACGCCATCAACGAGTGGCCCACCAGCCCGGGGATCGCCGCCATGCCCACGATCATCATCATGTCCCGACCGGTCGCGGAGCCGAGGTCGTCGGAGGTCACCAGCGCCCACGGTGTCACGACGACCGCGGCCCAAAGGAAGATCGACGCGATGAACGTCCCGGCATGCATGCCGTCGGCGCGTACCCGTTTGGCGGCGAACAGGTAGAAGACCCACAAGATGAGGTTGACGACGGCGTAGGCGTCACCCACGAGCGACGCGTCGCCGGCGCTGTTGGCGCCGAGTACGACGACGATCACGCCCACGAAGCCGGCCGCGGCACCGATGAGCTGGTGTCGGGTCTGGTGCTCGCCGAACGCCTTGGCCGCGATCACGAGCACCAGCGCCGGCGCAAGTGCACCGATGATGGTCGCGTTGGCGATCGAGGTCGCCTTGAAGGAGGCGAACCCGAAGACCATGGCTATTCCGAAGATCACACCGAGCCCGGCGGTGCGTCGGAGCGAGTCGCGCCCGACTCGGCCGCCAGTGAAGCGGGCCATGGCCGTCATCAGCGCCACGCCGATCCAGAGCCGGTACAGCACCATCGTGGCGGCGCTCACCGAGACAGCTTTGACGAACAGCGGTCCGACGCCCCAGGCCACGATCGAGATCGTCCCGGCGATCAGGGGCAAGTCGTGGCGAGCGGCCATCCGGGATCGCACGCCGATCGCTGGATCGATACCGATCGTCTCAGTCACGGGCGTTACTCACGGTGCCGAGCGTATCCGTCACGATGGTTGCGCAATGCAACTTTATTGTCGGTGTGACGACAACCACGCCCGAGGGGAGGCGGCGGCCAAGGCCGATGGCGATTCAGACCTCGCCCAGCCAATGGGGCGCCCGGTCGAGGATGAACTCGCTCACCTCTCGGCAACGGTCGAGCACGTCGCACATCGATTCCTGCCCGAGGAAGATCGACGTGAGCGGGATCTCGACCTTGGCGACGATCATGATCGAGCGCTCGGGCAAGTCGGTCACCGACGGGATCGAGTCGACAGCGGATACCTCGACGGGCAGCACCGTTCCTCCGACGCCGGCGATCTCGGTGGCGAGGATCAACAGATCGGGACCCGCCGGTAGCGGGGGGAGGGCCCACGTGAACTGGAGGGGCACGGTGAGGGTGCTCTGCGGTTCATCGCCTTCGGGCAGGGCCATGACCTCGTCCTCGAAGGCGAGCAGGCTGCGAGGCTCTATCTCGAGGGACAGGTGGAGGTCGAGCGGGCCGCCGCACGCATGCTCGGGGTGCAAGTCGACCTCGAAGGCCTGGCGCATCGAATAGGTCTCGACGAAGTGGCGCTCGTCGTGAACGTGAAAGCCGTGGTCGACCGCGTGGTCCTTGAGGTCGGCGATGAAGCCGGCCAGATCGATCACTGCCACACCCCCACGATACCGGCGCAACCGCTGGCCGCCTGGCGTGATGTGGTTCACTGGCGTCGTGACCACGCCGCGGACCGACGACGAGATCATGGATGTCCTGGAACAGACCGTGGTCGCGGTGCGGGCGGCGTTCTCGGACCTCGAGAGCTGGGGGCTGGCCGGGACACGGGCTGGTCAGTACCACAGCGATCTGGCCGCCGATGCCGCGGCCACAGCGGTCCTCGACGCGGCCGGGTTCGGCGTGCTGAGCGAGGAGTCGGGCATAGCCGATCTCGATCGTGAGCTCATCGCGATCATCGACCCGCTCGACGGCTCGACCAACGCATCTCGGGGTCTTCCCTGGTTCGCGTGCTCGCTGTGCGTGGTCGACTCTGATGGCCCCCGGGTCGCGCTCGTCGTCGATTTGGCCCACGATGTGGCGTGGTCGGCGGTGCGAGGCGGGGGAGCGCGCCGCAACGGGGAGACGTTCCGGCGCGGCGCGACTCCACCGCTTCGCGACGCCGTCGTCGCTCTCTCGGGATTGCCACCGCGCTGGCTCGGGTGGAAGCAATACCGCGCCTACGGCGCTGCCGCCCTCGACCTCTGCAACGTGGCCTACGGGGTCGTCGACGCCTACATCGACTGCAGCCGCAACGCCCACGGCGTGTGGGACTACGCCGGAGCTCTGCTCGTTTGCCAGGAAGCCGGTGCACCCATCGTCGATGCCTTCGACCGTGATCTGATCGTGCTCGACCACGATGAGCGGCGAACCCCGATCGCCGCCGGCAGCCCCGAGCTACTGGCCGAGGTGCTCGAGCAGCGGAGAACCTTCTGACCGAGGTAGTGGCGCCTACAGTGGCGAGGTGGATCGACAGCCGCCCGCGGCCCTGTTCCGGTTGGTGCGGTTCGTTCCCGAGGCGCTACGCCAGCGCCTGGTTCGTCTCGCCAAGCCCAGCTACACGATCGGAGCCGGCTGCTTGATCGAGCACGACGGCCGCGTGCTGCTCGTGCAACCGAGCTACCGGACGGCCTGGGGGTTGCCGGGGGGCCTGCTCAACCGCCGCGAGACGCCGGCCGACGGCGCCCGGCGCGAAGTGTTCGAAGAGGTTGGCCTCGGTGTCGAGCTCGTCGGTGAGCCGTTGGTGGTGATCGACCCGACGCTGCAGAAGGTCGACGTCCTGTATCGCGCTGCGCTCCCGGCCGGCTCCTCGGGTGAGCTCGCTCTGTCGACCGAGATCGCGGCCGCCCGCTGGTTCGACGCCGCCGCGCTCCCTGACCTGCAACCCGAGGCGATCGACGCGCTCGCCGCGCTCCGCGACGGCGCGCCACTTCACATCTCGTCGCCTCGCTGACCGCCGGTAGTCTGTGCGGCCTCGGGCGCGTAGCTCAGTTGGTTAGAGCACCTGCCTTACAAGCAGGGAGTCGGGGGTTCGAGTCCCTCCGCGCCCACTCGCTGTTGTCGATTTCACAACGCTTGCCCTGGTCAGTGTTGGTTTCGAAGGACCACGAGGGGTGTGTCTCCAGGCTGAAGCAAGGCCGCTACCGATGGACCGGCGGTCTGGGGACGATCCGGCACCCCGTCGGCCCAGGTACCACAGGGCACTCGGTAAGGGCCGGAGTGTGCGGGTCATCCCCGAAGTGAGAGCAGATTATCGGGCGGCGATACCGAGCGCTTCGGAGGCGGCGTTGCAACAGATGTCGTCGTCAAAGTGGATGAGGTCGGCGAGTGCTTGGTGGCCGATCGTGTGTTGGAGGTGGAGGTTCTGGGCGAAGTCCAGGGCGGTTGCCCAGAAGACGACCGAGTCCGGTCTGCACCACCGATGTGGCGCAGACCGGACTCAGTTGGAACGCATCAGGTCGCGGTGATCAGGCGAGATCGAAGCGATCGGCGTCCATCACCTTGGCGAATGCGGCGGCGAAGTCGTTGGCGAACTTGGCGCCAGCATCATCGGCTGCATAGACGTCGGCGATGGCCCGCAGGATCGAGTTCGAGCCGAACACGAGATCGTTGCGAGTAACGGTCCACTTGAGGTCGCCGCTGGCGCGGTCACGGCCTTCGAACGTGTCTTCAGCGCTCGATGCAGCAGACCACTGTGTGTCCTGGTCCATCAGGTTGACGAAGAAGTCGTTGCTCAGCGTGCCGACCTGTCCCGTGAGCACGCCAAGGTTGTCGGTGCTGACACCGAGCACACGGAGACCACCGACGAGGGCGGCCATTTCCGGAGCGCTGAGGCCGAGCAGTTGCGCCCGGTCGACGAGCAGGTGCTCGGCGACATGGCTGGTGCCCTTGCCCAGGTAGTTGCGGAAGCCGTCGTTCTTCGGCTCGAGCCATGCGAAGGACTCGACATCGGTCTGCTCCTGGGTGGCATCGCCACGCCCGG
>CAYMJU010000201.1:0-9038 GCA_964390555.1 uncultured Acidimicrobiales bacterium | reverse complement strand
GATCGAGCAAGATGCCGACGTCGTGATGTTCATCTACCGCGACGAGGTTTACAACCGCGAGTCCGCCGATGTCGGTACGGCCGAGATCCACGTCGCCAAGCACCGCAACGGCCCGAACGGCGTCATCCGCCTGGCGTTCCTACCCCACTACACCCGCTTCGCCAACATGGCCCGCGTATAGTTGCCTTCGGCGGTCCTTCTGCGACAACGTTCGAACCCGTGATGCCGCTTCGGGCAGCAGGACCGGCGCTGGGGGAGGGGCCCCGGCGCCCGCGATGAGGCCCTTGGGCCGAAGAGCCAGTCAGCGCGGAGGAGGTGGGATTCGAACCCACGGTGGGTTGCCCCACACACGCTTTCCAAGCGTGCCGATTCGGCCGCTCTCGCACTCCTCCAGGCTCGCGAAGGCGCCGCTGTGGACGGAGCCCGCGACGAGCCGAGCCAGGGTATCCTGTCGGGCGACGACACCCGCCGTGCAGTGTGGCGGCCGGGTCCTGTGCAACGAAGACCTGTGAACCGAGTCAGGGCCGGGAGGCAGCAGCTCTCAGCGGGAAACTTCGGGTGCCGCAGGTCGCCTGGCCGTCACTCTCCACGGCGGGTGTTTCGCGCCGCCGGGTAGGCTCGGCGGGACATGGAGTACCAGTCGCTGTACCGACGGTTCCGGCCCGGCCGCTTCGCCGACATCAAGGGCCAGGATCACGTCGTGCGGGCCCTGCGCAATGCCGTTCGCGAGAACCGGGTCGGCCATGCCTACCTTCTCTCTGGGCCGCGTGGCACCGGTAAGACCACCACCGCCCGCGTGCTGGCCAAGGTCCTCAACTGCGAGAACCCCGTCGATGGCGAGCCCTGCTGCGAGTGCGCCTCGTGCAAGGCCATCGAGGCCGGCACGTCGTTCGATCTGCACGAGCTCGACGCCGCGTCGCACAACAAGGTCGACGACATCCGTGACCTGCTCGGCAAGGTGCACCTCGGCACGCCGGGGCGGACCAAGGTCTACCTCCTCGACGAGGTCCACATGCTCACCGCGGGTGCCGAGAACGCCTTGCTGAAGACCCTCGAGGAGCCGCCGGGCCACGTGGTCTTCGTTCTCGCCACGACCGAGCCCCACAAGGTCGTCCCCACGGTTCGGAGCCGCACTCAGCACCTCGAGTTGTCCCTGATGCCCGCCGAGGTGATGACCGAGCACGTGCGCTGGGTCGTCGAGCAGGCCAGTCTCGACGTCGATGACGACGCCATCGCCCACGTAGTGCGCGCCGGAGGAGGGTCCGCACGCGACACCCTGTCGGCACTCGACCAAGTCGTGGCCGCGGGAGGTGTGGCTCGGCCCGACACGTCGTCGGGCGATCTGGTCGATGCCATCGCGGGCAGCGATGTCGCCCAGGCGCTGGCTGCCGTGAGCGCTGCCATCACCCGTGGCACCGATCCGCGCACGGTCGGCGAGCAGCTCATCCGCTCGCTTCGCGACGTCTTCCTGGTCGCCATGGGCGCCGACGTGTCTCACCTGGCGCCCGCCGACCGCGAACGGGCCTCGATCGTGGCGGCTCGCCTTCGCCCCGCGGCGGTCACCCGAGCCCTCGAAGTCGTCGGCTCGGCCCTCGTCGACATGCGCCAGTCGCCTGACCCGCGCATCGACCTCGAGGTTGCGCTGGTGCGGGTCACCCGACCCGACACCGACGCATCGGTCTCGGGGCTCGCCGATCGTGTCGCCCGGCTCGAGCATGCTTTGGCCGGTGGCGTGGCGCCGGCCGCGCCCGGCCCTGGTACGGGTCCGGCGACTGTTCCACCGGCGACTGTTCCACCGACGACGGGGCGTGGCGCGCCCCCAGAAGTGCCGGCGGCCGCGTCGACCGCCACCACCGGTGCTCGACCGTCCGAATCGGCCCGAAATCAGTTGTCATCCCGGCCCGGTCGTCGCGACCCGGTGCGACCGGTCGCCGCTACCGGTGCGAGCGACGCGCCGCCGGTCATCGCCTCTCGGGCACGACCCTCGGAGCCCCGCAATCCGGACCCGGCAGACGTGGCCCAGGCGGACGCGGCCCCACTAGCCGATCCGTCGGCACCAGCATCGCCTGCCTCACCAGCTGCAGCGCCCGCCCCGGCGGTGGCGCCGGGCCGCGTCCCGAGCCGCGACGAGGCGACCGAACGGTGGCCGGCGATACTGGCCCGCTTGTCCAAGCGAGCGAGCCTTCGCATTGCCGGGGGACAGCTCGGCGAGTCGACGGCGACCGGAGTCGTGTACGTGCTCCCCCACGAGGGGCACCGCCGCCGGTGCGAAGAGGTGCTCGACGAGCTCACCGCCGCGGTGCGCGCCGAGTTGGGCGACGACTTCACCGTTCTGCTCGCTGTCGATGCGACCGTCGTCCTTCCCGGCGTCGCGTCGCCTCGCAGTCGGGCGGCGGATCCCGTCGAACCGGCCGCCGACGAGGCCATCGACCTCGACGATCTCGTCGATGCCAGCCACCACGACGGCACGACGCTCGATCGCCTCATCAAGACCTTTCCTGGAGCGGAGTTGATCACCGATGACTGACGACCCTACGGCCGCCGACGACAGCGAGGCCGGCCTCGACCTCTCCGCCATGCTCGGGGGGTTGGGCGGGGCTGGCATGGGCGGCCTGCTCCAGCAGGCACAGCAGATGATGGCGTCGCTCAATCAAGCCGCCGAGGCCGAGGTCGAGGGCCGGTCGGGGGGAGGGGCGGTGAAGATCCGCACGACTGGCCGTTTCGAGTTCGTCGGCGTGACCATCGACCCTTCGGTCGTCGACCCGGCCGAGGTCGACCTGCTCGAAGACCTCGTGCTGGCGGCGCTGCGCGATGCCGCGAGCAAGGTCGCGTCGCTGTCGCCCGGCCTCGCCGCGATGCCCGACCTCGGGTCGCTTTTCGGCGGCAGCTGACATGGCGGTCTACGCCCCGCCGGTACAGGTGCTGATCGACGAGCTCGGGCGGCTCCCCGGGGTCGGTCCCAAGTCGGCCCAGCGGCTCGCCTTTCACTTGCTCCGGGTGCCGGTCGAGGAGGCGACGCGTCTGGTCGACGCCATTGTCGACATGAAGGCCCGGGTGGCGTTTTGCCAACGGTGCTTCAACGTGGCCGAGGGCGCGGAGTGTGAGATCTGTCGAGACGATCGGCGCGACGCCACTGTGCTGTGCGTCGTCGAGGAGCCCCGCGATGTCGTGGCGGTCGAGCGGACTCACGAGTTCCGCGGGCGCTACCACGTGCTCCACGGTGCGATCAGCCCGATCGAGGGAATCGGCCCCGAGCAGCTGAAGGTGAAGGAGTTGCTGACCCGCTTGCAGTCAGAGCCGGTCACCGAGGTGATCCTGTGCACCAACCCCACGATCGAAGGTGACGCCACGGCCATGTATCTGGCTCGGTTGCTCACGCCGGCCGGCATCCGGGTGACGCGTGTGGCGAGCGGCTTGCCCGTCGGCGGCGATCTCGAATACGCCGATGAGTTGACGCTCGGCCGGGCACTCGAGGGCCGCCGGGAGATGTGAAGGTCCGACTCGGACGGTCGAAACCCCAGCCCGCGGTCCGACGCCGTTCGGTGGAGGGGGAGAGGAACGGCGCCGGACCGGGCTGGGAGGCCGTGGCGATTGGTTGGGTGTCGCCTCGGCCCCGTCGGGCGCGGGCTTTACCGGCGGAGCCGAGGCGTCACCCCATCTCCTCGTTCCGACTAGGTCATCTGGACCCGTCTTCCCGATTCGATGTTGCGATTACATTACAACAATGTCGAGCAGATGACAAGTACCTCGGGAAGATTTCTTTTTGGTCTCACCTCACGCGTCGAAGATCGCGCCGGGCGCGCAACAGCACACGTTTCGCCACCAGGAGCGAGGTCGATGATCGGCCCCGGCAGTGGGGCCCGCTACGAAGACGCCGAGACGCCCCGCGAACAGGCGCCCGTCAGTCGTGCGAACCAGCGCGCTCGCGGAACGCTCGCGCGGGTTACGTGCGCTCGCGGAACGCTCGCGAAACGGCCTCGCGCACGACGGCGGCCACATCTTGAGTGTCGTCGCGCAGATCGACCGTGCGGGTCTGATCGGTCTGATCGGTCTGATCGGTCTCATCGGCCCACGCCACCTCGACGTCGAGGGGTTGGACGGTGAGCTCGATCTCGCGGTCTTGGGAGCCGGCGACCTTGGCGATCGCTGATTGCAGGTCGGCGACCGCGGCCTGCATCCGGTCGTGGACGTGCCGTTCCGCTGTGAGCATCTGGTCGAGCCGCCGCTGCGCCTGCGCGAGCACCGCGTTGGCGCGTGCGGCGGCGTCGTCTTCGGCATGGCGGAGCAGGCTGGCTGCCTCGTGTTTCGCGGTGGCGACGAGCTCGGTGGCGCGGCGCTCGGCGTCGGCGACGGTGCGAGCCGCCGTCTCCGCCGCGCGAGCTCGCACCGTGGTCGCGTACTCGTCAGCTTCAGCACGCTGAGCAGACGTTCGCTCCGACACCTCGACCTGCAGCTGGTCGGCATCGGCGCTGATCCGTGTCGCCGCGCTGCGGGTCTCGTCGGCGTCGGTCTCGGAGTCGACGCGAAGCTCTTCAGCCCGCGCCTTGGCCTCGGCGAGCAACCGCGCGGCGTCGGCGTCGGCTTCGGCTCGGATGGACGTGGCGTACTGCTCCGCCTCCGAACGCAATGCCGTCGCATCGGCCCGGCTGCGGTCGAGCATCTCGCGTGCGGACTCCTCGGCGCTGCGCATGACAGTCGCCACCTCGGCGCCGAGGGTGGCATACCGGTCGGCGCCGCCCGAGTGTTCGGCCCGCTCGAGCTGCTCGGCGAGATGCACCAGGAACGCCCGGACCTCGGCGCGGTCATAGCCCCTGCGGTCGATGCCGAAATCGCGTGCCGCGACCTGCTCGGGCGTGAACACCATCGATGTCTCCTCAGACATGGTCGCTCCGGCTCGGCGGAACGTCCATCACGTTCGTCAGTATTTCACGTTCCCTCACGGTACGGGTGAGTCTTGCGACCCCGGATCATGGGAAACTGGTCCTATGTTGCTGACCGAGATCGATCACGTCGCCATCGCTGTCCACGACCTGGACGCGGCCATCGACTACTACCGGCGGGCGTTCGGCGCCGAGGTCCATCACCGCGAGGTCGTGGAACGGGACGGGGTCGACGAGGCGCTGGTGAAGGTCGCCGACAGCTACATCCAGCTGACCACCGGGACCCGACCCGACTCGACGATCACCAAGTACCTCGAGAAGCGGGGCGAGGGCATCCACCACGTCGGCTACCGAGTCGACGACTGCGCCGCCGCGCTGGCGGCGATGGTGGCCGCCGGGGCCACGCCGATCGACCCCGAGCCGCGCCCGGGTTCCCGGGGAACGACGGTCGCGTTCATCCACCCAAAGGGCAGCTTCGGCACGCTCATCGAGTTGGTCCAGGAAAACCCCGGCTCGGAGCACTGAAGCAAACGCGCCGCCAGGCCGATACCCACGAGAGCAATCGATTGTCTACCCTGGGCTCGCGCGCGGGCCCTGGTTGAAGGACTTGTCTCAATGCGTCGGTACCTGGCTGTACTCACCTGCTTCGCCATGACCCTGTCGATGATGCTGATCGGCGGGCGCAGCGCTCCTGCCGAGGCCTATCCCGGCGCCCCGTGGTTCGAGCCGAACCGGGTCTACTCGTCGAACTTCCCCGATCCGAGCGTGATCGTCGACGGAAACCGCTATGTCGCGTACAGCACCCCGACGGGCGGGGCGATGTTGCCGATCATGACGTCACCCGACCTGGCGACTTGGACCGCGCATCCTCGCTGGCAGCCCAATCCGTACTTCCCGCAGGACTCGTTCTTCAATGACGGTCTGGTGCAGCCGCCGGCGTGGGCGCTCGACACCAACGATCCGCACCCTTGGATCGAGTCCGAGGTACGGGCGCCGGGCGTGGCCCGGATCGGCAATCAGTACGTCGCCTTCCTCACCGTGCGGATCGAGCCCGGCGATCCTCCGAACGGCCGCTTCTGCATCTCGGTCGCCACGGCAACGAGCGCGCTCGGGCCCTTCCGTGACACCTCGTCGGGCCCGCTCGTCTGTGACAGCGACCCCGTTGGGTCGATCGATCCCGAGCCGTTCGTCGACCCGGCCACGGGCACGCCGTACCTGCTGTGGAAGAGCGAGGGCGTGCCGGGCTCGGTGCCGCAGAAGATCTGGATCCGCCAGCTCTCAGCCGACGGGACCTCGTTCGCGGCCGGTTCGTCACCGACGCTGCTGATCGCCACCGCGCAGGCGTGGGAGGGCAGCGTCGTCGAGAACCCGTCGATGGTGCATTTCGGCGGCCGGTACTACCTGCTGTATTCGGGTAACGAGTGGCGCTCCGCGGCCTACGCCACCGGCTACGCGATCTGCGCCGGGCCGCTCGGACCCTGCCAGCGCCCGACGAACGAGCCGTTGCTCGACAGCTCCGACCGCAGCGGTCGGCTCGGCCCCGGCGGCGCCGATGCGTTCGTCGGTCTCGACGGGCGCCTGATGATCGCCTACCACTACTGGAACGCTCCCTACACGGATTACCCCGCGAACCCGAACTGCGATCGGGCCGGGCTCTGCGCGTCGCAGGGCCAGCGCCGCATGGTCGTCGAGCCGCTTTCGGTGGGTGGTGACGGATCGCTGCGGCTGGCGGCGGTGCCCTGTCCGGCGGTGACGCCGGCAGCGGCCTCGTCGACTTCGTTCGTCTCGCTCGCACCGGCACGCATCCTCGACACCCGCACTGGTATCGGGGTGGCCGGTGCCGCGGGGCAGGGTCAGACGATCGACGTCAAGGTCGCCGGGTGCGGCGGCATCCCGACCGGCGCCACCGGGGCCGTCGTCATGAACGTCACCAGCACCGAGGCCTCGGCCCCGAGTTTCGTGACCGTGTGGCCGACCGGCGAAGGCCGGCCGGTCGCGTCGGCGCTGAACACCGACCCGGGCCAAGACACCCCGAACCTGGTCGTCGTGGGCATCGGTGCCGGTGGGAACGTCTCGATGTTCAACAACGCCGGGTCCGGCCACCTGGTTGCCGATGTGGTCGGCTGGTTCCCCGCCGTGTCGTCGTACCACTCGCTCACGCCGACGCGACTGCTCGACACCCGAACCGGCAACGGCGCGGCCGCGGGTGCCCTGGGCCAAGGCTCGGTGATCTCGGTGCAGATCACCGGCCGAGCCACGATTCCGGCCGAAGCCGGAGCGGTGGTCCTCAACGTCACGAGCACCGAGTCGTCGATCGACAGCTATGTCACGGTCTGGCCCACCGGCGAAGGCCGACCGGTGGCATCGGCGTTGAACACCGATCCGGGCCAGGACACCCCGAACCTGGTGGTGGCCAAGATCGGTACCGGCGGTCAGGTGTCGTTCTTCAACAATGCCGGCACCGGGCACCTCGTCGCCGACGCCGTGGGCTGGTTTCCGACCACCGGGAGCGAGGTGACCTCGATCTCGCCCGTTCGGCTGCTCGACACGCGCGACGGTACCGGCGGTGCGTCCGGCATCGTCGGGCCGGGCGGCTCGTTGAACCTCCAAGTCACCGGCCGTGCGGCCATCCCGAGCGACGCCAAGGCCGTCATCTTGAACGTGACCAGCAGCGGGGCGTCGGCGCCGAGCTTCGTGACCGTGTGGCCGACCGGGCAGGTTCGCCCAGTGGCGTCGGCGCTGAACACAGATCCGGGCCAGGACACCCCGAACCTGGTGATGGCGCGCGTCGGCGCCAACGGCCAGGTGTCGCTGTTCAACAACGCCGGGCTCGGCCACCTCGTTGCCGACGCCGTCGGCTACATCCGCTGATCCCCTCGTTCCTGGCGCGATTCTGGTCGTCGTGCAACCCAGATCGCGCCAAGAACGGGGGGAGTAGGGTTCGGACGGTGATCGTTCATCTGATCGACGGGACCTACGAGCTGTTCCGGCACCACTTCGGCGTGCCGTCCCACATCACATCGTGGGGCCAGGAGGTGGCGGCGAGCCGGGGGGTGCTGTCGAGCCTGGTCGGCATGCTCGACGACGGTGCCACCCACGTCGGCGTCGCGACCGACCACGTGATCGAGTCGTTCCGCAACGACTTGTGGTCCGGCTACAAGACCGGCGCCGGAGTCGACCCGGCGCTGTCGTCGCAGTTCCCGCTGCTCGAGGAGCTGCTCGCCGCCGCCGGGTTCGCGGTGTGGCCGCAGATCGAGCACGAAGCCGACGACGGCCTCGCCGCCGCCGCGGCGATGGCTGCGGCTGACCCGCGGGTCGAGCAGGTCCAGATCTGCACGCCCGACAAGGACCTGGCCCAATGCGTCACCGCCGACGGACGGGTGGTGCAGTTCGATCGCCGCAAGGGCGTGGTCGCGGACCGCGCCGGGGTTATCGAGAAGTTCGGCGTGCCACCCGAATCGATCCCGGACTACCTCGGTCTCGTGGGCGACACCGCCGACGGCTACCCCGGGCTCGCCGGGTGGGGCGCCAAATCGACGGCCGCGGTGCTGGCCCGCTACGGCAAGCTCGAGCACATCCCGCTCGACGGCGATTGGGACGTCGACGTGCGGGGGGCGACCAAGCTGGTGGCCACCCTGAACGAGCACGCCGCCGAGGCCGTGCTGTTCCGCCACATCGCAACCGTGAACCTCGACGCTCCCGTGGCGGCGACGGTCGACGAGATCGAGTGGCTCGGCCCGACCGAAGACTTCGACGACGTGGCCGACCGGCTCGACGTCACCGCCGGCACCCGCCGCCGCATCCACAGCCTGTCCGACCGCCGCCGCGGTTCGTAACAGCCACCCTGGGGGTTCAAGTCCCCCCTCGCCCACCACTCCCGGGGCCGATGCCCCCGGAAAGAGTGTTTCAAGTGCCCACTTTGCGTTTCGGGTCCGACACCCGACCTGAGCATTGTGATGTGCCGCCGGCGAGCCGGTCAGAGCGCCCGCACCGGCTGGCCGATCTGAGGTGGCGACCGCCGCCGATCCTGACCGGGCGAAGCCTCTGGCAGCACGACGTTCGCCGCCTCATCGGCGGCTACCGGGTCTGCGTGCCCCAGCTCGAGGCGATCGTTGGCGCCGACATCCCGGCCGTCGTCGGGGTCGCTGCCGATGACCA
>CAYMJU010000200.1:0-21907 GCA_964390555.1 uncultured Acidimicrobiales bacterium | reverse complement strand
AGCTCGGCGGTGGCGGCGATCAGGAACACGACGAACGGCACGAACCCGGTGTTCCACAGGTTCCAGGACCACATCTCCTGGTCGGCGACGATGTCGTGGGTCGACAGCGACCTCGACTCGAGGAACACCGCGGCGACCGACAGGCCGAGGGCGGCCTCGTAGGAGACCATCTGGGCCGACGCCCGCACCGAGCCGAGCAACGGGTACTTGGAGCCCGACGCCCACCCTGCGAGCATCACCCCGTAGACGGCGATCGACGACATGGCGAGCACGAGCAGGATGCCGACCGGCGGGTCGGCGAGCTGGACCCAGGTGAAGTGATCGCCGACCTTGATGGCCCCACCCTTGTCCGAGAAGTTGCCGCCGACGGGGATCACGCAGAACACGAGGAACGCCGGCACGAACGCCAGGTACGGCGCCAGCTTGAACACGAACCGATCGGCCCGGTCCGGGATCAGGTCTTCCTTGAAGAAGGCCTTGATGCCATCGGCGAGGGTTTGCAACAGACCGAACGGGCCGGCCACGTTGGGGCCGATGCGGTTCTGCAGGTCCGAGATGATCTTGCGCTCGAACCAGATCATCAACATCACGGCTACGAGCAGCAGGGCGAACGAGATCAGCACCTTGGCGATGACGATCAGCACGATGCCGAAGTCGATCTCGCCGCTGAGGAGCGGATCGGCGGCGATCACCAGGCCGTTCATGCCCGCTCCAACCGCACGTCGGTAGCGACCGACGCGGCATCTACGAGGTCGCCGACCTTGGCGTTGGCCTGGTTGATCGTGATGGCGACGACGCCCCGGGGTACGCCGGCGTCGGGTATCGCGGCCAGGGTCAACACGCCGCGCGAGGTGGTGACGGTGACCTGGTCTCCGGCCGACAGCCCGAGCTTGTCGAGCTCGTGGGCGTTCATCCGGGCCGCGGTATCGGTGGCCAGACCGGCCAGCGCCGGGCTCTGCTGGATGACGGTGCCCTGGTCGAACATCGACCTGGTCGCCACCAACCGCAGTCCGTAGGCGTCGCGCGGCGCAGTGGGCGTCGGGCCGGGGTCGGGGGATCCGGTGAGCACGCCGGGCACGAGGATGCCCTCGGCGCCGGCCGCGGCGATCGCCGACCGGGAGACGCCGGCGTGGGTGGGAGCGGCCCGGACCACCTCGGTCCACACTTCGTCGAGCGAGGTGACGCCCAGGTCGGCGCCGACGGCGTGGGCGACCTCGGTGGCGAGGACCCAGTCGGCCCGGGCGGTACCCGGGGGCGTGACCTTGTGGCCGAGGCCGCTGATCCGGCCCTCTAGGTTGGTGAACGACCCGTCGACCTCGCCCGGGCCCGCAGCGGCCAACACCACGTGGGCGGCATCGACCGAGGCGGTGCGGAACAAGTCGACGGCGATGATCGCGGACACCTCGGCCAGCGCCCGGCGGGCCAGGTCGCGGTCGGGGAAATCGGTGAGGGGGTCGGCGCCGAGCAGCACGAGGGTGTCGATCTTGCCGTCAGCCGCGGCGGCCAGCATGGCGTGGGTGTCGAGCCCACGGGTCGCCGGCACCCCTGGCCAGACGGCGCCCACCGCGGCCTCGCCGTCGGTGAGCGTGGCGCGACCGGGCAGCAGACCCGGGGCCAGGCCCATGTCGAGCGCACCGTGGACGTTGCCGCGCCGCAGCGCCGGCAGGAACCGCACACCGGGCAATGCGTCGCGAAGGGCGATAGCGGCATCCACGGTAGGGCCGGCGACCTCGGCCGTCGAGCCCCGTCCGAGGATCACCGTCACCGGTCCGGTCCCCGCCCGGAGGCTGCGGCCCGCGGCGGCGATCTGGTCGGCGGCCACGCCAGCGGTCTCATCAGGATCATCGGCGAGCAGGGCCCGCACCAGATCGGCGATCTCGCCTGGTACCGGGTGAAGCGAATGGGCGGCGTGGCGGGACAACCCGGTCGAGCGGGGCGTGATCTCGATCAGCCTGGCGTCGTCGTTGACCACCGCGTGGCGCAACCGCAGGTAGAGCGCTCCGAGCTCTTCTTTGGGGTCACAGCCCACGAGCACGATCGTGCCCTTGGGAGTGCACGCGTCGGCAACGGTGGCCCGGGGAAGCGACAGCACGAACTCGGCCGGCAGACCGTCGCCGACCTGGGCATCGACGTTGTCGGTGCCGATGACGCCCTTGGCCAGCTTGGCCCACAGGTACTGGGCCTCGTTGGTCAATCGGGCGCCGCCGATCACCCCGACCCGGGCCGGGTCGGCGCCCTTCAGGGCCGCGCCGGCGGCCCGCAGCGCCTGGGGCCACGTGGTGGCCACCAGCGCGTCGCCATCGCGGCGCAGCGGTCCGGTGAGGCGGCCTTCGGAATCGAGAGCCTCGAACGAGAACCGGTCCTTGTCGGTCAGCCAACCCCAGTTCACGGCGTCGCTGTCGACGCCGACGTGGCGGAGCACCCGGTTGCGCGAGGCCTGGGTCGTGATGCGGCTGCCTACCGAATCGATGGTGGCCGTCGATTCGGTCTCGTCGAGATCCCACGGGCGGGCCTTGAAACGGTACGGCTTGGCGGTGAGCGCCCCGACCGGGCAGATCTGAACCACGTTGCCCGAGAAATACGAGCTGAACGGCTCGTCGGGGAAGGTGTTGACCTCGGTGTTGCTACCCCGTCCCTGGAAATGGATCAGCGCATCGCCGGCGACGTCCGCGGCGAAGCGGGTGCAGCGGTCGCACAGGATGCAGCGCTCGCGGTCGAGATAGACGTTGTCGTTGATCGGGATGGGCTTCTCGAAGTGCCGCTTCTCCTCGACGAAACGGCTCTCGCCGGGACCGAACGCCACCGTCTGGTCCTGGAGCGGGCATTCGCCACCCTTGTCGCACACCGGGCAATCGAGCGGGTGGTTCACGAGCAGGAACTCGAGCACGCCGTCTTGGGCCTTCCGGGTGCGCTCGGACTCGGTGTCGACCTTCATTCCCGGCGACACCGAGATCATGCACGACGCCAACAATGCCGGGCCCCGGCCGGTGTCGACGTCGACCAGGCACATGCGGCACATGCCGACCGGCTCCAAGCGCGGGTGGTAGCAGAACCGGGGGATGAACGTGCCGGTGCGCTCGCACGCGTCGATCAGCAACTCGCCGGGCGCGGCGGCGATCTCGACGCCGTTGACCGTGACGGCCACCGTCTCGGGCGCCTGGGTGATGTCATTCATGGCCGGCTCCGGAGATCGACGCGAGCGGGATCGGGTTGCGGCGGGTGATCTTGGCCTCGAACTCGTGGCGGAAGCGGCGAATCGTCGAGGCGATCGGCGCCACCGCCGACGGGCCGAGCGGGCAGATGGTGGTTTGGCGGGGCGGGAACGGCACGGCCTCGAGCCCAGCGCTCGGATGAGCGGCGACCGGGTACGGGCCGGGGCTGATGTTGTCGGCCACGTCGAGCAGCATGTCGATGTCGGCTGGCCGGCCGTGGCCGTCGACGATGCGCTGGAGGATCTGCTCCTCCCACGTTGTGCCTTCGCGACACGGCGTGCACTTGCCGCACGACTCCCGGGCGAAGAATCGCACCACCCGGAGGCATGCCTTGACCGCATCGACGGTCTCGTCCATCACAACGAGCGCCCCGGAGCCGAGCATCGAGCCGGCGGCACCGACGGCGCGGCCCTCCATCGCCAAGTCGAGTTGCTCCTCGAAGAACCATGGCGCCGAGCCGCCGCCGGGGATGAACATCTTGAGCTGATGCCCGTCGCGGATGCCCTGGCAGTAGTTGTCGCCGTAGAACAACTCGCGGAAGGTGGTCACGCCTTGTTGGATCTCGTAGACGCCGGGCCGCTTCACGTGCCCGGACACCGCGACCAGCCGGGTGCCCGGGGACGCCTCGCTGCCGTACTGCTTGTATGCCTCCACGCCGTTGACGAGCAACCAGGGCAGGTTGGCGAGCGTCTCGACGTTGTTCACGACCGTCGGTTTGCCATAGAGGCCGATCGACGCCGGGAAGTACGGCGGCTTGAGGCGCGGCATTCCCCGGTTGCCCTCGAGGCTCTCGATCAGGGCGGTCTCCTCGCCGACGATGTACGCACCGGCGCCCCAGTGCAAGACGATGTCGACCGAGAGGTCGCTGCCCAAGATGTTGCGGCCCACGTACCCGGCGGCGTAGGCCTCGTTGAGCGCGTGGGCGATGCGCTGCTGAGCGACCGCCATCTCGCCCCGCACGTACAGGAAGCACTGCGACAGCCCGGCGGCGTAGCACGCGATCAGGCAGCCCTCGATCAGCTGGTGGGGGTCGAGCTCCATGAGAAGGCGGTCTTTGTAGGTGCCGGGCTCGGACTCGTCACCGTTGACGACCAAGTACCGGGGCCACACGCCCGGCGGGCAGAAGCCCCACTTGGTGCCGGCCGGGAAGCCGGCGCCGCCGCGACCGAGCACCGTGGCGTCTTTCACCTGGGTGTGGACCTGGTCGGGGGTCTGGTCGAGCGCCCGGCGCAGGCCCTCGTATCCGCCGGTCGCCAGGAAGCGCTCCAGGGTGTGGCTGTCGGCGAGCGGGAACCGGCTGCTGACGATCTTCGGGCCATCGTTGTCGACGTAGCCGGGGGCGCGGGGGACGTAGTGGTTCGTCGCCATCACGACGCTCCCGCGGCACTCATGAGGCGCGCGGTCGTCATGAGGCGCGCGGTCGTCATGAGGCGCGCGGTCGTCATGAGGCGCGCGGTCGTCATGAGGCGCTCCGCGGTCGTCATGAGGCGCTCCGCGGTCGTCATGAGGCGCTCCGCGCCGTGTTGCGGGCCAGCCACGCCGGGCCCTCGGTCACCTGCTCGGGTGGCACCGCCCCGACCGACTTGCCAGCCGGGATGCTCTGGCGGATCTGAGCCAGCGTGCCGTGGCTCGGGATCGACTCGCCCGGCTCGGCGACGATCACCTTCGCTGGAGTCTTGCCGGCGCGCAGATCGGCGACGATCTCGTCGAAATCGTCGGTCGTGACCCTCAAGGCGTAGCGGTAGTTGACCTGGAGGCACGGCGCCTCGGTGCACGCGGCGATGCACTCGACGTCTTCGAGGGTGAACACGCCATCGTCGGTGGTGCTACCGGGCCGGACACCGAGAGCGTGCTCGGCGTGGTGCAACAGGTCCTCGGCGCCAAGGACCAGGCACGAGATGTTGGTGCAGATGTTCACCAGGTACCGACCCGTTGGGTGGAACTTGAACATCTCGTAGAAGCTGGCCGTGCCGATCACCTCAGCCGGGGTGACCCCAACCAGCTCCGCGATGTGGGCCATGGCCGACTCGGTCACGTAGCCGTCCTGTTCCTGGGCCACGTGCAGCAACGGGATCAGCGCCGACTTCGGGCGCGGGTAGCGAGCGATGATCTCGCTCGCCAAGGCGACGTTCTCGCTCGTCAACATGGGTTCGCACCTGGCCCGTGCGCGTCGATCTCTGGACCGCCTTCGCGCGCACACGCTGCGCGTCCCGCACCGCGTGCGTGCGCGTTGATCTCTGGTTCGCCTTCGCGATGGAGGGCGGCTTCGCCGCCGAGGTGCTGCGTGCGGTTCACCGGTCCACCTCGCCCATGATGGGGTCGACGGTGGAGATGTTGGCCACGGCGTCAGCGATCAGGTTGCCCTCGAGCAGGTGGGGAAGGGTCTGCAGGTTCACGAATGACGGCCCACGGATGTGCATGCGGTACGGCTTCGCCGTCCCGTCGGACACCATGTAGCAGCCGAGCTCGCCACGGGGCGACTCGACGGCCACGTAGACCTCGCCCTCGGGCACCTTGAAGCCCTCGGTGAAGATCTTGAAGTGGTGGATCAATGCCTCCATCGACTCGTCGATGCGGGCGCGGGGTGGCGGCGTTACCTTGCGGTCCTGCACCCGGTAGTCGCCCTTGGGCATCGTGTCGCAGATCTGACGGACGATCCGGATCGACTCGCGGATCTCGTTGAGGCGGATGGCGTAGCGGTCGAAGCTGTCACCGTACGTACCGACGATGATGTCGAAGTCGACGTCGTCGTACGCGAGATATGGGATGGTGCGGCGCAGATCCCACGGGTAGCCCGTCGAGCGCAGCAACGGGCCGGTGGCCGACAGGGCCAGCGCTTCGGCGGTGGTGAGCACGCCGACACCCTGGAGCCGCTCACGCCAGATCGGCTGGCCGGTCATCAACACGTCGTACTCTTCGAGCCGGGCGTCGACCTGGTCACAGATCGCCAGGATGTCGTCACGCCAACCATCGTGGAGGTCGGCGGCCACACCGCCGGGGCGGATGTAGTTGTGGTTCATCCGCAGGCCGGTGATTCGCTCGAAGATCCGCAGCACTTCCTCGCGCTCGCGCCAACCGTAGATCATCATCGAGACCGCGCCGAGGTCCATGCCGTTGGTGGCCATGAACAGCAGGTGCGACGACATTCGGTTCAGCTCGCACATCAGCATGCGGATCCAGGTGGCCCGCTCGGGCACCTCGACCCCGAGCAGCTTCTCGGTGGCGAGGGAGAACACCAGCTCCGAGAACAGCGGCGCCGCGTAGTCCATCCGGGTCACGTTGGTCGGGCCCTGGAGGAACGTGAGGTCCTCGGCCGTCTTCTCCATGCCCGTGTGCAGGTAACCGATGATGGCCTTGGACCGTACGACCGTCTCGCCCTCGAGCTCGAGCATCAGCCGCAGCACACCATGGGTGCTCGGGTGCGACGGCCCCATGTTGAGGATCATGCGCTCGTCGTCGCCCGGATCGGTCGGGTCGCCCGCCAAGGCGTTGACCTCGGCCTCGCTCATGCGCAGCACCGCCCCGTCGGCGCGCACCCGCACGCGTTCGTCATTGCCCGACTCGTTGCGGGCTTGTCTCAGCTCATCGATCAGCGTCACGTCGCGGCCTTGAACTGCACGGGGATGCGGCCCATGTCGAAGTCCTTGCGGAGGGGGTAACCGTCCCAGTCCTCGGGCATGAGGATCCTCGACATGTCGGGGTGGCCCTCGAAGCTGATGCCGAACATGTCGAACACCTCGCGCTCGAGGGCCTCGGTCCCTGGGTACTCGTCGAACAAGCTGGCCACGACCGGGTCCGATTCGGGCACCTGGACCCGCAGGCGGACCCGCTCGGCCCGATCGTGGTCGATGAACGAGGCGACCACCTCGAACCGCTCGGCCTCGACGCCGGCCGGCAAGGTTCGAACCGAATCGGCGTGGACGTAGTCCACGGCAGTCACGTCGATCGCCATCAAGTACCCATCGGTGCGCAGCGCCTTGACGGTCGCGAGATACGAGTCGCGGTTTGGGTGCAGCACCCGCTGGTCGCACGACCAGGACACCAGTGCGCCATAGGCTCGCTCGGGCTCGGGTTCGGGCGCGGCAACCTCGTCGGGAGCGTCGTCGGGCATCACCGCCTCCCGATGGTGAGGGTCTTCACCTCGACGGCGTCGGCCGGGCGGTGCTCGATCACTATCCCGGCGCCCGCGTCGCCGGGGCGGCGCACCAGCTGGCCGGTCAGCACCTTGTCGTGGAGGGTGAAGATGGCGTGCATCAGCGTCTCGGGCCCCGGGGGGCAACCGGGCGCGTAGACATCGACCGGTACCACCTGGTCGACGCCCTGCACGATCGCGTAGTTGTTGAACATGCCGCCCGACGACGCGCAAACGCCCATCGAGATGACCCACTTGGGTTCCATCATCTGGTCATAGATCTGGCGCAGCACCGGAGCCATCTTCTGGGACACCCGACCGGCCACGATCATCAAGTCGGCCTGTCGGGGCGAGGCCCGGAAGACCTCCATGCCGTAGCGGGCCAGGTCGTAGTGGGCGGCGCCGGTCGCCATCATCTCGATGGCGCAGCACGCCAACCCGAACGTCGCCGGCCACATGCTGCGCGCCCGGCTCCAGTTGACCAGGTCCTCGAGCTTGCCGGTGAGGAAGTTGTGCTGGAGCCCTCCGATGCCGTCGTCGAGCACGTCTTGGACAAGGCCCATCAGGCCGCCGCCCCCGAGTCGGAGCCCGCCGCCGCCCGTCCGTCGAGTCCGACGCGCCGCACCGTTGTCGACGCGGTCCGCTCGGCCGACACCGCCGAGCTGAGCACCCGGCGGACCTGCCTGGTCGGACCCCACTCGAGCGCGCCCTGGCTGATCAGGTAGACGAACGACTCGAACACGGCGACGCTGAAGATGACGATGGCCACCAAGCCGAACAGACCGAGCTCGCGGTGGGCGATGGCCCAGGGGTACAAGAAGATGATCTCGATGTCGACCACGATGAAGATCATCGCTACCAGGAAGAAGCGCACCGGGAAGCGCTCGGGCGCGTCGCGGCCGGGGATGATGCCGCATTCGTAGGGTGCCAGCTTGCGGTCGTGGGGGCGGCGCGGGGCCAGCAGTCCTGAGGCGAGGAAGCTGCCGGCGCCGAACGCCACGGCGACGACCAGGAGCAACAAGACGGGAAGGTACTGACCGAGCATCGTGCGCCCCTCAGGCCTCGGCCGCGGCGCGCGCCATGGCCACCTTGTCGCGCACGTGGAGCGAGTAGCACAACGCCGCGAACATCAGGCTGCAGAAGATCGTGAGCAAGGCTGGCGGCAGGCGGCGGTTGCCCAGGTCGCGCTCCATGATCACCGAAACCACCGGGGCATCGGCGTCGACGGTGGCCCGCGGCGGGGCCTCGCCGGGTACGGTCAGATCCTCCAGGCGTTGCTGGTCGACGGCTTGAACCTGGACCACGACGTAGTGGACCGGGTGGCGCAGTCGTGCGGCGTTGGAGAACCAGCGGCTGATCCGGTCCCAGCGGTTCGGGTCGGCCCCCAGCGTCGGTTTGCCACCTATCTCCACGGTCTCGTGGAACAGGAACGGATCATCGGCGCCGAGCACACCCAGCTCGACGAGGGCGGCGCCGGCCACGGTCTGGGCCTCGCCGGCATCGGCGGCGGCCATCAGCCTCCATCCCGCGAAGTCGAGGCCGGCATCCTCGACGACGGACCGGTCGACGCCAGCCAGCTCGGAGTAGCTGATCGACTCGTTGCGCAGCAGGCGATCGGCTATCAGCGCGGCCTGCTTCTCGGGCGAGAGCCCGGCCAGCTCCTCCTCGGTGGGCGGCGAGTTGAAGTCGCGGTTGGCGATCTCGCTGTCGCTCGCCGCGACCAGATCATGAGCGGAGCCGAACTCGGCGACCAGATCGTCGTGGTTCGGGAGGCGCTGCACGTCGTCGATGATCGAACCGCCGTGGTCCACCCGGTTGATGTCGATCACCACCCAGCTCGGGTCGTCGCCTTTCCACGCGTTGGGCGACACCACCCACCAGTACCCGGCCAGGATGGTCAGGAATCCGAACAGGGCCGCGAGCGACAGCAGTGTGCCGAGCCGGAAACCGGTGTCGGTACCGAGGACGACCCACACCGAGCCGAACAGCACGACGATGCCGGTGAGCACCACCAGCACGCCCCGGATGTTGGGGTCCCAGGCGATACCGGCCAGGGTGTCGAGGCCGGCGGCCACGTTGAACGCCCCCATCACAGGCCCCTCTCGTAGGCGGCGATGGCGTCGAGCTGCGCCTCGGTGAAGATGGCGGCGTAGGTGCGCTCGGCACCGTCGTCGATCCGGGGCCCGAAGCCCGGCATGTTGCCCGAGCCCTCACCGCCGGACCCGTACCGGAAACCGTCGGCGGTGCCCTCGGCGACGAAGCCGGCATGCTCGGATGCATTGGGGAACTTGCGGACCGTGACGCCGTTCGTCAGGTTGGGGCCGAAGTAGCCGCCGCCCGGGACGTACGCCGTGAGCCGGCCGCTCGCGGCGAGGTTCGGCCACTCGTCGATGAGCGCCGCGACCGAGTCGTCCGACGTCGCGCCGAACGAGAAGCCGTTGGTGTGGCAGCGGGCGCAGCTGTACTGACCGGAGCTGGCCGGGTTGGCGAACAGCAGCTCGCCGTAACGCTCCGCGCCGAGGGCCGAGACGAGGGCGGCGTCGAGGACCGCGCGAGCGGCCGCCAGCTCGGAGAGGGCGGTGTTGAGGGCGTCGGCGTCGTCGCCGGCCGCCTCGATCACCTCGATCGCCCGGTCGAAGCTCGCCTTGGCCTCGACTACCGCCGTCTCGTCCGCCGCCTCGTCGCCCTGCTCGGAAAGCTGGTCGAACACGCCGTCGATGACCGCCGCGGCCACGACCGCGTCGGGCGCCTGGATGCTGCGCATGTAACGGATCAGCGTGGTGATCTGCTGATCGGTGAGGGGTCCCCCGCCCTCGCGACCCCACGCCGGCATCACGCCATTGCGCCCGTAGGTGAGGATGTGGCGCAGCTCCTCGTCGGAGAAGCGCGTCAACACGCTGGTGAGCGCCGGCGCGGTCCAGTCGACGGTGGCGACGAACGCGCCGTCGCTGTCGGTGAGCGTGACCGCGGCGACGCCACCCACGCCGTTGGGGCCGTGACAGCGCTGGCACTGGGCCTCGAACAGCTCGCCACCCCGGCTGGTGAACACGCGATCCTGACCGGCGGTGGCGTTGTCCAAGCGGCCCGGCTCGCGGAGCCAGTACACCGGCAACGTGACCGCCACGATGGCGATGAAGCCGAGGGCCTGGATGAGGCTGCGGTCGAGCCGCGTGGTCTCGAGGACGTCGTCGTCGTAGTACGGCTTGCGGTTCGGGGCCAGCTCGATCTCGGAGCCCACCTCGGCCTTGCTGGAACGCAGGTTGAGCACCAGGTAGACGACGAAGCCGACCAGAACGAGGACGGCCAGCACCCACCCGACGGCGCGCTGGGTGTTGGCCGCCAGCACGGCGGCGCTCGACAACGTCATGATCACTCGTGCTCCGAGATGCTCAGGCAGTGGGCGCCTTCGGCTTCTTGACCGGTGGTGTTGGTGCCGATCGGGGGACCCTGCGTGATATTGCCGGTGTCGACGGTGAGAACGCCGGCGTCGACCTCCATGGCGAAGAAGTCCATGCCGCGCGGGGCGGGACCGCCGCGCTTCTCACCGACCTGGTTGTACTGCGAACCATGGCACGGGCATTCGAACCACTGCGACGTGAGGCACTCGGGCACGCGGCACCCGAGGTGCGGGCACTTCTGGTACAAGGCCTTGACCCCGGCCTCGATGCCCGGCCACGCCGGGGTGCTCCCGTAGACCGCTCGGCCCTTCTCGACCGCCGACGGCGGGTACTCGGTGAGCCACATGCGACCCTCGGGTCGGTACAGGAACCCGTTGGCAGCCCGGATCTCGGCCAACACATCGGAGATGTTGCCGACCTTGATCTTGGACCCGAAGCCCGTCGATGCGCCCGGCCACAGGAATGCGATACATGAGGCGCCGAACCCTGACAGCCCGAGGCCCATGAAACCGACGATGCTGCGATTGAGGAACTGGCGGCGCGCGACGCCGATCTGCCCCTCGGTGGGTGGAGTCCACGGCACCAGCGCGGTCGCGGCCGGCACGAGCTCGCCGCGGCGCCGCTCGAGAGCCGCAGCCTTCTCGACGGCGCGGCCGCTGATGGCCACCGCCTGCTCACCCGGAGCCGGGGCGCCCGAGCGGTCGCGCTTGACGGTCTCGCGCGACAAGGTGCCGACCGCCTCGCCGGTGTCGCGACGGCGCATGGCGACGAACACGACAACGAGCGCTAGCACTACGAGGATCGGTATGGCGATCACTGCTGCTTGCATCAGTCACACCTCGTTGTTCTCGCTGGGGGAACTGCATTCGTTTCGGCTTCGCTCATAGTTCGAAGAACAATCCGCCGTGCCACGGGAAGATGAAGTTGAACCCCGGCCCCCGGAAGAAGGATCCGATCATCACCAGCACCGTCCAGAACATCAGGTGGATGGTCATGAGGGAGATGGCGAACTTGCGATGCTCGGGCTTGTTGCTCGGGTTCTTGTCGATGTACGGCGCCATGGTGAGCAGGATCAAGCCCATGCCCGGGATGGTCACGCCCGCCACCATCGGGTGGAACATCGTGAGCAACTCCTGGAGGCCGAGGAAGTACCACGGCGCCTTCGACGGGTTCGGCGTCTGGTTGACGTTGGCGAGCTCGAGCAGTGGCGCGTTCACGAAGATCGAGAACAGCAACGTGAATGCGGTGATGACCAAGGCCGCGACGAACTCGACCACGAGCAGGTGCGGCCACGTGTGCACCCGGTCCTGCGGTGTCGCCTTGACATCTTGGATCGACCCCGACTTGACGACGGTGAGCAACCGCTGGGTGTGACCGCCAGGGCCCACCGGCACCGGTGCCGGACCACCGACGGCCGGCGTGACGCCAGCGGCGGACGGGGCGAGCGTCGCGGTGGCCGTGCCCGCACCGCCGACGTCGGCACCGCCAGCCGCCTTGGCCTTGGCCGCCTTGGACCGTTCGAGCAGGTGCGAGGGGATCTTGCTTGCGGCTGCGGACACCGGGGCGTCGGTCGCGGCCACGGGCGCGGCGGGCGCGGCAGCCGCCGCGGCTTTGGCGGCCGCCTTGGCCTTGGCCTCTTCGCTGCGCTTGCGCAGGTGTTCGGGGATCTCGGTCACGTGAGCGTCCCTTGCCTAGAGCGGTCCCGAGATGCCGCCATCTTTTCTGACCCTCCAGAAGTGGACGGCCATGAAGATGACGGTCACGAACGGAAACATGAGCACATGCAGCACGTACCACCGCAACAACGTGTCGGTACCGATCTCGACGCCGCCGAGCAGTACGAAGCGCACTTGGTTACCGAACACCGGGGTGTAGCCAATCATGTTGGTACCCACCGTCACCGCCCACAGGGCCAGCTGATCCCACGGCAACAGATACCCGGTGAACGACAACAGCAACGTGAGCTGCAACAACATCACGCCGATCACCCAGTTGAACTCGCGGGGCGACTTGTAGGCCCCGTGATAGAAGACCCGGGCCATGTGCAAGAAGACCGTCAGCACCATCAGGTGCGCGGCCCACCGGTGCATGTTGCGCACCAGCAGGCCGAAAGTGACCGAATTCTGCAGGGTCGAGCTGTCATCCCACGCGGCCGCGGCCGTCGGCCGGTAGAAGAACATCAAGAAGATGCCGGTGACGGTGAGCAGGATGAACAAGAAGAAGCTCAGACCACCGAGGCACAGGGTGTAGCTGACCTTGACCGCGTGCCGCTTCACCTTCACCGGGTGAAGGTGGTACATGACGCTGTTCATGATCACGTACGACCGGTTCCGGGGGCTGTCGGAGTAGCCCTTCCGGAAGATCGAGCCGGGACGGAATATCGACGTCCAGGTCTGGGAGCCCTGAACCTGGTTGGCCGTCTTCTGGAGCTGTTGTTGTAGCCGCTCGGGGAGCGGCGGCTTGGTGCTGGGCACGAGTGGGAGTCTCCCTGCTAGCCCTGGTGGATGTCGTATCGGGTGGGACGGTTTCGCTCAGCCGAGGCGCATGCCGTAGCCGTAGCCGTAGGTGATCGTTCGCTGGTGGGGGTCGCCGTCGGCGGGCGGGTCACCCAACTTGCCGAGGATGACCACACCGGTCGGGCACCGGTCGACGCACAGCGCGCACCGGGTGCACACGTCGTCGTCGATCACGAAGATCACGTGGTCGCTCGGGTCGCTGCCCGGACGCTCGGTACCGACGGCCTCGTCGACCGCGTCGGTCGTGACCATGTGGATGCACTTCCACGGGCAGATGTCGACGCAGCCTTCGCACATGATGCATTCGGACTGGTCGATGTGGATGAACTGCTTGGGCTTGACCTGGGCCTGCAACCAGGCCGCGTCGACCTCTTGCAGGACGTAGTCGTCGACGAACTCGGGGAGCGGAGGATTGGCGTCGGTGGTACCCACCGGTCAGACCCCTTCGCGCACCAGCGGGCGGCCGTACTCCGACACCGGCTGGGGGGCGGCCTTTTGGCCTCGCTTCTGCCACGTGATCCACAAGACCACGTTGAGCCCGAGGAACACGTTGTAGATGACGACGGCTACGAGGTCGCGCAGCGTCTCGTACGAGATCGTGAGCGGAAAGTTCCCGCCCTCGGCCTTCGGCTTCAGGATGTCCCAGGGGCCGTAGAGGATCTTGTCGGGGCGCCACGCCAAGGGACCATCGGCCCACTGCAACCAGTAGTGCGGGACCACGCCGTAGATGAGGAAGAAGCCGACGAACACGTAGAACGCCCCGACCATCGCCTCGCCCCACGTGGTGGGAGTTCCGGCGGGACGACGCTTCATGTACCAGACGCCACCACTGATGACGAGGGCCGTGACGACGAGCGAGACCATGAACGAAACCACCGTGGGGCACCTCCTCTGTCGCTTCGCGGACCCTTTTCGGGGACCGACTCCGATGCTATCGGTCCGCGCCAAGGGCCGGCCGAACCGCGGGTTGGTCTACCACGGCCCAAATCAGCCTGGCACATCCGGGCGTCGCCGCGGTGCTTGCTGGCGATACGGCGCACTGGCGCCTCTCCGTCGCTGACCCCAGCAACTGCCATCATCGCTCGCCTTGGCTCGAGGAGGGATGATGGCAATACAGTGAACGCCGATTCGCCGGCCCGCCGCGGAGGCACGTAGTGACCGAGATTCCCGAGCACCTACTCCAGCGTTCGCGCGATCGCCGCGCCGCGCTCGGGGGCGGCGGCGACGACAGCCCTGCGGCGGCGGGCGCCGCGGCGCCCGCAGTCGCGGCAGCGGCGTCAGCCCCGGCGGTCAAGGCCCAGGCGGCGGTCGCCACGGTCGCCAAGCCGGCGCCGCCTCCACCGCCACACGTGCAGGCGGCGCTGCGGCGCAAGAAGGTCCCGCTGTGGGCCATGCCGGTGCTGCTCGGCCTGCCGATCTGGGCCTACGCCTACGTCGGCACCCTCGAACGCCCGCCACAGGCGGCGGCCGGCCTGCTCGCGGTCGGCGAGGAGACGTACTCCAGATGTGCGAGCTGCCACGGCGGTACGGGCGGTGGGGGAACGGGACCGGCCTTCACCGACGGAGCCGTGGTCGAGACGTTCCCGAACCTGCTCGAACACGTCGAGTGGGTGATCAAGGGCAGCGACGGCTGGGGTCGGCCGACGTACGGCAGCCAAGCCCAACCGCTCGAGGGCGGCATGCCCGGGTGGGCCGTCGGGCTGACCCAGGAGGAGTTGCTCGGCGTCGTGCTCTACGAACGCGTCGAACTCGGCGGCGACGAGGCGCTCGGGGCGGTCGTCCCTCTCATCGAGGAAGCGATCGACGCCGGCGACGTCGAGGGTTACGAACCCGAGGGCAACTTCGACAACGAGATCACGCTCACCGATCTCGAGGAGATCTTCGGACCGGCGCTCGACGAGGCCGCCGAGGGCTGAACCTCGAGCGTCGGCTGGCCCGCCAGGCCAGGTAGCTTCGGGGCCATGGTCACGTCCCCGCACCGTTACGACCTGCTGGTCATCGGCGGCGGGCCGGGTGGCTCCGCCGCCGGATACTGGGGTGCGGCCCACGGCATCGACGTATGCGTGGTGGAGCGCAAGACCTTCCCGCGCGACAAGACTTGCGGCGACGGCCTCACGCCCCGAGCGGTCAAGCAACTCGCCGACATGGGCTTGTCGAAGCGACTGACGGACTACCACCGGGTCGACGGGCTGCGGGCGGTGGCCCACAATCGCACCATAGAGCTGGCCTGGCCCGACCACCCCGTGTACCCGAACTACGGCTTCGTGGTGAAGCGGTCCGAGCTCGACGCCTTCGTGGCCGAGAACGCCGTGAACCAGGGCGCCACGCTGCGCCAGGGAACCGAAGCCGTACGCCCCATCTGGCGCCACGGACAGCTCGTCGGCGCCGTCGTGCGCGACCTCTACTCGGGTGTGGAGGACGAGGTCTATGCCCGCTTCGTCATCGTTGCCGACGGGTCGAACTCGCGGTTCGGCCGCTCGCTCGGGGCCTCCCGCGACCGCACCTACCCCCAGGGGATGGCGATCCGCACCTATTACGAGAGCCCGCTCCACGCCGACCCCTGGATCGAGAGCGCGCTCGACGTGCGCGACCGAAACGGGAACTCGCTGCCGGGCTACGGCTGGATCTTCCCGGTGGGCGACGGAACGATCAACGTCGGCATCGGGTTGTTGTCGACGTTTCGGGATTGGCGCGACGTCAACACCTCGCACCTGATGTCCGAGTTCGCCCATTCCCTGCCGAGCTACTGGCAGATCGACCCGGAGAAGCCGGTGCAGGCGCCCACGGGCGGCCGGCTGCCGATGGCCGGCTCGGTCGGCCCGAAGGTCGGGCCCAACTGGGCACTCGTGGGTGACGCCGCCGGCGCGATCAACCCGTTCAACGGCGAGGGCATCGACTACGCCTACGAAACGGGCCGGCTGGCCGCCACGCTCGTGGCCGAGGCCGTGCTGACCGGCGACGGGTTGGCCTTGCAGCAGTACGTGCGGCTTCTCGACGATGAGTACCGCCTCTATTTCAAGGTGGCCCGTCTGTTCGCCAAACTGATCGGCAACCCGGTGCTGCTGCGCCGACTCACCGGCGTCGGCATGCGCAGCGAGACCCTCATGGACTGGGCGCTGCGGATCATGGCCAACCTGCTCCGCGAAGACGAGCTGGGTCCCGCCGAGGGTTTGTACAAGGCGGCGTCGCTGCTCGCTCGCCTGGTCCCCGACAAGCTCGCCGAAGCCTGACCTCGTTCAGGGACGCCAGGCGAGAAGGTCGGCGAGGGCGACGCGCTGGGCGCGGCGGCCGCGCTCGCGCAGCACCGCCAGGTCGCCGGCAGCCTGGGCCCACTTGAGGGTGCCGAAGCTGAAGGGCTGGCCGGGGATCGCGACGTCGTCGGGATCATCGCCCACCACCTGCAGGAACACGCCTGTGTTGGCGCCGCCTTTGTGGAGCTGGCCTGTCGAGTGTAGGAATCGTGGACCGAGGCCAAAGGTGGTGGCAACCCCGAGCGCCGCACCGATGCGCAGCCGAGCCGCGGCGATCTCGGCCACGACCGGCGAACCGGGGTCGACGAACGCGCACAGCGCCACGTAGTCGCCGGAGCGCACCGTACCGAGTGCGGCGCCGACGTCGGCGAGGGTCACCTCGGGTAGCCCCTCGGCGAGCACCGACGCGGTCGCGGTCTTGGCCGCCGCCACGTCGGGCTGGTCGAACGGGTTCAGACCCATGGCGGCGCCGCAGAGCGCCGTCGCGACCTCACACAACAAGACCAGGCCACCGAGACCGCCCACCTCGCCGAGATCGATCGTCGGCTGGCCGGCCGGCGCGACGTCAGACCCGGCCCAAGTGACGAAAAGGCGGTCGGTGCCGTGGGCCTCGGTCAGCGCCAGCGGTTCGTCGACGATGGGCAGCACACCGAGGCCGTGCTTGCCGGTCGACTCGGCCAGCAGCTGCTCGAGCCAGGCGCCGAACGTGCCCATGGTCAGGTCGACCGCAACCGTGAGCTTGTCGCGACCGCGAGCCGCCGACGCGGCCATAGCGGCGCCGAGCACGAGCCCAGGATTCGACCGGTCCTCGGCGCGGCACCGCTCGGCCATGGCCCGCGCCCCGGCGAGCAGCCGGGAGAGGTCCGCTCCCATGAGTGCCCCCGGGACCAAACCGAACAGCGAGAGAGCCGAGAATCGGCCGCCGATGTCGGGGCGGTTCTCGAACACCCGACGAAAGCCACGCTCGTACCCGAGTTGGGCGAGACCACTGCCGGGATCGGTCACGGCGACGAAGTGCGCTTCTCGGTCCGGGTGTTGTGCAAGGCGTTCCCACTCGTGGGCCAACTGGCTCGCCGTCTCGACGGTCGACCCCGATTTCGACGCCGCGACGTAGAGCGTTCGCGCCGGGTCGAGCACGGTGTCCAGCCGTCGCACGGCCGCCGGGTCGGTCGTGTCGAGCACGTGGATCCGCAAGCGTCCCGGCGCGACGCGAAACGCCCTCGACAGGACCTCGGGAAACAGGCTCGACCCGCCCATCCCGAGCACGACGGCGTCGCTGAGACCGTCGGACCCGCACTCGGCGGCGAATGATTCGAGGTCGGCGACCGCGGCGTCCATGTCGTCGAGCACGTGGAGCCAACCGAGGCGGTCGGCGCATTCGGTGGGGTCGTCCTGCCAGAGCGTGTGATCGCCCGACCACATGCGCTGGACGGCGCGCCGAGCGATCAGGTCGGCCGCAGCGGTGTCGACGGCCACCCGGTCCTCGGCCGACCACGCACCGGTAAGCGCGGCGCCCATCACAGGTATCCCGCTTGACCGGGCTTTACCGAGCACGCAATCTCGTTCCTGGCGCGATTCAGGGTGCCTGACGACCGATTTCGCGCCAGGTTGGAGAGAGGGGGGGTCACGGGGTCGAGTCTGGCAGATCGGAGCGGGGAAGTGGCGGCCGCGTCGGTTTGACGCGCTCTGCTGCTCGCCCTGCTGCTGGGTCGCGTGCTCCCCGCGTCGAACGCTCTAGTTTCGGCCCATGCCTATCCGGGACCTGCTGCGCTCCCTCGACCCTCGCCGGCGCCGGGGTTCGGCGCGCGACGACACGATCGAGGTCATCTACCGGCCCGATTCCGACGGCCGGCCCGATCCGGGCGAGGTGGTGTGGGCCTGGATCCCTTACGAGGACGACCCCGCCCAGGGCAAGGACCGGCCCTGCATCGTGCTCGGACACGAGGGCGACGACCTGGCGCTTGCCGCGCTCACTAGCCGCGGCCGCGACGGCGATCCCGACATCGTCCCGGTCGGCACGGGACGATGGGACCCTCAGCGCCGTCCGAGCTGGGCCAAGCTCGAGCACCTGTACCGCATCGATCCCGCGGATGTCCGACGCGAGGGATCGGCCCTGAACCGGCGCCGGTTCGACGCGGTGATCACCGCCCTCCGGGACCGGCACGGCTGGCCGCTCGACACCGACCTACGCGCCGGCGGGCGGCCCCGGTGAGCGCCCAACCCCGCGTGCTCAGGGTCTTCATCTCGTCGACGTTTCGCGACATGCAAGGCGAGCGCGACGAGCTTGTCAAGCGCGTCTTTCCCGAGATCCGGCGCCGCTGCGAGGAACGGGGCGTGGCGTGGGCCGAGGTCGACCTGCGGTGGGGCGTGACCGACGAGCAGAAGGCCGAAGGCCAGGTGTTGCCGATCTGCCTGGCGGAGATCGAGCTCAGCCGGCCGTACTTCATCGGGCTCATCGGCCAGCGCTATGGCTGGGTCCCCGACGAGCTGCCCGCCGACCTGGTGGCCCAGATGGGCTGGCTCGATGGCTCGCGCGGTCGGTCGGTCACCGAGCTCGAGATCCTCCATGGCGTCCTCAACGACCCGGAGATGTCGGGGCACGCGTTCTTCTACCTGCGGGACTCCGCGTATGTGGACCGCCTACCCGAAGCGGTCCAGGGCGACTTCCGCGAGGTCGCATCGGCGGCCGAGATCGCCGAGCTCGGGCCTGACGAGGCCGAGGCGCGAGCCCGGCATCGCGATCATCAGCTCGACGAGCTCACGGCACGACTGCGTTGCAGCGGCTACCCCGTTCGGGAGAATTACGCCGACCCGGTCGAGCTCGGCGACATGGTGCGAACCGACCTGCTCGCGCTGCTCGATCGCGTCTACCCCGAGTCCGACGTACCCGATCCGCTCGACCGTGCCGCCCTGGACCACGAAGCCCACGCGGCGGCGTTGCGCTCGTTGGCCGTGGGGCGCGGCGACGACCTCGCCCGGCTCGACGCCCACGTGGTGGGCGACGGCGCCCCGCTCGTGATCACCGGCGAGTCCGGAGCCGGCAAGTCGGCGCTGGTGGCCCGGTTCAGCGAACGGCTTCGATCGGCGCCGGCGTGGTCCGACGTTCCCGTCATCGAGCACTACGTCGGCGCGTCCACCGGCGGCGGGGACTGGGCCGCCACGGCGCGCCGCTTGATCGGCGAGCTGAACCGGCGACTCGACCTGGGCGTCGACATACCCGTCGGCGGCGACGAGCTGCGGACGGCGTTCGCCACCGCGCTCGAACAAGCCGCCAGCCGGGGCCGGTTCGTCATGGTCATCGATGGCCTCGATCAACACGATGAGCGAGACGGCGCCCTGGATCTCGCGTGGCTGCCGGCCACGCTGCCGTCGGCGGCGCGGCTCGTGTTCACCACGTTGCCCGGGCGACCGCTCGACGAGTGCATACGCCGAGGCTGGGACCGTCACCACCTCGACTTGCTCGGGCTCGCCGAGCGCCGCCAGCTGATCGGCCAGTTCCTCGCTCAGTACTCCAAGGCCCTCGACCCCGTCCACGAGAACCGCCTGTCGGCGGCCGAGCGAGCCGCCAACCCGAGGTACCTGCTGATCGTGCTCGACGAGCTACGCCAGCACGGCGATCACTTCACCCTCGGGGAGCGCATCGAGCACTACCTGTCGGCGGTCACCACCGACGACCTGCTCGAGTTGGTGTTGTCGCGCTACGAGACAGACTTCGAGCGCGACCGGCCGGGCCTGGTGCGCGACGCCACGACCCTTCTGTGGGCCGCTCGGCGGGGCCTGGCCGAGACCGAGTTGCTCGACCTGCTCGGACCGGGCGGCGATGGGGGCCCGCTGCCGCGCCGCACGTGGTCACCCCTGTTCCTCGCCGCGGGTCCGGCGCTCGGGCTACGGTCGGGCCGACTGACCTTCGCCCATCCCGACATCGAGCGCGCGGTGGCCGACCGTTACCTCGCTGAACCGGACGGCCGGCGAAACGCCCACCGCAGGATCGCTGAGTACTTCTCCGCCCGGCCGGTCGGGCCACGCACCGTCGATGAGCTGGCGTGGCAGTTCCTCGAAGCCGGCGATGCCGACGCGGCCGCAGGTGTCCTCTCGCGAGCAGACCTGCTCCTCGCCTCGTACCGCGACGATTTGCTCGACCTACGCGCCCACTGGGCGCGCATCGAACGCGAGTCGCCGCACCGCTTGGCCGACGCGTTGGCGCCGGTCGTCGCCGAGCCCCAGAGCGACCCCGATCTGACGTGGGCGGCGGCCCGACTGCTCAACGACTCGGGGTCGACACGCGACGCCCTCGGCCTGTTTCGTTGGGTCGTCGACCATGCTCGCGACAGCGGCGACGAACCGCTGCTCCATGCCGCGCTGGTGAACCTCGGGGCGGCGCTGCTCGAGCGTCACGACCTCGACGGCGCCGAAGCCGTGCTGGCCGAGCAGCGGTCCCTGGCCGAGGCCCTCGGCGACCAGCCCGGTCTCGTGATCGCGATCCGCAACCAAGGTGCCCTCGCCCGGGCGCGGGGCGATGGCGTCGGCGCGCTGGCCTTGATGACCGACGAGGAACGGCGGTGCCGCGAGGCTGGGGACCGCCGGGGTCTCCAGTCGAGCATCGCCAACCAGGGCGCGGTGCTGCTCGATCGGAGGGAGTTCGCGCGCGCACTCGCGAAATTCGCTGAGCAAGAGGCGCTGGCCCGTGCCCTCGGCGATCCGGTCCTCGTAGGCAAGGCGATCGGCAACGTGGCCGGCGTGCTGAGCGCCCAAGGAGATCTCGACGGGGCGCTGGCTCGCTACGCCGAGCAGGAGGCGATCTGCCGCCGGGTCGGCGACGTCTCGACGCTCGCCGTCGTGCTCGGCAACCAGGCGTCGATCGAACTCCAGCGAGGCCACCTGGACCGAACCGACGCCCTCGCTGGGGAGGAGCGCGCCATCGCGGAACGCGTGGGCAACAAGGCATCGCTCGCCCGGAGTCTGCTCGTCTCGGCCATGGTCCGGGTGAACCGGGGCGACCCCGCTGGGGCCCTCGACCTGCTCGGAGCCCACGAGATCGTGGCCCGCCAGCTCGGCACCGTCGACCAGCTGGCTCAGAACTTCGGTACCCGCGCCCTCGTGAAGCGCTCCCAGGGCGACCACGACGGCGCCCTCGGCGACCACGTCGAGGAGGAGCGCCTGTATCGCCAGATCGGCGACAGATCCGGTATCGCCGCCAGCCTCGGCAATCAGGGACTCGTGCGCCAGGCGCTCGGCGACCTCCCGGCGGCGATGGCGCTCTATGCCGACCAGGAGGTGCTGGTCCGGGTCCTCGGCGACCCCACCGCGCTCCAGTCCTGCCTCGGCAATCAAGCCGCCGCTGTACTCGCCGGCGGCGACTTCGACAGGGGGCGGGCGTTGCTGGCCGAGCAGGAACAGC
>CAYMJU010000199.1:0-24569 GCA_964390555.1 uncultured Acidimicrobiales bacterium | reverse complement strand
TGATGGTGGCCACATCGGCACCGAAGCAAGCCACGACGCCGATTTCTACGGCCAGCTACGGACAATCCCGAGCGGTAGGTGGAACGGTAGGTGACTCCGCCGAGCAGCCAAAAGGGCCGCTGACCAGGCCCTTCCCTACTCGATCCGCATCCCGCTGATCGCCCGGCTGATCACGAGTTGCTGGATCTGCTCGGTGCCTTCGAAGATGTCGTAGATCTTGGCGTCACGGTGCCAGCGCTCGACGGGGTGGTCCTTGACGTAGCCGTAGCCGCCGAGGATCTGCATCGCTCGTTCGGTGCTCCACACCGCCACGCGGCCGGCTTTGACCTTGGCCATCGAGCCCTCGGCGCGCTTGAACTTCCGCTGCTTGCCGAGCCAGGCGGCCCGCCAGGTCAGCAGCCGCGCGGCGTCGATCTCGGTCGCCATGTCGGCGAGCATGAACGCGATCGACTGGTTCTTGATGATCGGCCGACCGAACTGCACACGTTCCTTGGCGTACTCGAGCGAGTACTCGTAGGCCGCTCGGGCGATGCCGACAGCCTGGGCGGCAACCGACGGACGGGTCGCCTCGAACGTCTGCATGGCGGCTTGGGCGTTTCCGTGCTTGCCCTCGTGCACCCGAGCGAGGCGCTCGTCGAGCTTCTCCTTGCCGCCGAGCACCAACCGGCTCGGGATGCGTACGTCGTCGAGCAACACCTCGGCGGTGTGGCTGGCCCGGATGCCGTGCTTCTTGAACTTCTGACCCTGGGACAGGCCCGGCGTCGCGGGTGGCACGATGAACGACGCGTGGCCCCGCGACTTCAGTTCGGGGTCGACGACCGCCACGATCACGTGCACGTCGGCGATGCCACCGTTGGTGATCCACGTCTTGGTGCCGTTGAGCACCCACTCGTCGGCCGCCTGGTCGTACACCGCCCGGGTGCGAAGCGACGCCACGTCGGATCCGGCGTCGGGCTCGGAGGCGCAGAACGCGCCCAGCGCGATCTTGTCCGGCGTGCCGTAGCACTGCGGAACCCACTCAAGCATCTGCTCGGTCGTGCCCGACGCCGCAATGCCGGCGGCGGCGAGAGCCGATCCCATGATCGACAACCCGATGCCAGCGTCGCCCCAGAACAGCTCTTCGAGCGCGACCGGCATGGTGAGGCCGGTCGGGTCGTTCAACATAGCCTCGGCCATGAACTCCCAGCTGTACAGGCCGATGCGCGCCGCCTCTTCGATGATCGGCCACGGAGTTTCCTCGCGCTCGTCCCATTCGGCGGCCGCCGGACGCACCACAGTGTCGGCGAAGTCGTGCACCCATTTCTGAAGCTGGACCTGGTCTTCGCTCAGGTCCAGGGAGAACTCGCTCATGGTTCCTCCTCGATCCGTCGGTCGGATGTTACCCGCGGGTCACTTACTATACAGAAGAAAAGCTGACTTCGCCAGAGTCGGGAGACGCATCATCGGCGGATGCCCCAAGCGGCACGGCGACAACGCCGACGGCGGCGACGACCGCGGCGACGACGTACGGCCAGCCGCTGCCAGCGGCGTCGAACACCGCGCCGGCTACGAGGGGGCCACCGATCCGACCGAGGGCGCTCGCGCTCGCCTGATAACCGAGCACTTCGCCGCGCCGACTCGGCGTCGCCGAAGCGATGGTCGCCGACGTGAGGCTGGGACCCACGACTCCCTGCCCGACCACCAACAACACAAGCGCCACCACAAGAACAGCCCAACCGCCGTCGACCGCCAGGACGAGCAGTCCGGCAGCGACGACGGCGAGCGCCAACCGTAGCGCCACCCGTTCACCGAACCGGCCGGTTACTCCGCCGACGACGCGCACCTGCACGAACACCAAGGCCAGCCCGATCGCCGCCAGCGCGACGTAGATGGTCGATGTCGACGCGTCGAAACGCCGGTCCATCAACAGCGAGAACGTGGCCTCGAACCCGGCGAACGCGAACATGGCCACAAACGCAAGCGACACCAGTCGGCGCACGTCGTGAGACAGCCGGGATCGCGTCGCCGCGGCCACCCGATCGTTCGGATCGGCGACCTCGTCACCACCGCGAGTCTCCGGCACCCGGATCAGTGCCGCGACCGCGTTGATCGCGGCGAGAGCGGCCGCGATGAAGAACGGTAGGCGCCGGTCGCCGAGAGCTGCGAGGCCACCGATCACCGGTCCGAGCACGAACCCGGCTCCGAAGGCCGCTCCGAGCAGGCCTAGCAGCCGGGACCGTTGGGCCGGCGGCGCGAGGTCACCGACCGCGGCCTGAGCGACGGCGTAGCTCGACCCCGACGCGCCATCGATGACCCGACCGAGGTACAGCACCCACAGCGAACCGGCCAGCCCCGATGTGAGCGCACCGATTGCCGACCCACAAAGCGCGAGCACGAGCACCGGTTTGCGCCCGATCCGATCCGACAGGCGACCCCACACGGGGGCGAACACGAACTGGGCCGCGGAGAAGGCGGTGATCAATCCCGCGGCCGCCAACGGGCCCGCGCCGAACCGCTCGGAGTACAGCGGCAACAACGGCAACACGATGCCGAACCCGATCAGGTCGAGGGCGACCGTCGACCAGATCACCCAGTACCCCGCCGGCGTAGCCCGGGGCGATTCAGAGTCCATATGGAGGTTTCATCGGCGCATCGGTCTCCCAGTCAAGCCGAG
This sequence comes from uncultured Acidimicrobiales bacterium, assembly GCA_964390555.1. Lineage (GTDB taxonomy): Bacteria > Actinomycetota > Acidimicrobiia > Acidimicrobiales > SHLQ01 > CAVTWS01. The sequence goes on along the minus strand of CAYMJU010000199.1, from coordinate 21,916 downwards.
GCCCGCCGAAAACGAGCGCATCGGATCGGATTCGGGCAAGCTGGCTCGGTGCATGTTCACATCGTCGATCACCCCCTCGCCGCCGACCGTCTCACCCGCCTGCGCGACCGCACGACCCCTCGGCCGGCTTTTCGTCAGGCTCTCGACGACCTCACCCGCTTCATCGTCTACGAAGCGCTGCGGGACCAGGCCGTCGAGACGTTCGAGGTCGTCACGCCCCTTGCTCGGACCACCGGATACCGCCTCCGCCAGGACCCGGTGCTCGTGCCGGTCATGCGCGCCGGGCTCGGGATGCTTCGAGCGGCGCTCGACATGATCCCCGAAGCCCCGGTCGGTTTCGTCGGCGCCAAGCGCAACGAGGAGACCCACCTACCCGACCCGTATCTCAACACCGTGCCGGTCGAGCTCAGCGGTCGCCAGGTGTTGATCCTCGACCCCATGCTCGCCACCGGCGGATCGCTGATCCACACGCTCGAGTTGACCCGCGAGGCGGGCGCCGGCCCGATCATGGTGGCGTGCGTGCTCGCCGCGCCCGAAGGCCTGCGCGCCGTCGAGGCCGCTGGCTGGAACGTCACCGTCACCACCGCCTCGGTAGACGAGAAGTTGAACGAAGTGGCGTTCATCCACCCCGGCCTCGGCGACGCTGGCGACCGTCAATTCGGCGTGGCGTAGCCAACCCCCTCGCGTTCCTGGCGCGAATTTGGTTGCTGCACAACCAGGATCGCGCCAGGAACGAGGGGATGGGGGGTGGTGGAGTGAGAATGCAGGGGTGAATCACGCGACGGTGCGGGCGGCGGGAGTGCGGCTCGACTTCGGGCGGGCGACCATCCTCGGCGGCGTCGACTTCACCGTGGCGCCGGGTTGGCGGGTCGGCCTCGTCGGACCCAACGGCACCGGCAAGTCCACCTTGCTCCGGGTCCTGGCCGGTGAGCTCACCCCCGACGACGGGAGGGTCGCGGCAACACCGCCGAACGCGACGATCGGACTGCTCGCCCAAGAACGCACGGGCCGGGCCGACGAAACGGTGCGCCAGTTCGTCGCCCGGCGAGCCGGGGTTGCCGGGGCCGATCGAGTCCTGGCCGAGGCGACAGAAGCTCTGGGCAGCGCCGATCCCGATTCCCATGACCGCTACGCCGAAGCCCTCGATCGGTGGATGGCGCTCGGCGGCGCCGACCTCGACACTCGGCTCGACGAGGCGTGGGCGTCGCTCGGTCTCGCCGCCCGGCTGCTCGATCAGCCGACGAACACCCTGTCGGGCGGCGAGGCCGCCCGGGCCGGGCTCGCCGCACTGCTGACGAGCCGCTACGACCTGTACCTCCTCGACGAGCCGACGAACGATCTGGACCTGGCCGGCCTCGACCGGCTGGAGTCGTGGATCACAGGACTCCGGTCGGGGGTCGCGTTGGTGAGCCACGACCGCGAGTTTCTGCGTCGCGTCGTCACCCATGTGGCCGAGCTCGACCGCCACTCCCGTCAGGTCACGACGTTCGCGGGTGGCTGGGATGCCTACGGTGAGGAGCGCGCCACTGCGGCCCGGCATGCCCGCGAACGCCACGAGACCTATGCCGCCAAGCGCGACACCCTGAAGTCGCGAGCTCAGCGCGAGCGCGAGTGGGCGAGCCAGGGCGCGTCGAAGGCCAAGAAGAAGCCGTCCGACGGAGACAAGTTCGTCAGGGCGTTCAAGCTGAACCAGACCGAACAGCTCGCGGCCCGGGCGGCTCGCACCGAGCGGGCGATGGAGCGTCTTGAGGTCATCGACAAGCCGTGGGAGGACTGGGAGCTGCGGCTCACCTTTGCCGCCGCACCACGAAGTGGGGCCGTCACCGCCCAGCTAACCGATGCGGTGGTCGACCGCGGCGGGTTCCGGCTCGGGCCGGTGTCGCTCACCATCGGCTACGGCGAGCGGGTCGCGTTGCTCGGGCCCAACGGCAGCGGCAAGACCACGCTGCTCGGCGCCCTGCTCGGGCGTCAGGCGCTTGGAGCGGGGCAGGGCTATGTCGGGCCCGGTGTCGTGGTCGGCGAGATCGAGCAGGCCCGGGCCCAACTCCCTCTCGAATCGACGTTGCTCGCCGCTTTCCAGAACGCCACCGACTACACGGTGGCCGACGCCCGCACGCTCCTCGCCAAGTTTGCCCTGGGCGCCGGCCACGTCGATCGCAACGTCGGGTCGCTGTCGCCGGGCGAGCGCACCCGGGCTGCTCTGGCACTGCTCGCGGCGGCGGGCACGAACTGCCTGGTGCTCGACGAGCCCACGAACCACCTCGACCTCGAAGCGATCGAACAGCTCGAGCAGGCGCTCGACAGCTTCGCCGGATCGGTGCTTCTCGTCACCCACGACCGCCAGATGCTCGACGCCGTGCGTCTAACCCGCGAGATCCGCGTCCGCGACGGCCGGATCGAAAGTGACGTCAGCCGCTGAGCTCAGCGGGCCAGAAGCGCCTCGCCTGCCGCGGCGAGCTGGTCCGCGCGGCGGGCGAGCTCGGGACGAACGGCATCGGGATCGGCGCCGACCGGTCCCACCACCTCGACGTAGACCTTGAGCTTGGGCTCGGTGCCGCTCGGCCGAAGCTGAACCCGCGAGCCGTCGACGAGCACGAAGCGCAACAGATCGGCCGGCGGCAGGTCCCCGCCGGGTAGATAATCGACGACCTCGACCGGCTCACCGCCGAGCTCGGTGGGCGGATCGGCCCGCACCGCGGCCATGACGGCGCCGAGCGCGGCCTGCGCACCAGGCCCGGGGAAGCGGATCGACCGACTCGTCGACACGTGGAGCCCGTGCTCGCGGGCCAGGTCGTCGAGCCGATCGATGAGGGTGCGGCCCGAGCGTTTCAGCTCGGCGACCAGGGCGCAGAGCTCGACGAGGGCCGAAACCCCGTCCTTGTCGCGCACGACGTCGTTGACGGCGTAGCCGAGCGCCTCCTCGTAGCCGAACACGAACCGAACCGACGGGTCGGCGATCGCGGGCCGAACCACCCACTTGAACCCGGTGAGCGTCTCGGCGGAGCGCACGCCGTGGGCGTCGGCCAGCTTCGACAGGAGCGACGACGACACGACCGTCGTCGCCACCAACCGACGGTCGCCGTGCGTGGAGCGAAGCCGGAAGTCGCCGAGCAACGACCCCAGCTGGTCGCCTGACAGTGCAGCCCAGCGACCATCTCGCCCTCGAACGGCGGCGGCGAGCCGGTCGGCGTCGGGGTCGTTGGCGAGCGCCACGTCGGCGTCGACTCGATCGGCCAGCGCCAGGAGCAGATCGAGGGCACCTGGTTCCTCAGGATTCGGGAACGACGTTGTCGGGAAGGTGCCATCGGGCTCGAACTGCTCGGCGACCACGTGCACCGCGGCGCCGTAACGCTCGAGGGCGCGGACGACGAGCGATCCGCCCACGCCGTGCATGGCGGTGTAGGCGACGCGGAGGCCGCTGAGGTCGAGCCGCGTGGGATCGGGTAAGGCCGCTACGAGGTAGCGGTCGACGAGACCGGCGTCGATTTCGCTGATCGACCCCCCCGGAGCGGGCGCCGGTAGATCGAGAGGCGGCAGGCCGCTCGCGAGGATCGCTGCTTCGATCTCGTCGTCGGCCGGAGGGACGAGCTGAGCGCCGTCGCCGGCGTACACCTTGTAGCCGTTGTCGGCCGCCGGGTTGTGGCTAGCCGTGACCATCACCCCGGCAGCGGCACCCTGATCGCGAACCGCAAAGGCGAGCAGGGGCGTGGCCGACAGGGGCGGCAGCATCAACACCCGGTGCCCGGCGGCGGAGAGCAACGCGGCCGTGTCGGCGGCGAACACGTCGGACAGTCGGCGGGCGTCGTGGGCGACGACCACCGTCGAATGCGGTGGGAGCCACCGGGCGAGGCCCGACGCCGTCTGGCGAACGACCACGCGGTTCATGCGCATCGGGCCGGCGCCGAGCTCGGCCCGCAGACCGGCGGTACCGAACCGGAGGTGATCGGCGAAGCGGTCGGCGACCTCGTCGGGGTCGTCTTCGATCAGCCGCTGAAGCTCGGCGCGAGTGTCGGGATCGGGGTCGGCCGCCAACCAGCGCTCGGCGGCCTCTCGGACGTCGAGAAACACGCCACTACCCTACGGTCGTGATGTCACGCCTCGACGAGATCCGCGCCGCATGCGCCACCGTCGCGGCCAACTCCACCCACGTGTCGATCGACCATGAACGGCTGGCCGATTTCGTTCGCGACTTCGCGGTCGAGGCTTTGACCCGAGCGTCTGACGACCTCGGCCGCGTTCGCCACGGCGACGACGAGGCCACCGCGGCGTTCGTGATCGCACTCGACACCGTCAACTTCGGCTCGGGCTACTTCCCGTTCCTCGCCAAGCGGCCGGGCCTGTCTGGCTACCACACCGTGGCGGCGGCGCTGCGCGACCACGCTGCAGCAAACGGGCCGATCCTCGCCGCGGACCTCGCCACCCTCGACCCGCCGCGCTGTGCCGAGATCTTCGGCCAGAGGCTCGACGGCGGCTTCCAACAGGAGCTGATGGGGTACTTCGCCACCGCCCTCAACGACCTCGGCCACTTGGTCGCCGGCGAGTATGCCGGCTCGTTCCTCGATCTGGTCGCCGACGCCGACCGGTCGGCCGAACGACTGCTTCGCATCCTCGACCGGCTCGCGTACTTCCACGACGTACACACGTGGCGCGGCACCGAGGTGCCCCTGTACAAGCGGGCCCAGATCACGGCTTACGACCTGGCTGTGGCCTTCGATCACGAGGGACCGGGACGCTTCGACGACCTCGACCGCCTCACCATGTTCGCCGACAACCTGGTGCCCCATGTGTTGCGGGTCGAGGGTGTGCTGCGCTTCTCCGACGACCTCGTCGCCCGCATCGACGCGGTCGAGGACATCGCCTCGGGTAGCGAACCCGAGGTCGAGATCCGGGCGTGCGGAGTGCACGCCGTCGAGCTCATCGTGGCCGGCCTCGCCGGACGAGGCGTGGCGACGACCGCCGGCGTCGTCGATGGTGTCCTCTGGGAACAAGGCGCCGCCGACCGCTACAAGTCCGTCCCCCGCCACCGCACCCGTTGCGTCTTCTACTGACTGTTGCGACGGGGTACGGTTTGGGGCACTGCGACGGGGAGGTTCCGATGGCAGATGGCGGGTATGTGCTGCGGTCGTACCAGTACCTGCGCGTCACGATGGTGCTGCTGCTCACTTCGCTGGCGGTGTCGGTCCTCGTCGAATTGGGGCGGGTCGGGTTCGACTGCTTCCAGGGGTCGATCAGCGCCTACTACTACACACCGGTCCGGCCGATATTCGTCAGCGCCCTCATCGCCACCGGTTGCTGCATGGTCGCCATCCGCGCCCGTGACGACAGCGAGGACGTGCTGTTCAACGTGGCGGGGATGCTCGCCGTCATCGTCGCCCTCGTCCCGACCGGTCCGCCCGAGCTGGGGTGCCCCACCGACGGCTCCAAGATCGACCGGACCGTCGACACGGCCAGCTACGTCTCCAACAACGTCCCCGCGCTGTTCGTCACCGGAGCGGTCGCTTGCGTGGCCGCCTACATGCTCGCCGGGGCCGGCCGTCGGGCGACGATCCTCGAGGAGCAGCGCACGATCGTGCGTGGTCTCGCCTTCACCGCGGTCGCCATCGTCGCTGGGTTCGGCTGGTATCTGGTCGATCAGGACTCGTTCCTCCGCAAGGCCCACGGATCGGCCGCGGTGGCGATGTTCGTGTTCATCGGGCTCGTGGTGAAACGCAACATCGGCCGGGCAACCGGCGGTTACCGGCGGTGGTACCAAGGGATCGTCGCAACCATGATCGGGGCCGCGCTCATCGTCGGGATCGCCGCCGGCGTCGTCCGCCTGGCCGACGGGTCGTGGCGCCACGCCGTGCTCATGATCGAGATCCTCGAGATCATCCCGTTCCTGGCGTTCTGGATCGTGCAGACCGCCGAGCACTGGCAGCAACGCTCACTCGACGTCGCGGCCTGACGGCCGGGTTCGCCGGGAGCGGAGGGCCTCGACGCCGTGTTCGACCGACGACTTGATGTTGCGGTCGTTGTCGCGGCTGATGAAGCGGTGCACCCGCTTCTCGAGCAGGGCGCGCATCACCGGGTTGAACACGTGGTATGTCTCGTTGAAGTGCACCCGGGTGCGACCGTCGCCAAGGTCCTCGAGTCGGGTGTGGCCGGTCGCTTCGGACCACAGGGGCTTGCCGATGGCGTCGTACCGCCACGACCGGGGAGGATCGACCTGGGTCAGCCACTCCCAGGACTTCGCACGTCCCCCCGACAGCAGATACCGCGGCACCGGGAAGTGGCAGTGGCGCACCAGGCCGTTACCGATCTCGTCACCACTGTTCAGGATCTCGATGCGGACCCCGCCGTGCTCGACCACGCCTTTGCGGAGACCCCAGAACACCGCCCACACCTCCTCGGGCACGGCCTCTACGTCGAAGGAGTAGGCGTGCTCGATCATCAGATGACCCGGGCGGTGCGGAGGTCGTCGATCTCGGCCGCCGTCATACCGAGCAGCCCCCCGTAGATCTCGTCGTTGTGGGCCCCGAGTTGCGGGGCGCCGGCGGGTACGGGTGGTGCTTCGCCGTCGAAACGCGGAAACGGGCCCTGCTGCATGATCGGCCCGGCCACCGGATCCTCGATGGCGACGACATCGCCCCGCGCCTGTACGTGCTCGTCGAGCACGATGTCACGGGCGGTGTACGCCAAACCGACCGGCACGTCGGCGTCGAGGCAACGCTGCTCGACCTCGGCGGCGGTGAGCGACCCGACCCACTCAGCGACGATGCCGTTGATCTCGTCGGCGTTCGCCGCCCGGTCCCGGGCGGTGGCGAACCGGGGTTCGGCGGGCAGGTCGAGTCGCTCCATGGCCACGACCAACCGCGAGAAGTTGGCGTCGGACGCCCCGACCACGCAGATGTAGGCGCCGTCGGCCGCGCGGTAGTTGTCGATCGGCGCCGAGTGATCGAGCCGGTTGCCCGTTCGCCCTCGAATCTCGCCGAGCCGGTCATAGCCGGCGATCGTCCACTCGAGGATCCGCAGCACGGCGCCGTACAGGTACGCGTCGATGACCGCACCCTGCCCGGTACCACGGGCGTCGCGCTCGTAGAGGGCGGCGAGCGCGGCTTCGGCAGCGAAGGTTCCGGTGAGGTAGTCGGACACGGTGATGCCGGGGCGCACCGGCGGCCGGTCGGCATCGCCGGTCAGGTGGAGCAGCCCGCCATACGCGATGCCATTGCGGTCGAGCCCGGGTCGTAGCGACTTGGGGCCGGACTGGCCGAAGACGCTGATCCGCACCCACACCAAGCGCGCGTCCATCGTGGCTGGGGCCAGGTTCCAGCCTTCGAGGGTGCCCGGGCGGAAGTTTTCGCACACGACGTCGCTGTGAGCTGTGAGACGCCGGAACAGGTCCTGGCCGGCCGGCTTGCGCAGGTCGAGCGTGATCGACTTGCGGCCCCGCCCCTCTACGGCCCAGAACAGTGAATGCGGTCCAGCCGAGGTGTCGACGAAGGGACCGAGGTGCCGCATGGGGTCGCCGGTCCCCGGCTGCTCGATCTTGATGACCTCGGCGCCCTGCTCTCCGAGCAAGCCGGCACAGAACGGGGCCGCGATCCGCGTGCCCAGATCCAACACTCGTAGGCCGCGAAGGGGTTGTCTCACCACCGCAGTCTGGCCGCTCGACCCGCTCGGAGCGAACGGGGTCCGAGTCCCTGACGGTCAGTCGTCCTGGTGGCCGTTGCCGTTGCCGTTGCCGTTGCCGTTGCCGTTGCCGTTGCCGTTGGCGTTGGCGTTGGCGTTGGCGTTGCTATTCCCGTTGCCCTCGGATTCGGGTTCGGGCTCGGTGGTCTCGGGTTCGGCGCCGTCGTCCGCGTCAGCTTCGTCGTCGACGTCGTCAGCTTCACCGTCGTCAGCATCGTCACGACCGCAATCGGTGTGGGCGGCTTCAGACACCACCTGGCCACCGGGGTTGGTGTGGGCGACACCGCTCACGTACTCGCCGTGGTTGCGAGCCTCGTCGCATGGCACCTCGCCAACCGGCGGGGCCTCGGTGGTCTCAGGCGCCTCGGTGGAGGTGGACGTAGCCGCGGCGGTCGTCGTGGTGTCCGGCTCTTCAGTGGAGGTCGTGGTCTCGGGCTCGACGCCGATCGACGTCGTCGTCTCTTCGACCGCCGCCGTGGTTGTCGTGGACTCCTCGGGAGCGGGCGTTTCGGGGTCGGGCTCGGTCGTCGCGGCGTACGCGAGTGCGCCGACGCCGATGACGACGCCGAACACAAACCCGCCGACGATTGCTGGTGCTCTGCGCATGATGGTCCGATCCTCCTGGTCCGAGAGCCCCTCCGTCGGTAGTTATCGGCTCGCGCGGCCCGGAACTTGAGAGAATCCGCCCATGTCAATCATCGCCGCTCGGCACGACCGGATACGCACGCTCACACTCGATCGGGCCGACAAGCTGAACGCCTTCGATCGAAACCTGTACCGCGCTCTTGCGGACGAGCTTGATCGAGCCGCGGCCGATCCCAGTGTCTCGGTCGTCGTCCTCACCGGCTCGGGCCGGGCGTTCTCGGCCGGGGTGGACCTGGGCGAGTTGCACGCCGGCGACCCAGACTTCAGCGAGGTGGCGAGCGCGGCGATCTCGACGATCGCCGAATTCCCAAAACCGTTGCTGGTGGCGGTCAACGGCCTCGCCGTCGGCGTCGGGGCCACCGTCCTCGGCTACGCCGATGTCGCCATAGCTGGGAGGTCAGCCCGATTCCGGTATCCGTTCACCCACCTCGGCGTGAATCCCGAGGTCGGTTCGAGCTGGATGCTCCCCCACCAGGTCGGCTGGCAGAACGCCCAATGGCTGTTGCTCAGCTCCGAGTGGATCGACGCCGCCCAGGCCCGAGACATGGGCCTGGTTCTCGAGGTGGTCGACGACGACGCGCTGATCCCCCGAGCCCACGAACTGGCGGCGACGATCGCGAAGCATGCCTTGCCGTCGTTGATGGCCACCAAGCGCACCTACACCGCCTGGCGCCGCGACCCGGTCGCTCGCGCCCAGGACGTCGAGTACGCGGACTTCGGGGCCCTGCTGCGCGGCGACCCGTGAGGTTCCGGAGCCGAGTTCTCAGCCGACCGAGGTCCGGAACCTCGCGTAGCGCCACAGGTGCTCGAGGGCCGTGACAGCGTTGTCGGCGGCGACGTAGCACAACCGGCCGGTCGCCCTAACCGTGGCCGGGCCGGGGTTGTCGGGATCGGTCATCGCCAACTCGGTGGCAGTGAGGATCGGCTTCCCCGTTGCCACCGAGCACTCGTGAGCTGCGGTTGCGTACCGGGCGTCCTGGCGACGGTGGAACTCGACGATCCGGTCGAGCCCGTGGTCGGGATAGAACGGTCCGGCCGCGGTCATGGCGGCCTGGTTCGACTGGATACCGAGGCCGAGGTACACGACGGCATCTACATCGGGGCACTCGGCCACCGCGGCCATGAGCACGGGAATCGTGTCTCGCGTCTCGCTGCCGGCCAAGTCGATGGGGTTGGCCCGGCTCCATCGCGGTGGGACCTGCTCGTTGACGGCGGCGAGAAGCGATTCGGGCAGGTCGATGAGCTCGAGGTCACTGCGCTCGATCGCCTCGGCGGCCTGGATGGCCCAGCCGCCCGCCGTCGAGTACACGACGGTGCGCGGCCCCGCGGGCAACGGTTGGGTGGCAAAGGTGGCGGCCGCTTCCCACGCCTCCTGAACAGTCGCGACGACGGTCGCTCCCACAGCGGACAGCGCGGCGTCGAACCCCGGTGGTGCGGGCGTCGCCCCGGTGTGGGCGCCCACGGCTCGCCGGCCCACCGCCGTGCGGCCGCCGCTCAACACGACGACCGGCATGCGCGACGTCACCGCCGCCATCCGAGCGAGCAGGCCGTCGGGATCGGGCACGTGCTCGATGTACGCCAGCGCGACGTCGGTCGCCGGATCATCGACGAACCACTCGAGGAAGTCGATGACGGCGACCTGGGCGCAGTTGCCGACCGAGACCCCCCGGCTGATGCCGATTGCACAGCGTCGGGAGTAGTTGCTGAAGCTCGACAAGAAGCCGCCCGATTGGCTGGCGATGCCGATCACCCCGCGGGGCGGCATCGGCGCGACGATCTGTGCGCACAGCGAGGCGGGCGGCGACACCAGACCCTGCCCGTTCGGCCCTACGAGGAGTAGGCCGAGCTCGTCGGCGAGGTCGACCAGATCGGCTTGGGCCGCCGCGCCTTCCGCACCGGCTTCAGCGAAACCGGCCCCGGCGAGGTAGGCCGCCCGCGCCCCTCGGGCCGCCGCCTCGCGGAGCACGGCCGCGGTGGCCGCCCCCGGTACGCACGAGAACACCAGGTCGACCGTCGCGTCACCGGGCAGGTCGGCGATCGACGCAAAGGTGGGGTCGCCGAGCACGACTTCGCCCGACAGGTTGGTGCCGTACAACGCACCGGCGAAACCGGCCGCTTTCAGGTTGTGGTACGCGACGAACCCGAACTTGCCGGGGTGGCTGGCGGCGCCGGCCACGACCACGGCGCGGGGCTCGAAGAGGGCCTCGAAATGTGCCGCGGTCGGCTTCACAGCGCTACCACCGGGCTCACGGTGTGGACGCCACCAGCGACGGTCAGGCCACGCGCTGGATCAACGTGCCGGTGCCCAGGCCCCCGCCGCAGCACATGCTGATCAGGCCCAACCCGGCGTCGGTGCGTTCGAGCTCGTGCAGAGCCTTGGTGGCGAGGATGCAGCCGGTGCCACCGAGCGCATGGCCGAGGGCGATGGCTCCACCGTTGGGGTTGACCTTGGCCATGTCGGCCCCGACGGTTTTGGCCCATGCCAGAACGACCGACGCGAAAGCCTCGTTCACCTCGAACACGTCGATGTCGTCGATCGACAGGCCGCGCCGCGACAGCATCCGCTGGGTCGCCGGGATGGGGCCCTCGAGCATGAGTACGGGATCGCACCCGACGAGGCAGCTCTCGAGGATGCGGGCCCGGACCTTGACGCCGAGCTCGCGGGCCCGGTCGGCCGACATGACCAGAATGGCCGCCGCGCCGTCGGCGATCTGCGACGACGTGCCCGCGGTGTGGATGCCGTCCTCGCGTGCGACCGGCTTGAGGCCGGCGAGGGCTTCGAGGCTCGTGTCGCGGGGTACCTCGTCGACGCTGAACGTGCGCCGCTGGTCGGACTTGTTGCCCTCGGCGTCGAGCACCACCGCCTGGAGCGGCACGATCTGGTTCTCGAAACGACCCTCGTCGAGAGCCCGCCGGGCCCGGAGCTGGGACTGGAGACCGAAGGCATCGGTGTCGGCACGCGTGATGCCGTACTTGGTGGCGATGCGCTCGGCACCCTCGAACTGGCTCGTGTACTCGTGCGATGCCCAGTACGTGCTGTTGACCGGCTTCCCGTGCCCGGCTTTGGCGCCGGCGGTGGCGTTGGCGCCGATCGGCACCATCGACATGTTCTCGACGCCACATGCCATCACGATGTCCTCGGCGCCGCTCGCGATCAGGGCGTGGGCGAGCCCGAGAGCGTGCTGGGACGAGCCGCACTGCGAGTCGACCGTGCTCGCTGCCACCTCGATCGGGCCGCCGTAGGAGAGCCACGCGGTGCGGGTCACGTTGGCGGCCTGGGCTCCGACCTGATCGATGCAGCCGCCGACGACCTGGCCGACAAGGCTCGGATCGACGCCAGCTCGCTCGAGAACGGCCATCTGCACCGGACCGAGGATGTCGATCGGGTGGGTGGCCGACAACGAGCCGTTGCGCTTGCCCACGGCGCTTCGTGCCGCCTCGACGATGACGACCTCGGTCATGCTGGTTCTCCCGGTCCGCTGGTGGCCCGGGCCACTGTACCGGCCGGCCGGCCGCCTATCGTCAGCCGTATGGAGTTCGCCATCGCGGCCGCCCACGAAGCGATCGCGGCCGCCGTCCCCGAACGTGAGTGCATCGTGTTCCGGGACCGACGGCTCACCTTCACCGAGGTGACCGATCGCACCCGACGGCTGGCCAACGCATTGCTCGACCGAGGCTTCGGCTGTCACACCGAGCGGACCATGCTCGAGCCGTGGGAGTCGGGTCAGGACCACGTGGCGTTGTACCTGCGCAACGGACCCGAGTACCTCGAGGGCATGCTCGGCGCCTTCAAGGCCCGGGCGGCGCCGTTCAACGTCAACTACCGGTACGTGGCCGGCGAGCTGCGCGCGTTGCTCGCCGACAGCCGGGCTCGCGTCGTCGTCTACCACGCCGAGTTCGCGCCGGACCTCGCTACCGTCCTGCCCGAGTTGGAAACGGTCGAGCTGCTCGTGCAGGTGGCCGACGACAGCGGCGAGGCGCTGTTGCCGGGCGCCGTCGAGTACGAGGCGTTGCTCGCCAGCTCGCGCGCCGACCGGCCACCAGTCGAGTGGTCGCCCGACGACCTGTACATCGCCTACACCGGCGGGACCACCGGTCTTCCCAAGGGAGTGCTGTGGCGCGGCGCCGACATCTTCGTGGCCGCGCTCGGCGGCGCCGATCCGGTCTCGGGTGTCGAACGGTTGAGCTACGAGGAACTGGCGACCATCGCCAACGAGCCGAGGGTCTTCCCGTATCTCATCCCGGTCCCGTTCATGCACGTCGCCGGCCACTGGCTCGCGTGGTTGGCGTGGGCCGGTGGCGACTCCGTCGTCATCCCACCGATCGTCGATCGCTTCGACCCCGAGTGCGTGATCGAGACCGTCGAGTCCGAGCGCATCGGCTTCTTGATCATCGTCGGGAACGCGTTCGGTCGTCCCCTCGCCGACGTCCTGCGGACCACCACCCGCGACCTGTCGTCGCTCCGGATCATCTCCACCGGCGGGGCCGCGATGACCGTCGACGTGAAACAGGAACTGCTCGATCGTCTGCCGAGACTGCGGCTCCTCGACACCGTCGGATCGTCCGAGACCGGAAATCAAGCGCGCACCGAGTCGACAGCGGGCGGACCGGTCGTCGCCGGCGTGTTCCGACCGGGCCCTACGAGCGGCGTCATCAGCGAGTCCATGGACCGGCGATTGGAACCGGGCGATCCCGGCACCGGCTGGCTGGCGCGCTGGGGCCGGGTCCCGCTCGGTTACCTGGGCGACGAGGCCAAGACCCGGTCCACGTTCCCGACGATCGAGGGGACGCGCCACTCGGTTCCCGGCGATCGAGCTCGCCTCGATGCCGACGGGATGATGCATCTCCTAGGGCGCGACTCGATGTGCGTCAACACCGGCGGTGAGAAGGTGTTCGTCGAGGAGGTCGAAGCCGCGCTGCACTCACACGCGGCGGTGGCCGACGTCGTCGTGTGTGGCCGGCCGTCGCCACGCTGGGGTTCCGAGGTGGTGGCCATCGTCCAGGTCACGCCGGGCTCGACCCCGACCGCGGACGAGCTGGTCGCCCACGCCGCGGAGTCGCTCGCCCGCTACAAGCTCCCGAAGGACGTGGTCTTCGTCGACCGAGCTCCCCGGGGACCCAACGGCAAGGCCGACTACCGAGTCGCCGCCGAGCTCGCTGCCGGGTCGGCTAACCACGGCGCCTCTGGCGTACGGTCGTCGTAGTCGCCGGCACCGCGGTGGTGGTTGACGACGTCGGCGCCGCGGTCACAGTGGTCGCCGTGCTCGGCGCACGAGTCGTCGTGGTCACGGGCGGGCGAGTGGTGGTCGGAGTGACCGTCGTCGTCACCGGCGGGCGAGTGGTGGTCGGCGGGACGGTCGTCGTTGTCGTCGGAGGCAGCGGCGGAGCCGGCACCCGCAGGAGCTGGTCGGTCCGCATCCCCGGCGGGTTCGTGCCGAAGCGCCACGGGGTGGCTTCGAGCCCGACGATGAACGCGTCCACCACCTGCTGGCTCGTCTGTAGGCGCCAGTCACCGCCCGATTTCGCCTCGTTGAACCACACGAACCCGATGATGTCGGGGTGGGCGGCCAGCCCTTCCCACAGTGAATCGATCCATGCGACCTTGGCCTCCTGAGTGGTGCCGGCGCCGATCTCGGCGAGAAGGATCGGTTTGCTCGTGAGGGCACGGAGGGCGACCAGGGTTCGGCCGAACGTGCGGTCGAACGAGACGATCCCGTCCGACGGAAGCGTGCGCAGGTAGCCCGATGTGCCGACCCAGTCCACGTAGGCATCTCCGGGCCAGAACGACGCGATGTTCGTGCGCAGGCTGTCCACGCGGTTGACGCTCCAGAGCCAGATCACGTTGCTGGCGCCCGCCGACTCGAAGCGGTCGTGGAGGTGCCGCCACGCGGCCGCGAACGAGCCGGCAGTGTTGCCGTTGCGGGACTCCGACCACGTGTACCAGTCGCCGTTCATCTCGGCTGCGAACCGGATGACCACGGGCACGCCGTGATCCCTCGCCGCCGCCGCCCACGTGTCGATGAACGCGTCCCACTCGCCGTTGACGATGTCGTCGAGTCGAGGCTGGCTGCTGGAGCCCGGCACGATCGGTTCCCACCCTACGATCGGGATCATCCCCCGGTCGTAGGCCGAGTCGACGGCCGCTGCCGGGTACGGTCGCGCGAAGTCCGAGAAGAAGAGCACGCTGCCGGGCGTGTGACCGGTCAGCCGGGCGACGTGGTCGACCTCGTCCATGTAGAACGGCGCTTCCAGGGTATGCAACGCGTACAGGTTCGTCATCGACCGGACCTCGTCAGCCGTGGGAGGAGGCGGCCCCGGCGCGAGAGGCAAGCCCTCGCACGCCAGACCATCGCCGTCGCCGTCCAGCACGGCCATGCCGACGCGGTCGGCGTCGAACGCCGCTTGGGCAAGCCCCTGATGGGCGTAGTTCGCGCAGGAGATGGCAGCGACGACGCCGCTCGACGGTATCTGCTCGCAGGCCAGCCCGTCACCGTCTCCATCGAGGTAGCGCCGGCCTGCTCGGTCGGCGTCATACAGCGCCTGCGCTGCTTCGCGGCTGGTGAAGTCCGTGCACTGCGGCAGTCGCGGGGCGGACGGGGGCGCCGCCGTCGAGGTGGTGGTGGCCGTTGGAGAAGCGGTGTCCGGCGCCGTCGTGCTCGGCGCTGGTCGCGGCACTGTGGTCGCGACTCGAACACCGAACGCATCGTCGTTCTCGTCGGACAACCGAGGGGTTCGCTCGACGACGACGATCGGGGCGTTGGACAACTCGTCAGCGACCGCATCTTCGACGGCGTCCGCCACCGCGTCGGTGAGCGCTTCGGTGTCGGTGCCCCCGACCACATCACCGCCCGATGCGCCTCCGCTACCCCCGCCACCACCCGAGCCGCCATCGGTGCCCTCACCCGAGTCGCCGCGCGCCCCGCCACCGCCATCGGCGGGGCTGTCGCCCAGGCCGACCTCGATTGCCTCGTCCGCGGATGCCGCCGTCCCCGCGTCGGCGGGGTTGCGGCTCGGCAGATAGACGACCAGGGCCGAGATGCCACCGAGGACGACGACCATCGCCAGGTTGAACAGCGGCCCACCGATCGAGAGCAAACGGGCGCGACGTAAGGGCATGGCAATTTCCTCCGGGGTAGATCAGGGCTGGTAGAGCGTGAACAGCGCGAGCATCGAAACGGCCAGAGCAGGCGGGATCAGCGCCTTGGGGTTGCGGCGCTTCTCGCCCTCGAAACCGCCGGCGCGGGTACCCCAGCCCGAGTTGCGGGCCATGCGAACGAACCCGAGCATCCGGATCGGCATCAACATCAGCGAGCTGATCAGCAAGAAGGTGGGGATCAGCACCAGATCCGAGGGCCGGTCGTGCAGATGGCGGGACTGACGGAGCGCGGCTGACGCCACCGTGCCGAGGATGGTGAGCAAGCCGACGGTCGCCGCACCGCCGATGCGGCCGTAGGTCGTGACCACCTCGGCGTACAGATCGACCTCGCCGGTGACGAACTGCCGCAGGAACCACCCGGTGTATGCCCCGAGAAGGAGGAACGGCAGCACGATGTCACAGGCGTAGAAGAACCCGAGCGGACGAGCCCGCCGGATCATCCACGGCATCATCCGCAGCGTGTTGTACTGGCTTCCGCGTGCCCACCGGAGCTGTTGACGACCCGTCTTGCGCCAACTCGTCGGGGCGTCGGTGTACACGAGGCTCGTCGACTGGTACACCGTCCGGTAGCCCTGCTTGAGGCATTCGTTGGTGAGGGTACGGTCGTCGGACACCTCGAGGAACGTGCCGAGGAACCGGGCGCCGAGGAAGTTCTCCATGGCATCAGCCAGAACGGAACGCCGGAACGCGATGGTCCGCCCGGGCAGGCAGCCGACGGTGCCGAGGACGCTCATCGCCGGCATCGAGTAGAGGTTCCGAAGGTTCTCCATCCAGTCCGCCCACCGGGTCAACACGTGACGTTCCGGTTCGAGGATCCGCTGCCGGGTGCTCACACCGCCCACGTCGGGCTCGGCGAAGGGGCGCAGGAGCTCGGCGAGGGTGCCGTCGGTCCACACCGTGTCGGAGTCGACCAGAACGACGATCTCACCCCGAGCTCGCTCGACCCCGAGCCGGACGGCGTTGCGCTTTCCGGGGACCTCGGTCCACGTCCACGTAACGGTCCCGAAATCCTCGCAGATCGCTTCGAGCTTGAGATTTCGAGGGCCGTTGATGACGACGAGGATCTCGTCGGGGGACTGGCCCTCGATCCGGGCGATCACGTCCCGGAAGAGGTCTTCGGGCTCGTCCACCACCGGGATCACGACCGAGGTCGTCGGATCGTGATCGACGAGAAACGGCCGATAACGCCGTGAGAGCACGACCTTCCAGGTCCACACGATCCAGACGAGGAGCATGTAGATGGCGAACAGGTGCAGCCGGTGACCGATCACCAGATCGCGCAGCTGCAGCAAAAAGACGAACACTTCACCCCCGGGGACTCGACCTACTCTCCCGGGTAGGTATCGACCAGGGGCCGATCAACCTTTAGCGATCGTCCGACTCAGGCCGGTGATCCGTTGGGCCTGGTGATGCGGCTACCGCGCGCCCGCCTTGAGCAGGTAGTCCTTGGCCAGGTGCCCGCCATCGGCGGAAGGGCCCTGCCACACGATCTCGCCGTGCACGAGGAACATCGCCTGATCCGTCAACGCCAAGGCGGGCCCGATGAACTGCTCGACGATCAGCAATGCCGCGCCGGCATCGCGGATGGTGGCGAGGGTCTCGTAGACCTCGTCGACGATGATCGGTGCCAAGCCGAGCGACAGCTCGTCGGCGATCAGCACCTTGGGCTCCTCGACCATCACCCGTGACAGCGACAGCATGCGCTGCTCGCCACCCGACAACGTCCCGGCGATCTGCTTCCTGCGTTGGCCGAGCCGCGGGAACAGCTCGAAGGCCCGGGCCAGCGCCGCCGGCACCGCGGCCTTGCCCTTGCTGCGCCGAAACGACAGCGTGAGGTTCTCCTCGACGGTGAGGGTGGCGAACACCGAGCGCCCCTCGGGGGCGTGCACGATTCCGGCGCGGGCGTAGCGAAACGGGCGGGTGCCGGTGAAGTCGTTGCCGTCGACGCGCACGGAGCCCTCCGACGGGGTGACCAGCCCGCACGCCACCCGGGCGACGGTGGTCTTGCCCGAGCTGTTGGCGCCGAGCACGGCCAACGAACCCCCCGGCGGCAACGAGAACGACACGCCGAACAGAGCCCGGAACGGTCCGTACCCGGCCGACACGTCGTCGAATTCCAACACTGGCGTGGTCACGACATCAGCTCCTCGATGCCCTCGATGGCGTCGATCGCCGTACCGAGGTAGGCCCGCTGCACGGCCGGGTGGCGCATGACCTCGGCGGTGGTCCCGCTGGCGATCAGCGAGCCGAAGTCGAGGACATAACAGCGTTCGGTGAAGTCGGTCACCAGCTCGACGTCGTGTTCGACGAGCAAGATGGCGAAACCCTTCTCGGCCTGGACTTGTCGGAGCGTGTCGGCCAAGGCCGCGGTCTCGACTCGATCAAGACCAGATGATGGCTCGTCGAGCAGGATCAGCTTCGGCTCGGTCATCAGCGCTCGGCCGACTTCGACCAGGCGCCCCTTGCCGAGACTCAGCGCCTCGATCTGCTTGTCGGCGAAATCACCGAGGCCGAGCAGCTCCAGCACTTCGTCGGCGGCGCGACGCTCGTCGGCGGTGACCCGACCCTGGCCGATGATGTCACGCCACAGTGACCCGGACCGTTGACGCACCCGCTCGGCGATCAACAGGTGCTCGCGAACCGTCGTACCCGAGAACAGCTCCATCCGCTGGAAGGTCCGCCCGATCCCAGCCTGTGCCCGGCGGTGCACGGGGAGTCGCGAGATGTCGTGCCCGTCGAAGGTCACCGACCCCGACGTGGTCGGGATCACACCGAGCACGCAATTGAACAAGGTGGTCTTTCCGGCACCGTTCGGCCCGATCAACCCGACCCGTTCGCCGACACCCACGTCGAGGTCGACGCTGTCGAGGGCGACGATTCCTGCGAACGTCTTGGTGATGCCGCGTGTGACGAGAAGGGTCATACCGTCGCTCCCTCGGGCGAGACCGGCAATCGTCGCGCTCGGCGCCGATCGAGACGCGCCTGCTGCTTGGCCAACGACCGTCTCTTGCCGTGCTCGAGCAGTCCCTCGGGGTGCTTGGCGAAGCTGATGGCGGCGAGCCCGAACAGCACGAACTGCAGTGCCGGATTCGGGTGGACCTCGGGGACGAGCGGGATGACGTCGGTGAGCCACGGGATGAATTTCTTCAGCACCAGCTCGGGGAAAAGAACGAACGCCGCGCCGGCCTGGATGGCGCCCTCGACGGTCCGCACGCTCATCGTGACCGCGAGCACCAGCCAGAACAGACCCTGGAACGGGACGAAGTTGCCGGCGTAGTTGACGTTCTCCTGGTGCATCGCCGACAGCGCTCCGCCGACTCCCGCGAGCGCCGCGGATAGGGCGAACGCGGTGACGCGGGCCCGGGAGGGCGAGATGCCGATCGACTGGGCGGCGAGCTCGGAGCCTCGAAGCGCTCGCAAGGTGCGCCCGACGGTGCCTTCGCGCACCGCGAGCACGAGCAGGCTGCACACCGTCAACACGACGATGCAGAAACCGAGATACCAACGATCTCCGTTGATCGTCGAATGGGTGAAGTCGATCGGGCCGAGCGTCGGTCGCGGCACTCTCGCACCCTGGAGCGACGACTGGGCACCGACCCAACTGAACTTCACCATCACGGCGTCGAAGAAGAACGCAAAGGCGAGGGTGGCGAGAGCGAGCCAGATCCCGCCGAGACGCAGCACCGGCAGCGACAACAGCGCGCCGGCGGCGGCGGCGATCAACGCGCCTACGAGCATGCCGCCGAGCACCGAGATGTCGTGGTTGGCGGCGAGCTGGTACGCCGTGAACCCGCCGATGGCCGCGAACGTGGCCTGGCACAACGAGATCTGCCCGGCCATACCGGTGAACACCGTCACAGAGAGCAGGATCACCGCCATCACGGCGGCCCTGGTGAACAAGAAGAGGTAGAAGGTGTCCGCATTGGTGAGCAACCAAAGCAGCAGAGCCGCGATGAACACCACGCCGAAGATCCGGCTGATGCGAGTGAGCTCGGGGCTGCGTTCGGCGGCCGCGAGCGCTGGTGGCGGAGGATCGACGCCCGACAGCGGGTCGACGGCGTCGCGTGCTCGCCGGATCGCGGGCCAAAAGACGAGGACTCCGAACAGTGCCACGAACGGCACCGAAGGTGTGAGGTTCTCCTTGATGACCTCGAGCCAACTGAGATCCTCGGTCCACTTCGGGAGGTACGTGTTGAGCAGCGCCGTGAGGATGCCGAGACCGAGACCGCCGATCAACGCTCGAGGCAGGCTCACCAGCTTCCCGACGGCGGCCGCGGCGATGGCGACCACGATCAGGCTGAAGAAGTCCGGGGCCACGAGGGTGTTGAAACGGGGTGCGATCAACACCCCCGCCATGCCGGCGAACAGACTCGACAGCGCCCAGGCGAACGCCGAGACGCGATCGGCATCGATGCCGTTGAGCTCGGTCATCCGCGGCGACTCGACGACGGCCCGCATCCGCAGGCCGATCGGGGTGAAGCGGAACAGTGCGCCCAGAACGAGCGTACCGACGAGCGCCACGCCCATCTGGGTGATCTCGTTGCGATTGAACCGGTACACGCCGAACGGGTCGTAGTACACGCTGCGACCGTCGGGGAAGATCCCCTCGGGCGTCTGGCCGGCGACCGAGTTGAAGTCGGCCAGGACCTTGAACAGCTCGGGTATCGCCACCGTGAGACCGATGGCCACCACGAGCTTGGCGACCGACGACGCCGTGCGCAGGTGCCGGAAGATCAAACGCTCGAGCACCAAGCCGACCGCAGGCGCGAGCAGGAACACCGAGACGATCAGCGCCGGAACCTGGTGCCAACCGTCCTCGACGTGCAACTTGAAGTAGAGCGCGGCCGACACGTACGCCTGGGCGCCGAACGCCAGGTTGAAGACCCCCGACGTCTTGTAGGTGAGGACGAATCCGAGCGCGATGAGCGCGTAGACCGTTCCGGGAGGAGTCCCTTGCAGGACCGCCCTGAAGAATTCCTCAGCGACACTGACAGCGACAACCATCGTCGATCCTCTCTGGCGGGAAGTGTGTGAGCCGGATCAGAGTCCGTCAGAGGTCGATCTCACTCGAAGCTACGGAACTCGGGTTCCGCCCATTCGGTGTTGCCATCGTTGGGCCAGCAGATCCACGGCGTGTCCACACCACCGATCGGCGTGAAGACGTCGCCATCGAACTGCACGGCGGGGAAGCACTCGAGGTCATAGCCGCTCTCGAACGGGTTGTCGCGCGTGGGGAGGTCGTGTTGGCGACCCCAGTCGATGGGTTGGACCAAGCCACCGGCGGTGTAGTCCTCCAGCTGGTTCGTGGCGTCGATGACGCTCTGGCGGTCGAACTCGGGACCGGCCTCGATGAGACCCTGCACGGCGAGGTAGGCGGTCAGCCACCCGTTCATGTGCATTTCCTTGGGATCCTCACCGATCGCCTCCATGGCCGCGAGGAAATCGGTCATGTTCTGGTTGGCGCCGGCGGCTTCGAAGGGCAGGAACGACGCACCGATGTAATCGCCTATGAACAGGTCGCCGGCTTCGCGGGCAAAGGCCAGGTCGTAGGTGTTCGGGTGGTACAGGACCACGTCGTCGCCGCCTTGCCGGGCGAACTCCTCGGCCAGGGTCTTCAGGCCGTTGAGGTCCATACAGGTGGAGACGAAGTCGACCCCAGCATCGAGCATCGCCGTGACCTCAGGGGCTATGCCGTTGGGCATGCCGAAGGCGACATCGTCGTTCAGGTAACCGTTGGCGAGGCCGAGCTCGTCACCGAAGAGGTCGATCGTCTCGGCCACCGTGTTGGCGCAGATCTTCGAGTTCTCCGAGATGCCGTAGCCCAGCGACGCCACCGTCGATGCGCCGGCCAGATTGGCGAGGTAGGGGATGCGATGCCCCAAGCAGTTGAAACACGGCATACCCGTGGTGCCGAAGATGCTGTCGAAGCCCGCGGCCTCCAGGTGGATGTTCCAGTTGTAGGTCGGGACATCGTTCTCACCGAGGACCGCGGCGCCGGTGAACAACTGGGTGGCCACGAAGACGCCGAACGAGTCGTCGTTGGCCACGACCTCTTCGGCCCGGATCTGGTTGTTGACCAGCTCGTCGTCGACGTTCTCACCGATCACGAGCTGGCGGCCGTAGATGCCGCCCTGCTCGTTGACAAAGTCGAAGTAGGCCTGGATGCCTGCAGCGAAGCACGGCCTCACACAGGTGCCGAGCGGATTGTTGGTCTCGGTGGCCACGACGGCGTAGCTGATCTCCTCGTCGCTTACGCCGGGTACGCCTTCGATGGCGACGAAGTCGGTCGGGAAGCCGGCCGGTTCCTCACCGCCGCCGTCGACACCGGTGGTCGTCGTCTCTACGGCTGGCGGATCGGTCGTCTCGCCTCCCGGGTCGGGCGCCGCCGTCGTCGTCTCCTCGGGCACCGTCTCGTCGGCCGCGGTGTCGTCATCGTCGTCAGAGTTG
>CAYMJU010000198.1:0-6127 GCA_964390555.1 uncultured Acidimicrobiales bacterium | reverse complement strand
TTGTCACGCTGGTCCTCAGCCGTCGAGCATGATGCCACCGGAATCGCCCCCTTCAGCACCGATCCGGTTCCGGGACGACGGGTCTGGGTCGCACCTCCGTTGCCGGCGAGCGCGCCCAGAGCGAGCGCCGCGCTCGACTGGCTCGGCAGGTTCGTCACGCCGGTCAGGCCACAGGAGTCGTCGCTGTCGGCTGAGTACGTGGCACCGGTGACGGCGGTCGCGCAGTCTGAACCTGACGTCTGGAGCGCGACGACCGATGCCGTCAAGGTGTCCCCGTCGTCCAAGGCGATACCGCCACCGACGCCCGCCGCACCCGCGCTCGCGCCGGCGCCGGCAGAACCGGCGCCACCTGTTCCACCCGCGACACCGGCCGCGCCGGCCGTCCCGAACGATCCACCCGACCCACCCGTGGCCGAACCAGCCACACCGCCGTCGTCGCCCGCGCCACCTGTCGCGGCGCCGGACGCTCCCGGACTTGCGGCTCCGCCCGTCGCGCCAGAGCCGCCCGCACCGCCGGCGCCACCGCTCCCTGCGGTGCCGGGCGATCCACCGAGTCCTCGGATTCCGCCGGTGACGGTCGCGTGCGTGACGTTCACCGTGCCACCGCGCGCGTCGATGTTGCCGCCCACACCGGCGTCGCCGCCTCCACCAGCCGCGCCGCCGATCGCGCCAGAGCCGCCGGCTCCGCCGGCTCCGCCGGCACCCGCGGCCCCACCGTCACCACCGTCGCCGGCCTCGGCGTCTCCACCGTCGCCGCCCACTCCGCCTCC
The DNA here is from genome assembly GCA_964390555.1 of uncultured Acidimicrobiales bacterium. Taxonomy (GTDB): domain Bacteria; phylum Actinomycetota; class Acidimicrobiia; order Acidimicrobiales; family SHLQ01; genus CAVTWS01. The sequence goes on along the minus strand of CAYMJU010000198.1, from coordinate 5,357 downwards.
GCCTCCGCCATTGCTAGCGCCGCCGTCGCCACCCGTCGCCCCGCCACCCGATCCACCATCGGCATCTCCTCCGACGCCGCCTGAACCACCGGCACCGCCCTCGCCGCCCACGCCACCGCTCCCGCCCGCGCCGCCCGCGCCCGTCGCGTTGGAGTGGAAGGTCACGTTGGCGATCGTGGCGGTCGACGATCCGAGCAGTGCTAGACCGCCGCCCGAACCACCGGCACCGCCCGCGCCGCCCGCACCACCAACGCCACCCGCGCCGCCGTCGCCGCCCGACCCGCCGAGGCCGCCGAGGTCGCCGGTGCCACCATCACCACCGAAGGCGTCGCCGCCATCGCTCCCAGGCCGACCGTGCGTGCTGTTGCCGGCCGATCCGCCGACGGCATCGCCGCCGGCGCCACCGGACGCGTCGGCTCCTGATCCACCGATGCCACCTACTCCGCCCGCCGCGCCGCAGCCGCCCGCGCCGCCGACACCGCCGTCGCCCGCGGTGTTGGCGGACACGAGGGTTCGGCTCATGATCAAAGTGGCGACGCCATCGATGGCGATCCCACCGCCAGACCCGCCGGCACCGCCAGAGCCACCGGGCTGGCCCGCGGAACCGCTTCCGCCGTTGCCTCCGGTCGCGCCCGCGCCGCCGACGTCGCCCGTACCTCCGGCACCGCCAGTAGCCAGACCGCCCGCGCCACCGGTGTTCAGGGCTTCGTTGCTCGCCGGCCCCGAACCGTTCGTCCCGTTGCCACCCGTCGCACCGCCACCCGTGCCACCGGGCTCGCCGTTACCACCGTCTCCGCCGCTGGCGTCGGAGCCCGGTTTCCCCGCGACACCCGTCGCGTTCGCACCGTTGGAGCCCGGTGTGGCCGAACCGGCCCCGCCAGTCGAGCCGACCGAACCGGCTGTCGCTCCGCATGCGCCGGTCGCGCCCCCACCGCCACCGCCTGCTGTGTTGGCGACGATCGTCGAGTCGACGATCGTCGCTGTGCCGCCGGTTACCGCGATGCCGCCCCCATCGCCGCCCGCGCCCCCGGCCGCGCCCGGGCTGGCGCCGGCCGCGCCGTCGCCGGCGTGGTTGGACTGGACCCGGACTCCGTCGAGGGTCAGCGCCCCGCCGGTCGAGAGAATTCCGCCCCCGTCACCACCCGCGGGCGCCGTGCCTCCGCTGATGATCACGTTCGCGAGACTCAGGTCGCCTCCGCCAGTGTTGGCGATGACCCGCAGCCCGGGGCAGGCCGACACGTCGATGGTCGCGGCGGCACCAACGGCCGACACCGTCAACAGGTTCGTGTCGGTGTGGACGAGCGGCCCACTTCCGCAGTCGGTTACCGCGATCGTCACGCCGGGGGTGAGCACGATCGACGAGTCGACCGCATCGCCATTCGCGGCGGCCAGCTCGAGCCGGAGCTCGGCTTCCGTCGTGACATCAGCCGCCACCGGCTCGGCCACCAGGACAAGTGTCGCTGCGACCAGGATGAGGGGGAGCGCGCCGCGACGCGCCAGTCGGAGAAGTGCCATGGCCGGTCCTTCGGAGGTCGTTGATCCTCCGTGTCCATCGACCGCGTCTGGCCCGACTTTAGGGTCGGACGACGCTCGACGATGCGGCTCAGCCGACGCTGACGGCGGTCACCTCACCCGACGCGACCGTGAGGTTCACCCGCGTCGGCGAGTAGTCCTCGGTGACCGGGAAGCTCTCGCCGTCGCGGGCCACGATCCTCACGGTCCAGCTGTTGGCCGTGGCCTGGCGGACCGCGTCGGTCTCGGCCAGCCCGAGGAGCGACTCCGCGGCCTCGGGCGACACCTCTTCGCCTACCAAGCCAGGATCGGGGATCGGTTGGGGGTCGACCGGCGGCTCGCCGACGACGCCACCCGGTTCCGCGACACCGGTCTCGCCGCCGCCGGGCTCGACCGAAGGTGCGTCATCCACGACGAGGAACTCGTCGGCGACCGCCGGGACGGTGTGGACCGATCCGTCGTCGGCGACGAACGCGTAGGCGGGCAGGAGCCAAACGGTGCCGTCGATGTCCCAGAGCATCCACAAGTCGAGGCGCACGTCGACGATGGTGACCGTGACCGGTTGCGGCTCGACTAGAAGGCAGTCGGTACCGTCCGCGGCGCACGCCGCGGGCTCGATCTCCGGCGCTCCGAGAGCGGGCGAGGCCGAGTCGACGGCCACGTCACCGCTGTCGGCGAGCACGGCCGGCTGTGCCCAGCCGTAGAAGCCGTCGCGCAGCCGCGCCAGGGCATCGTCGACGCTCACCAGCGGGTACGGCACGACCTCGACCGGTGTGGCCATCACCCCTGACGCCCACTCGAGTCGACCCTCGGCGCCGAAGCCGAACGAGAATCCGACCGTCGAGCGCACACCGCCGAACGAGAGGTACGCGCTGACCGATGCCGACCACTCGTCCGCGTAGGTCTCGAATGTGAGCCCCGCCGGGTCGACACCAAGGGCTCGGAGAATTTCCTCGGCTCGGGACCGGGCCTCGCCGGCGCTCGGCACGCCGACCGGGGGCTCGAACTCGTCCACGCATGTCGCGGGTACGTCGGTGAGGGTGCCGTCCTCGGATGCCGTCGCCTCGACCTCGACTTGCGGCGGGGGATCCAGCACTACTGCTTCGACGCACGCCACGCCGGTCGCCGCCCGCCCGTCCTGATACGCGGGGGAGTACCACCAGCTCAGCTGCCCGTCGGCGCTGACGTAGAGGGCCGGCGCGGAGCCGTCGTCGGGCCCGACCCGCCAGCCTCCACCGAAGTCGGCGGGCACGTCGACGAGATCACCATCGACGCCGAGGGCGTCGGCAATCCCGCGCACCACATCGGCATCGACAGCTGACCCGGCGGCGAAGCGCCAGCCGTTGGCCTCACCAGGAAGCGCCGGAAGCTCGGCGCCGACCACGTACTCAGCCACGTACCAGGGCGCGATCATGCTCATGTCGGCAGTGGCGGCGGACTCGGTCGCCGCGACTCGGCCGTCACCCGAGCCGGCACCGGCGATGTGGACCACCTCGGGTTCGGACACCCCGCTCGACGTGGCAACCGGGGAGGGGTCGTCGCCGCACGCGACGGCGAGGAGGCTGAGGGAAAGGGCCGCAGCGAGCCCGCCACGGCGAAGGTTTCGGATCGTGTTCATGGTACTGCGACGACGCTACGCGCCGATTGGTTCCCGGTCCTCGTGCCGTCGGCACAGGAAGTTAGAACCCGCGCCACTAGGTGAACGTTTCAGCTTCCGATCGGTCTCGCTCGCCTGCTAGCGCAGGCGACAAATACCACTGTCACATTGGAGGGCTCGCCTATCGGCTCGCCCTCAGGTCACCGTGATCCGACTCTCGGCGACGCCGTGGAGTCGACCGCTGATCCACTGGCGGAACTCGTTGCGCACGGTGAAGGTACCCGGGCTCGACGGCCGCAACATCACGTCGTGGCGTTGCGACGACACCGACTCGATGGCCTGACCCGACGGGATGGCGATCGGTTGTGAGAACGGCGCGACGAGCGGCCGGCCGTCGACCGCCACGACCTCGGCGTCGAGGCCGCCGAACGTGGTCGACACGACCGAATACGACGCGTTGACGTGGCGCAGCAGGATGCTCTGGCCGACCCGCGCCGAGACCGCGGTGGTGCGGTTGGTGAGCGACCGCGGGTTCGGGACGCCGTTGATCACGAAGTACGCAGGCCGGAAGTCGTTGAGCCCCTCGTCGCCACCGCACAACCCTGCGGCGTGTTCCTTGCCCCGCCAACGCGGGTCGAGGTCATCGACGACGTGGAAGGCCTCGACGTCGTAGGCCGGCCCACCGGTGTACACCCGACCCGGACCAGCCGCGGGATCGACGATCAGGAGCCCGTACATGCCCATCTCGAAATGCAACACGGTGTTGCGGTGGCAGTGGTAGATGAAAGTGCCGGCGTCCTGGGGCCGCCATTGATAGGTGTAGCTGCCGTTCACTTCGAAGCTCGTGTGCCCGACGCCGTCGTTGAACGGGATGGGTTCGATCCCGTGATGGTGGATGGTGTGGGGTCCCTTGCCCGCCTCGATGATCGTGTGAACGATCTGGCCCTCGCGGACCCGGATCGGCGGCGACGGGAACGGCTTGCGTACCGCCGACGACGGGTCCTCGAATCCCCAGTACCGCACGCTGCGGCGGTCGGGCATCACCAAGTCGCCGCTCGTGAACACCTTGCGGCGGAACACGACGTCGGGCCGGACCTTGTCAGGCGTGTCGGGATTCTCGTTGGGGACCTCGCAACCGAAGACCTCGAACGAGTGCTCCAAGCCGAGCGCAGTTCCCTCGGCCCACTCCGGTACCTCGCGATCGGTCAGCGCGACAGCAGACGACGCCGATCGGCCGAGAGAGAGGTCGCAGAACAGCGATGAGTCCGAAGTCGCCGCGGCGCGGGTGAGGTCGCTATCGCCCATCAGAGTCCTTCCAGTGTCCAGTGCGTCACCGCACCCTGTGGGTAGCTGCCGCCGCCAGCGGTCTGGCACATCTCCATGTGGCAGTGCATCGGGAAGAGCATTGGGAAGTGGAACGGGTCCGACGGCGGCCACGGGTAGGCGTCTCGCGGGCGTTCGAACGGCAGGTACACGTCGAGGCGGTACGTCGGTCCGAGCAGCCAGGTGTCGCGGAACGCCACGTTGCTGCTGACCACCCCGTTGCGGGCCAGTTGATACACGTGGTTGCCGTGGATGTGGGGCGCGTGGGTGGCCAGACCGGCGTTGACGGTGCGGATCAGGGCCGGCTCGTCGACGTGGCCGTGCGGCACGATGTCGGCCGCGTTCGAGGCGTCGAAGCCCGACAGTCCGTTGATCGTGAAGTAGCGAGGTGTAAACGTGTCTGCGACCCGGGTCGGATCGGGGGTCGCGCCCCCGGCGACCGCGGCACAGAACGCTGGCTCGACCTGGTTGAACAGCCACACCCATTGCCGGGCGGGGTCCCAGGGGTGGCGATCGAACACCGCTTGGACCTGCGGTGTTGGCGACGTGAACGGCGTGTCCGGCACGGCGGGCATGACGATCAGCACGCCCTGGAGCCCCATCAGCCGCCCGACCGGATCGTCGACGGGATCGTGGTAGAGGTAGGTGCCAGCAGCGGGTGCGGTGAAGGTCACGACGGCCGACGAGCCCGGCGCTATCGGGCCGCTACTCGCAACGCCGGGCACCGACCAACCACGTGGCCGATCGAGCCCGTTGCTGATCGTCACCGAAACGGCGTCGCCCTCGGTCGCGAGCAGAACCGGTCCGGGCACGGGTCGAGTGCCCGCCGCCTGGTACGACCACATCGCAACGGTCGAGCCGTCGATCATCGTGACCGTGGCCGCCTCGATCTCCAACGTCGCCGAAAGCGGGTTGGCCGCGGCCA
>CAYMJU010000197.1:0-28578 GCA_964390555.1 uncultured Acidimicrobiales bacterium | reverse complement strand
CCGTTGAAAAGTGGGCCCGGTGGGTATCGAACCCACGACCAAGCGATTATGAGTCGCCTGCTCTGACCACTGAGCTACGGGCCCGGTCGGCGGACCAGGGTAGACGCCGCCGACGTTGACGGCTCACGTTCACAGTCCGTGAGAATTTCTGGCTACCTGGTTGACGATCATGTGTATGGTTACTATACTCGTCTTTATGTATGATACGGTCGGTGCAGCGAAGCGTCTAGTCGCACTCGACGCTGCGACGGCCGCCGTGCCCGAGGTCGATCGGGCCCTGGCGTCGATCGGTCAGCTCCGCTCCTGGCTCGATTCCTCCGAGGCCCGCTTGCTGGCGCGGCTCGGCGAGATCCGCTCACGGGGCAACGACGCGCAGACCGCGCTGCAGCGCTCCACCGGGATGACGAGTCGCGCCGCCCGCCAACGTGCTCGCCGCGCCGACGCCTTGGCGAAGCTGCCGGCAACGCTCGACGCGCTCGCCAGTGGGGAACTGTCCGGCGACCACGCCGACGTCATCGTCAACGCGGTCACCAACAACCCCGCCGTGGCGCCCGATGTCCGGGCGGCCGAGCGGTCGCTGCTCGAGGACTGTGGAACCGTCGACGAACTCACCGAACGAGTGCGGAAGTTCGTCGCCGACCACGACGAGACCAGCGGTGCCGACCGAGCCCTGCGTCAACACGCCAAGCGCCGCGGCTCGACCTGGGTCGGCGATGACGACATGCAGTGCTTCCATTTCGACCTTCCGCCGACCACCGGGAAGATGGTCGCCGATGCCCTCGTCGCCGAGGCGCAAAGCATGTGGCGCAGCAAGAGCGACGACTCGCCGAGCTTCGACGACAGCACGCTTCGTCGCCACCCGCAACTCATGGCCGATGCGCTCGTCGCTCTCATCGAGCGAGCAACCGGTTGCGGTGCCGATGGTGCGGCACCCAAGAACACCACAGCGGTGAGCGTGGTAGCGCTCACCGGGCTCGACGTGCTCGTGCAGGGGCTCGAAGGGCTGGGGATCAGGCCGCGACTGGCCGACGGCACGTCGCTGGCCACCGAGACGATCTTTCGCCTGGCCTGCGAGCACGGCATCATCCCCGCCGTTCTCGATGGGGTGGGCGCCGACCTCTACCTCGGTCGCCGCTACCGGCTCGCCAGCGCCGCGCAACGAGTCGTGCTCGAAGCCGAGTTCGGGGGATGCGCGCTGTGCAACACCGGCATGCGTTGGTGTCACGTGCACCACATCGAGCCGTGGTCCGCCCTCGGGCCGACCGACATCGACAAGCTCGTCCCGCTGTGCTCGGCCAACTGCCACGTCCTCGTCCACGAGGCCGGGTGGCGGATCGAGATCCCTGAGTTCGGTGTCGTGCGACTGTTCAGCCCCGACGGTCGTCTGCAGCGCACCGTCTACGGCCGAAGTCGGTTCAAAGAAGGCGACTCCGAAGCTGCGTGACCGCGACGGTGGTCGCGCCCGCACGAGCCGATCGGCCACGCATCCACTCAATGCGCACATCACCCAATGCACACATCACCCAATGCACACATCGAGCTTGGTGCCGCTCGTGTGGTGCCACGAATGTGGCGCCATCAGGGTTACACCTCAGGGTTACACCTCAGGGTGGCGCCGCACGGTGACCCCGCAGAGGTGGCTCTACGCAGGTGGCGCAGGATCGCGAGCGCTAGAAACCGTCGGGGACGAGCACGGCGCCGACGACATGGATCACGCCGTTGCTTGCCGCGACGTCGGCGGTGACGACATCGACGCCGTCGACGCTCACCGTGTCGCCATCGATGGTCACCTCGAGCCGGTCACCGGCGAGCGTCTCGATCGTCTCGCCATCGAGGTCGGCCAGCGCCGACGAGTCGAGCTGCTCGCCGACAACGTGGTGCGAGAGGAGATCAGCGAGAGCGTCGCGGTCGTCGAGCAGGTCCTCGACGGTGAGGTCCAGGTCCACGAGCGCCGCGTCGAACGCCGCGTCGGTGGGCGCGAAGACGGTGAACGGCCCGTCGCCCTCGAGGGTCTCGGTCAATCCGGCCGCATCGAGGGCTTCCACCAAGGTCCTGAAGTCACCGGCACTCTTGGCCGCCGCGACGATGTCCTGCGGCTCGGCGCTCTCGTCGGCGACCTCCTCCTCGGCTGCGGGCACCGCGGGCACGTTCGGGCCCGTGAACGCCGGGTCGCCCGGCTCGTCGCGGCTAGTGGTCACCACGTACGCCACGGCGAGGATCAGGACGATCGCCAGCGCGAGCATCAAGATGACTGGCTTGACGATCCTGTCGTCGGCGGTGTCGGTCGTCGTGACGTCGTCGGCCATCGGTGTCTCCAATGTCTCCTGAGCTCGTGGTTCCAAGCCCGCTGAATCTAGTCGCACCGCGGCGACGGCGAGCCCATCGAGGACTCGCCGTCGGGCGCAAATATCACGGTTCGGCTGGCTCCGGGGGTGGGGCTCGAACCCACGACAAGCTGATTAACAGTCAGCTGCTCTGCCAGCTGAGCTACCCCGGAAGGCACAAGGTTGAGAGGATAGCAGCGGCGCTTTGCGGTCCGTCTGGATCATTCGACCCGTCACCTCCAGCAGGCTCAGAGGCTGTCGAGGAAGCCGCGCAACCGCTCGGACCGCTGCGGGTGGCGGAGCTTGGCCAGCGTCTTGGCCTCGATCTGACGCACGCGCTCGCGGGTCACCCCGAACTGGCGGCCCACCTCCTCGAGCGTACGGGGTCGCCCGTCGTCGATACCGAATCGGAGGCGGACGACCTCCTGCTCCCGGGGGCTGAGCTCGTCGAGGATCTCGACGACGGCGTCGACGAGCATGTGCCGGGCTGCGGCGTCGGCCGGTACCGCGGCCTTCTCGTCCTCGATGAAGTCGCCGAGAAACGAGTCGTCCTCACCGCCGACGGGCGAGTCGAGCGACAACGGGTCCTGGGAGATGCGCAAGATCTCCTCGATTCGCGCCTCGGGCAGCTCACAGCGCTCGGCGAGCTCGGAGATGGTGGGCTCGCGTTCGAACTCCTGAGTGAGCTGGCGCTGGAGTCGCCGCACCCGGTTGATCGACTCGACCATGTGGACCGGGATTCGTATCGTTCGGGCCTGGTCAGCGATGGCGCGGGTGATGGCCTGACGGATCCACCACGTCGCGTAGGTCGAAAACTTGAACCCCTTCTCGTGGTCGAACTTGTCGACCGCCCTCATCAACCCGAGGTTCCCTTCCTGGATGAGGTCGAGCAGGCTCAGGCCGCGGCCGACGTAGCGTTTGGCGATCGACACCACCAGGCGCAAGTTGGCCTGGGTCAGCTCGTGGCGGGCGGCGTCGCCATCGCGCTTGTCGCGTATCAGTCGCCGCATCTCAGCCTCGCCGATGGGCGGATGGGCGGGATCGAGCACCGGGTCCACCGGCACTCCCCCGTGGCCGTCGCTCTGGTCGGCCGCGGCGACATCGGCCAGGCGCACTTCTGCCTGCACAGCGCGCTGGATACGCTGCGCCAGCGCCACCTCCTCAGCGGCGACGAGCAGTGGCACCCGACCGATCTCGCGCAGATACATGCGCACCGAGTCGGTGACGACCGATCCACCAGAACCGCCGTAGTCGACGCTTTGGCGACGGCGTCGGGACTCGATCGAGACCGCCGCCAGCTCGTCGGCGGCTCCCTCGGATTGCACCCCATCCGCGAAGCTGTCACCGCTGTCCAGCGAGTCGCCCGACGATCCGGCCCCCGCAACTGGAGATTGCGCTGGTTCAGACATCGACGGTTCCCGAGCTGTGCTGCACCAACCACGGTACCAACAGTGCGAGGGCGCCGTCCCGGGTCGTCGACTCGCGGACCAGCTCGACCTGGCGCTTCAGCCAGGCGATGGCGGTGGTGAACTCCTTGAGGTCGTCGAGATCGGTCACCGAGCGAGCCTCCCGCTCGAGCGACGCGACCATCTCCATCGCGGACAGATCGGCCAGTCGGGCGGCCACTTCAGTCGGGTCGGAGTGCGGTTCGCCCGTGGCCAGGCGCCGAACCAGATCGGCCACCTCGGGCGTAGCGGCGGCCAGAGCGGCGTGGACGTCGGAGGCCGCGCCGAGTGCCACGTACGCGTCGGCGTGCTGAGCGGACTCGAACAGCGCCCGATCGAGAAGCGGCGCGATCCGCGACGCATCGATCATCAACCACCGCAAGGCCTCGTCCTCGGTCTCGGTCCGACCCGCGGTGGTGGAACGACCTCCCGCCCGACCTCGACCCCGACCCGGCTGGTGCTGCCCGGTCGCGTCGGCGTCGCTCGGCGCCCATTCGTCGCCATCGCCCGGCGGCGGCGCGTCGTCCTTGCGGGTGGCACCCGAGCCTCGCTGGTCGTCGCGCCCTCGGGCTCGACCGGTCGATCCCGAAGCAGAACGCGCCGGCGCCTCGAGCATGGCCCGCAGCCGATCGGGCGCCACCTGGCACCGGTCGCCGATCTGCATGACGTACTGGTCTCGCACGAGCGGGTTCGGGTGCTCTCGCACCGCGGCGATCGCCGACTCAGCCGCTCGAGCCCGACGCTCGGGGGTGGCCAGGTCGGCCCGGTCGAGCACTCGGGCCACCCGGAACGCGAGGAACGGTACGGCGCCGGTGACCGCGGCTTGAAGGCGCTCGGGGGCGGTTCGCGAGAGCTCGTCGGGGTCGACGCCGGCCGGCAGGTCGGCGACCGCGACCTCGAGCTCGTACTTGCGCTCCCACTCGTAGAAACGGGCGGCTGCACCTTGGCCGGCCTCGTCGGCATCGAAGGCCAACACGATGCGCCCGGCGAAGCGGCGCAGCAGGCGGACGTGATCCTCGGTGAGCGCGGTGCCGCACGTGGCGACGGCCCGGCCGACACCGGCGCGGTCGAAGGCGATCACGTCGGTGTAGCCCTCGCACACGATCGCCTCGCCGGTGACTTCGCCGTCGCGCCGGTGCCGCACAATGGCATCCTTCGCCCAGTTGAGGCCGTAGAGCACCCTGCCCTTGTGGTACACCGCGCAGTCCGACGTGTTGATGTACTTGGGCCCGGTCTCGCCGGGCATGATGCGACCGCCGAACCCGATGGCGTCGCCGCTCGGGTCAAAGATCGGGAACAGGACCCGGCCGCGAAACCAGTCCTGCTGGCGCCCACGCTTGTTGATGCGCCCCACGCCGCTCGCCTCGAGATCCTTGTCGGACGCCTTGAGATGGCGGGCCAGCTGGTCCCAGTCGTCGGGAGCCCAGCCCAACCGATACCGGCGGACCATCTCGCCGTCGAAGCCGCGGTTTCGGAGGTACCGGCGGGCGTCGCCGGCGTCGGCGCCGGTCAGCAGTCGCTCATGGTAGAACTCGACCGCCCGCTCGACCAGATCGGTGAGCGTGCGCCGCCGGGCGCGCTGCCCGGTCTCGTCGGGCGACGTGTACCGCAGACTGATGTTCGCCTTGTGAGCCAAGAACTCGACAGCACCTTGGAAATCGAGTTGCTCGGTCTCTTGAACGAAGGTGATGCCGTCGCCGGACTTCTGGCAGCCGAAGCAGTAGTACACGCCCTTCTCGGCGCTGACGCTGAACGACGGGGACTTCTCGTCGTGGAACGGGCACAACCCCGACCAGCCCCGGCCGACCCGACGCAGTGCGACCTTCTGGCTGATCACCGCGACGATGTCGGTGGCATCGCGAACCCTCACGATGTCCTCGTCCACGATGCCCATGCCCTGACCCTACCCCCCGGCGCCGACACTGCTCCCGGCCGAAAGGAGTTCTGACCCGAGCGGCCGGCCAGCGGGCAAACGATGATCGGAGCGTGTGGTCGACAGGGAGCCGAGCAGGGCGATCCAACGTCGTGGTGGAACCCGAGCGGCCGAGCGCCTGGGTGCAACGCCGGGATCGCAGCCGCACGGACCGCGGGCGACGACCGAGCCCGTCGGGGGGTCTTACGACCGTCCGACGTCGGCGGCGGTGACCTGTTCATATGTCGTCGCCATGAAGTCGTCGACCAACCGGGTGAGCAGCCGGCCGAGCTCGGTACGGTCCGCGGCGCTCCAGCCCGCTAAGGCCCGGGCGAGATGTTGACTGCGAACGTCGTCGAAGCGGCGCCGGGCGTCGCGCCCCGCCGAGGTCAGCTCGACCAGCACCACGCTGCCGTTGTCGGGGTTCGTTCGGCGCTCGATCAGCCCGGCGTCGCCGAGGGCGCGGAGCTGGCGGCTCACGGCTCCAACATCCATCTGTGCTGCGTGAGCGGCGTCGACGACCGAGACCGAGCCTGCCTGCGGCAGCGCCCGCAACACCGCAACAGCTTGCTGACCGAGCTCGGACCCCGCCGCGCTGGCCACCCGGGCGAACACCCGCCGGCTCGCCCCCAGCCGCTGAAGCCGCGCCAGCGCGGCGTTGAGCTCATCGGGCTCGCTCGACATGATCGTCCCCTAGGAGGTGAGGTTCCCGCCGTTCAGACCGACCGTCTGGGCGGTCATCCACGACGCCTCGTCCGACGCCAGGTACACGCACAGGGCCCCGATGTCCTCGGCCCGGCCGAGCCGCCCCACCGGGATGGAGCGGGCCAGGTGCTTGGTCACGTCCGAGGGTGGGCCCTGGACATCCATCAGGCCGATGGCGATGGTGTTGGCGGTGACCCCAAAGCGAGCGTTCTCGATCGCCAGGTGACGCATGAACGAGATCCCTCCGCCCTTGCCGGCCGCATACGGTGACACGCCGATCGTCAAGCCCGTCGTTCCGGCGCCCGAGGAGATGGTGACGATCCGACCGTGGCCGCGGTCGACCATGTGGTTGATCACGGCATGGCAGCAGTTCATGACCCCGAACAAGTTCACGTCGATCGGCGCCCGCCACGTCGCCGGATCCGACTCGCGAAACGACGACACGGCCATGCGGTGCTCGCCGCCGTTGCCGGCGTTGTTTACGAGGATGTCGACCGAGCCGTACTCACTCACGATGTCGGCGACCGCGACGGCGACCACATTGTGCTCGGTCACGTCGAAGGCCGACACCGAGGCCCGTCCCCCCGACGCCGTGATCGCCGCGACCGTGTCACCAGCCCGCTCGGGGCGGATGTCGTTCACGACGACGTGGGCGCCGCGGACGCCGAGGAGGCGGGCGATGCCAGCCCCCACACCTTGCCCGGCGCCGGTCACCAGCGCCACCCGGCCAGTCAAATCGAACATGGAGTACCTCCGTCAGTTGTGGGCGCGGGCCAGGAATTCCTCGGCGGTATCGGCGATGTACTCGCAGGTGAGCCGGGACAGCACGAACACGTCGGGAGGGGCACGATCAGTCGCGGAAGAACGAGGGGCTGGTGGCACCGGCAGGGATCGAATCGAGAGGCTCGGCGATCTCTGCGACCGTCGGGCCGACGGCGGCGGCGAGCGGGCCCAACGCGAGCAGGTCGAAGCCGTAGACCGAGGCCGCCGTGACCGCGAGCACCTGGTGCAGCTCGTCGCGAGACCAGCCGACGAAGGTGCGGCGCAGCGATTCCTTGCTGTACGGGGATGTCGCCTCGTGGTGCGGGTAGTCGCTTCCCCACATCATCCGATCGAGCCCGATCTGGCGGAACACCGCGGCGTCAGAAGGCGACGGGAAGCTCGACGCGATGTAGCAGTTGCGCCGGAACATGTCGGAAGGTTTCATCGACAGGACCGCCTCGGCCGGCACGCCGAGCTCGCCGACGCGGCCTGCCTTCATCTGGGCGTGGAAGCCGTCCATCCGACGCAGCACCTCGGGCACCCAGGCGCAGCCCTGCTCGGTCATCACGAACTGGAGGCCCGGGAACCGATCGAACACACCCGACAACATCAGATGCCACAACGCCCGGTTGGCGAAGAAGGGGGTCTCCATCACGAAGATCAGCGTTGTGACCGGGTGCTTCGGGTAGTTGGGGATGCCGCTGCCGCCGCTGTGGTGGGTCACCGGCATGCCGAGGTCCTGGCACACAGCCCACAGCGGGTCGTAGACCGGCGAGAAGAGCGGCTCGATCCACGGCGTGTCGGGCGAGACTCCCGGGAGCAGGATCCCGGCCAGACCGTTCTCCTTGGCCCAGCGCACGTCGGCCACGGCGTCGTCGACATCGTTGAGCAGGACCTGGGCCAGCCCAGCGCGGCGGTCGGGAAAGGCGGCGACGAAGTCGGCCAGCCACCGGTTGTGGGCCTGGAGTCCGGCCCGGCGGCGGGGGTAATCGTCGGCCGACGGCGCCGGCGCCACGACCTGGCCGGTCGGGAAGAACGGCGGGACCGTGTTCGGGAACACGACCTCGGCCACCACGCCCTCGGCGTTCATGTCGGCGATGCGGCGCTCGTTGTCCCAGTTCCGGGTGCGCCCATCGTCTTGGAGGTCACGGAACGGGTTCCGGTAGCCGCCGCGCCAGGCATCGAAGTCGTCGCGCCACGCCAGGTCGAGGTACTCGCGGTACTGGGCGTGGTTACCGCCGGCGTGGCAATCGGCTGAGATGATCGTGTAGCGGTCGGTCGCGGCTCCTGCGGTCATGGGAGCATCCTTGCCGAGACGTTTGACTCAGTCAATGCCTGCGGACGCGGGCCGAGGCGAGAAGCGGTCGGGGTGTCTGCCGCGGTCTCGGCTATATTCCCCTGGCTCGGGCGGTCCGATGCCCGGCTCGCCACCCTGAGGAGGACCGCTGTTCACTCGTGACGTCGTCGTGGTCGGCGGTTGTGGACATGTCGGTCTACCCCTCGGCGTGGTGCTCGCCGACCGAGGGGCCTCGGTCGCGCTCTACGACATCGACGCCACGGCTGTCGATCGCGTGAGCGCCGGCGATCCGCCGTTCCACGAGCCCGGCCTGGTCGAGGCGCTCTCGCGTGTCCGTCGTACGGATCGGCTCGAGATCACCACCGATCGCGCCGTGGTGTCCGACGCCGCCGCGGTCATCGTCGTGGTCGGCACTCCGGTCGACGACCACCTCAACCCTGATCTGGCGGCGGTCCCCGAGGCCGTGGCCGGCATCGCGCCGCACCTTCGCGACGGTCAGGTGTTGATCCTCCGCTCGACGCTGTACCCGGGAGTGACCGGGTGGATAGAACGTCAGATGGCCGGCCTCGGCCTCGACATCGAGGTGGCGTTCTGCCCCGAGCGCATCGCCGAAGGCCGGGCCCTCGACGAGCTCACCAGCCTCCCGCAGATCATCGGCGCTCGTTCCGACCGCGGCTACGACCGCGCCGCGGGGGTGTTCAGCCGGCTCGCCGACCGCCTGATCCGGCTGTCGCCCGAGGAAGCCGAATTGGCGAAACTGTTCACCAACTCGTTCCGCTACATCACCTTCGCCATCGCCAACCAGTTCTTCATGATCGCCAACGAGCACGGGCTCGACTACGAACGGATCCGGGCCGCCGTCGTCGACGACTACCCACGCGCCGCCACCCTTCCGGCGGCGGGTTTCGCGGCCGGGCCATGCCTGTTCAAGGACACCATGCAGCTGGCGGCGTTCAACACCAACCGCTTCACGCTCGGCAACGCCGGCATGTTGGTCAACGAAGGCTTGCCGCTGTACGTCGTCGAGCGGATGGCCCAACGTTTCGATCTCCCGTCGGCGACGGTCGGCATCTGCGGCATGGCGTTCAAGGGTGAGTCCGATGACGCCCGGTCGAGCCTCAGCTACAAGCTCAAGCGGATCTTGTCGTTCACCTGCCAGGGGGTGCTCACCAGCGATCCGTATGTGATCACCGACCCGGACCTGGTCGACCTCGACACCCTGCTCGCGGAGTCCGACATCGTCGTGATAGGCGCCCCGCATCACCGATACCGCGACCTGTCGACGACCAAGCCCGTCATCGACATCTGGAACATCACGGGCCAGGGCGTGCTCGTATGACACCGCGGGTTTCGATCGTGATCCCGGTGTACCAGGAAGGCGAAGCGGTCGTCGCGTGCCTGACCCGGATCGGCGAGGTGGTTTCGCTCCCCCACGAGATCCTCGTCGTGTACGACACGCCTGGGGATTCGACGGCCACCGTGGTCGAGCGTTTCGCCGAGGACAACCCGTCGGTGCGCGGGCACCTCAACACGCTCGGGCGCGGTCCGGCCTACGCGATTCGCGCCGGTATCGCGGCGGCGCGATCCGACGTCGTGGTCGTGACGATGGCCGACGGCAGCGACGATCCGAGCGTCATCGACGACCTGGTCCGCCTGGTGGAGCGCGGGTGCGCGATCGCGGCCGCCTCGCGCTACACCGCGGGTGGCGCCCAGGTCGGCGGGCCGTGGCTCAAGGGCTTCATGTCACGCACCGCCGGTCGACTGCTGTTCTGGTTCGCACGGGTCGGCACCCGCGACGCCACCAACTCGTTCAAGGCGTACCGGCGCTCGTTCGTCGACGCGGTCGGCATCGAGTCGACGGGCGGGTTCGAGATCGCGATCGAGCTCGTGGCCAAAGCCCGCCGGCACCGCCAACCAGTGGCCGAGGTTCCCACCATCTGGCTCGACCGCCAAGAGGGCGAATCACGCTTCCAGCTCGTGCGATGGCTCCCCAACTACCTGCGCTGGTTCCGCTACGCCTTCGGGCCTCGCCTCGATCGCTCGAAGGGAGCACTCTCGTGAAGGTCCTCGTCACCGGCTCATCCGGGTTCATAGGCGGCTATGTGGTCGCCGAGCTGCTCGGGCGCGGCCACGAGGTCGTGGGGCTCGACAACCTCTCGAAGTACGGGCGCGTCGTGCGATCCTTCGACGAGGCCGACGCCTACCGGTTCGTCGAGGGCGACGCTCGTGACGTTGATTTGCTCACCGACCTGATGGCCGACTGCGACCACGTGGTCGCGGGCGCCGCGATGATCGGTGGCATCAGCTACTTCCACGAGTTCGCGTACGACCTGCTGGCGACGAACGAACGGATCATCGCCGCCACCTGCGACGCCGCCATCGCGGTGCACGGCAAGGGGCCGCTCGAGAAGGTCACCTACCTGTCCTCGTCGATGGTGTTCGAATCGACCGACCGCTGGCCGTCGGTCGAAGGCGACGAGCATGCCGTGCCACCCCCGGAGTCGAGCTATGGGTTCCAGAAGCTCGCCGTCGAGTACTTCGCCCGCGCCGCGTGGGACCAGTACGAGCTCCCCTACACGATCGTCCGACCGTTCAACTGCGTCGGCATCGGCGAGGTTCGAGCCGCGACCGACCGCAAGATCACGAGCGGCAGCATCACCTTGGCCATGAGCCATGTCGTGCCCGACCTGGTGCAGAAGATCGCCCGGGGCCAGAACCCATTGCACCTTCTCGGCGACGGCAACCAGATCCGCCACTACACCTACGGCGCCGACCTCGCCGAGGGCATCGTGACCGCCATGTTCCATCCGGCGGCGCACAACGACGACTTCAACCTGGCCTGTGCCGAGTCGACCACGGTGCTGGAACTGGCCCAGAAGATCTGGCGACGCATCAACGGCGACGCGCCGTTCCGCTGGGTCAGCGACGAGCCGTTCGATCACGACGTCCAGCGCCGCGTACCGTCGATCGACAAGGCCCGCGACGTCTTGGGCTTCGAGTGCCGCACCAGCATCGACGAGTCGCTCGACATCGTCATCCCCTGGATCCTCGAAGCGCTCGACGAGGGTTTGATCTGACGATGCCCCGCCCGGCGCATCCCGGTTGCATCCCGCCCGGCGGGGGGCCGTGAACCCGAGCCGGTTACCGCCGACGATCGCCTTGGGCGGTATCGCCGCGTTCGCCGCCGGCTGCCGGATGGCCGGACGGGGCGGCGCAGTAAGCGCGACGGGCGCGGTGCTCGGGTTGGTCGGCGCGACCGTCGTGTTGCTGGTCCCCGGCGTCGCGATCGTCGCCGCGCTCACCCGTCGCCGGACCGCCGAACTCGGCCCGGTTGTCGCGACGGCGGGTTTGGTTGTCGGCAGCGGTCTCGTCGGCTTCGCCGCCTTCTTCGCCTGGTACCTGGATCCGGATGCGGGCAAAGCGTGGTCGATCGGCGTCCTTGCGGCCTCGACACTCGCACTGGCGACGTGGGGCTCGGCGGCCACCCGGCTCATCAGGCCGATGATCACACCAGTCGCGCTTCTGGTCGTGCTGATCGTGACCGCGACGGGGTTCGCGTTCGATCGTGGCGGCATCGACGCCGGCGCCGCCACGGTCACTGCTCGGTATTGGAACGGCGATGACAACCTGCTGCCCGAGATCCTCGCCGACAAGCTCTACGAGGGCGAGGATCTCGAACCCCGCCTGTACTCGGGCTGGCGGTCGAGCGACCGGCCGCCGCTCCAGGCCGGCTGGTTCCTGATCGCCGCACCGCTGGCCGGAGACCGGACGATCGGCTACCAGCTCGCCGGCACCGCGCTCCAGGGCTTGTGGGTTCTCGGTGTGTGGGCGCTGCTCTCAGCGCTCGGCGTCGACCGGCGCATCGCGATCCTCACCATCGTCGTGACCGCGTTCACCGGCTTCACGTTCGTGAGCACGGTGTTCGTGTGGCCCAAGCTGCTGGCCGCGGCCTTCCCGCTCCTCGCGCTAGCGGTGCTCATCGAACGACCACCGCCCGACCGGGTGGGCGCCGCCGTCGCTGCGGGCGCAACCGGGCTCGGCCTGCTGGCCCACGCGGGCGCGATGTACGCCACCTTCGGGCTGGTCCCGCTGTTGTGGACGCACCGTCGAGCGGTGCTCACGTCACGATGGATAGGATCCGGGATCGCCGCGGGGGCGGCGGTGATGGCTCCGTGGTTCGCCTATCAACGGCTGGCCGATCCACCCGGCGACGCGCTGCTCAAGTGGCACCTGGCTGGCGTGATCGACGTCGAGGAGCGATTCACCTTCGCCGGCGCGCTTCGTCACACCTACGGCAACTTGTCACCGGTCGAGGTGCTCGTGAACAAGGCCGACAACATTCGCCTACAAGCGATCGGCCCCGACTGGTGGCGAGGCTGGTTTTTCACCCCGGGCTGGGATTCTGGTGCCGTCGAGCAGGTACGGGTCGCCCAGCTCACGACCCTGCTTCCGGCCCTCGGTCTTCTGGTCGTCGGCGCGCTGTGGTTGCACCGGACTCAGCGACCACCCCTGTTCGGATACGTGTCGGCGTCGATGCTCGGGTGGATCGTCGTGCAGTACGGCGATGTCGGGCCGGCCGGCGCTTTCATGCACCACGGGCCCTACGCCACCTTCCTTGTGGTCTTCGCACTGCTCACGATGGCCCTGCTCGAGCGATTCACGAGTCCGGCCGTCGTGCGTGTAGGCGTCGGCGTCCATCTAGCGGTGTTCGCCGGGCTCTGGCTCGTCGGCGTATCCGCTGATTCGGCTTCGGCCCCGCCCCACGACGGGCGCCCGATCGCGGGCTGGTCACTCGCCGTCAGCCTCGCCGGCCTGGCCACGCTTGCCTCGATCGCGTGGCGATCCGCCGACCCGCACGCGGGGTCATCGCCGGGTCAGGGTGCGAGTCGCTCGCTCAGGTAGCTGACCAAACGGTCGATCGAGACTCGCTCCTGGTTCATCGAGTCGCGCTCGCGCACGGTGACGGCGCGGTCCTCCATGGTCTCGAAGTCGACGGTGACGCAATACGGCGTGCCGACCTCGTCCTGGCGGCGGTACCGGCGCCCGATCGCTTGGGTCTGGTCGTAGTCGGTCATGAAGCGGGGCTTCACCAGGTCGTACACCTCGCGAGCCGTCGGCACGAGCTGGTCGTTCTTCGACAACGGCAACACGGCCACCTTGTAGGGCGCTAGACGAGCGTCGAGCCGAAGCACGGTCCGGGTCTCGCCGCGGACCTCCTCCTCGGCATACGCCGCGATCAAGAAGGCGAACGCGGTGCGGGTGGCTCCGGCCGCCGGTTCGATCACGTGGGGCACGTACCGCTCGTTGGCTTCCTGGTCGAAGTAGTCGATGCGCTCGCCCGAGTGGTTGCCGTGCTGGGTGAGGTCGAAGTTCGTGCGGTTGGCGATGCCCTCGAGCTCGTCCCACCCCCAGGGGAACAAGAACTCGACGTCGCTCGTGCCCGCGGAGTAGTGCGACAGCTCGTCGGCATCGTGGGCTCGCAACCGCAGCTTGTCCGCCGGCATGCCGAGGTCGAGGTACCAGTTCCGGCGCTCCTCGCACCAGTACTCGTACCACTGCGCGCCCTCGTCGGGCGGTACGAAGTACTCCATCTCCATCTGCTCGAACTCGCGGGTGCGGAAGACGAAGTTGCCGGGCGTGATCTCGTTGCGGAAGGACTTGCCGACCTGCGCGATGCCGAACGGCGGCTTCTTCCGGGTGGTGTTGAGCACGTTGAGGAAGTTGATGAACATCCCCTGGGCGGTCTCGGGCCGCAGGTAGACCTCGGCCGCGGTGTCGACGAGGGGACCGGCGTGGGTCTTGAACATGAGGTTGAACTGGCGAGCCTCGGTGAAGCTGCCGGCCGCGCCGCAATCCGGGCACGTGTTCGGATCGTCGAGCTTGTCGAGCCGGTGCCGCGTGTTGCACTTCAGGCAATCGACGAGGGGATCGGTGAAGTTCTTCAGGTGGCCCGACGCCTCCCACACCGCCGGAGGCGACAGGATCGACGCGTCGAGCCCGACCACGTCGTCGCGCATCTGCACCATCGAACGCCACCACTGGTCCTTGACGTTGCGGAGCAGCAACACGCCGAGGGGCCCGTAGTCGTAGGTGGACCGGAAACCGCCGTAGATCTCGGCCGACTGGAAGACGAATCCCCGTCGCTTGGACAGGTTGACGATCTTGTCGAACAGGTCGGGTTGCGTCTCGGCCATGGGCGGCAAGGCTATCGGGGGGTCCGAGCGCCGGGAGCCGTGATCGACTACAACAGAGCCATGACGACCTACGTGGCTCCCTCTGACCCGACCGGCGTGATGGGTCGCCGATTCAGTGCGTACATCATCGACTGGCTTCTCATTGCCGGCGCTTTCGTCGCACTGTTCGCCACACAGGCCGAGGGCCTCGACTTCGGCGACGCCGACGCCGCATCGGAGTTCTGCGACGCGTTCATCGACGAGAACAGCGGCGCGTGCTTTTCCAGCGGCGAAGTCGCCTATGTGTTCGAAGACGGCACCGGAATCGCCTTCGGTCTCCCCGCAGCACTCGGCATCGTCAATCTGCTGATCCTCCCGACGATCACCGGCGGAAGCCTGGGCAAGTTGCTGACGGGCATCCGGGTCGTGCGAGCCGACACCTTCGCCAAGGCCGGTTTCGGACGTCAGCTGCTCCGGCTCATCTTGTTGTTCATCCCCGACAGCATCTGCTTTGCCCTGGTCGGGCTCATAACGAGCCTGACGAGTGATCGCCATCGGCGGGTGGGCGACATGGCGGCCGGCACGCTCGTGGTCGGCAAGTCCCACGTGGGTAACCCACCGAACACGGTCTCCTTCGGCGGTGCCACGCCGTGGGCGAGCACCACGCCGCCGCCATCGTGGTCACCGGCCGGCGCCGCGCCACCGCCGACCGCAGGGGCATGGTCGCCGCCCGGTACGCAGGCAACCCCAGGGGCATGGTCGCCGCCCGGCGCCGCACCACCGCCGCCGACCCCCGGGGCATGGTCGCCGCCCGGTACCCCGTCGACGCCCGCACCCGATGCGTGGGCTCCGCCCTCGACGCCAGCACCTGATGCGTGGGCTGTGCCGGGCGCGGCGCCGGCTCCGTGGGCGCCGCCCGATCCCGGTTCCGCCGCACCACAACCCTCCCCGCCGCCCGCGGCCGAGCCGCCTCCAGCCGCCCCCGACGCCCCCCCGCCCGACGCCCCCCCGCCCGGCGTCAACACGCCGGTGTGGGACGACGCCCGCAACACCTACATCCAGTGGGACCCCGAGCTCAGCGCCTGGATGGAATGGAACGACGTGTCCAAGTCCTGGGTCCCCATCTCGCAATGACTCTGGCGGTCTCGATCCGAGGATCTCGACCGCGGCTGCCGCCGGGGCTCACGCCTTCTGTTCGAGGACGGCCATCGACCGCAACCGCCGTTCGGTGTGGCGCTCCATGGCCAGAGTCGCCAGCTGGTCCACCTCCCAGGTCGCCACGTCGATAGGGCGCGCGAGCGCGACCTTGAGGCGCCCGCCGAGCAGGTCCTGAAGCAGCGCCACCGCGCCGGCCGACACCGGCCGACCCCGCCGGCACTCCCGGCACAGCAATCCGCCCTCGTCCAAGTCGATGGCCACCAGCTCGCCGGTCGACTGGCACGACACGCAGGCATCGACGACCGGTGCCACGCCCTCCTGGGCGAGCAGCTTGAGGAAGAAGCCGGCGGTCACGAGCGGCGCACCACTCTTGTCGAGGGTCCCCAAGGCGCCGACGAGCATCCGGTACAAGCCCGGATCGGCGTGGCCGTCGGGGGTGAGTTGGTCGACCGCTTCGAGCAGCGACGACGCCCGCGCGAACCGGTCGAGCTCGCCGCGCAGGTCGACGAACCGGTCGATGGTGTCGGCTTGGGTTACCACGTCGAGCTCGCCACGACCGTGGTACAGCTGAAGTGCGACGTGACTCGTGGGCTCGAGCCGGCCGCCGAACTTGCTGCGGGTCTTGCGCACGCCCTTGGCGACGGCGCGCACCTTGCCCCGCCCCTCGGTGAACAGCGAGCAGATCCGGTCGGCCTCACCGAGCTTCCACGTGCGCAACACGACCGCCCGTTCGCGATACACCCGGGCGTCGGCCGGCCGGCTCATGAGCTGGTCATCCGGCGCCGCCGAACCGCCGGGTCCGGCGCTGATACTCGAGCACGCAGTCCCAGAGGTGCTCGCGACGGAAGTCGGGCCACAAGGTGTCGGTGAACAACAGCTCGCTGTAGGCCAGCTCCCAAAGCAAGAAGTTCGATATCCGGTACTCGCCCGACGTGCGGATGACCAGATCGGGGTCGGGCATCTCGCGGTCGTACAGATGCCGGGCGATGGATCGCTCGTCGATGTCGTCGGCCTTGGCACCCGAGGCGACGAGGGACCGGACGGCATCGACGATCTCGGCCCGGCCCCCGTAGTTGAACGCGATCGTGAGGGTCATGCGCCGGTTGTTCCGGGTGAGCGCCGCCGTGTCGTCCATGGTGCGGATGATGCGCCGCGGCACCCGCCAATTGCGACGGCCGATGAACCGGATCCTCACGTCGCGCTCGTGCAACTCGTCGCGGCGGCGCAGCAAGATGTCCTCATTGAAGTTGACGAGGAACCGGACCTCGTCGATCGGGCGCCGCCAATTCTCGGTCGAGAAGGCGTAGACGGTCAGCCACCGCACGCCGATCTCGAGCGCTCCTTCGACAGCGTCGAACAGGGCCACCTCGCCCTGCTTGTGGCCCTCGGTCCGGGTGAGGCCGCGCTGGGTCGCCCACCGCCCGTTGCCGTCCATCACGCAGCCGATGTGGCGCGGCACGCGGTTCAGATCGAGCTCGGCCGGAATCATGCCGCCCTCGGCTGGCGCTTCGCTTCCCTCACCGAGCTATCGCTGGGGGCTGCGCCCCCAGACCCCATCGGCAGCCAGGAAGCTGGCGCTTCCTCGGCTGCGCCTCTCGGTCGCTTCGCTTCCCTCACGGCCGAAAACTACCGTGGCCGTGCGATCGCGTCGGCGACGGGCGCCGGCGCCCGATCCGTAGCGGGTTCTGAACCAGCGCGCTGGTAGCGTTCGCGGCCATCAACGGGAGAGACGATTGGGCCGACGAGATGCGTCGGCTGCGAGGCACGTCTCGTCGCGCCCGCTCCCCCCTGATCCGCATCGCCGGTCTCGTCATCCTGATCGCCCTCCTCGCGGCAATCGTGGTGACGGGGCTCGTGGTGCTCGACGTCGTCTGAACGACCCACGAGCGAGCAGCACCGTTGCGTATCCTGCCCGGGTGACCGAGCCCCTGGCGGACCAGACCCGCGACACCGTGAGAGCGGCGGTGGCCGCTCTGCCGGGCGGCGGTGAGGTTCGCGTCGGCCAGATGGACATGGCCCGGGCCGTCGCCGCGGCGATCGAGGCCGGCCGGCACCTCATCGTGCGGGCCGGCACCGGTACCGGCAAATCGCTCGCCTACCTCGTTCCCGCCGTGCTATCGGGTCAACGGGTGATCGTGGCCACGGCCACCAAGGCCCTTCAGGACCAACTCGCCGGGAAGGACCTGCCGTTCCTCGCCGAAGCGCTGGATGTCGATGTGAGTTTTGCGGTGCTGAAGGGGCGGTCGAACTACGTGTGCCGCCAGCGGCTCCACGAGCTGTCGGGGGCGGCCCAGCAAGCGCTCGCCGGGGTCGACGAACGGGCCGATCCCGACCAGCTGGCCGCCATCGTCGAATGGGCGGACGACACCGAGACCGGCGATCGAGCCGAGCTTCCGATCGAGCCCAGCGCGGCCACCTGGTCGGCGGTGAGTGTCGGTCCCCGAGAGTGCCCAGGACGGGCTCGCTGCCCGCAAGGCAGCACGTGTTTCGCCGAGCGGGCTCGCGACGCGGCGGCCGAAGCTCAGATCTGCGTCGTCAACCTCCACCTGTATGGCATCGACGTGGCGAGCGGGGGCGCAATCCTGCCCGAGCACGATGTGGTCATCATCGACGAGGCGCACCAACTCGAAGACATCGTCGCCGCCGCAGCGGGATTCGAGATCACGGCCGGTCGGCTGCGGGCGCTCACCCGGGCCGCCCGATCGATCCTGGCCGAGTCCGACCTGGCGAGCCGGGTCGACGATGCTGCCGACGACCTGGCCAGCACGCTTGCCGGGCGCCGTGGCCAGCGGATCACCGCCCCCGACACTGACGTCGACCGCACGCTCGAGCTGGCGCGCAGCCGGGTGGAGCGACTGCACAACGCCCTGATGAAGCTGCCCGACTCGACGGTCGGCGACGCCACCGCCCGAAAGCTCCGCGCGGTCCAGGCCGCCGTGGCGCTCCTCGACGACCTCCAAGCAGCGATCGGTCGCGACGACGGCGAGGTGGTCTGGGTCGAGGGGCACGAGGGACAACCGACATTGCGGTTGGCACCGCTCGCCGTGGACGAGTTACTCGCCGTCGCGCTTTGGCCCGAACGAACGGCGATCCTCACCTCGGCCACCCTCCCGATGAATCTGCCCGGTCGCATCGGGCTCGGCGCCGGGTCCTTCGAGACCCTCGATGTCGGCAGCCCGTTCGACTACGAAACCCAGTCGGTCCTGTACTGCCCGACCGATCTTCCCGACCCGCGTGATCCGGGCTATTCGGCGGCGGTGAACGACGAGCTGGAGCGCCTGATCGTCGCCGCTGGAGGCCGGACGCTCGCGCTGTTCACGAGCTACCGCGCCCTCCGCGATGCCGCCGAGCACCTCAAGGGCCGGCTGCCGTGGCCGGTGCTGGTGCAGGACGATCTGCCCAAGGCCAAGCTGCTCGAGCGTTTCACCGCCGACGAGGCGTCGTCGCTGTTCGCCACCATGGGTTTCTGGCAGGGCATCGACGTGCCCGGTGAGACGCTGTCGCTCGTGGTCATCGATCGCATCCCGTTCCCGCGCCCCGACGACCCGCTGATCCAAGCCCGCCGCGACCGAGCGGGAACCGCGGCCTTTCGCGAGATCGACTTGCCCCGGGCCGCCACCATGCTCGCCCAGGGCGCCGGGAGACTGATTCGAACTGCCCACGACCGCGGCGTGGTCGCGGTCCTCGACCGGCGGCTGGCGACCAGCAAGAGCTACCGGTGGGCGATCATCTCCGCCCTGCCCCCGATGCGGCGCACCAAGGACCGCGACGAAGTCCTCGAGTACCTCCGCTCCCTGCGCTCCCAGCGCGACTGACCCCTCGAACCTCGATTCGCGCGCGCCCCGGCGTCTTGCTAGTCGGGGTCGGCGAACAGGCGCTCGATGGCGTCGGGGCGCCGCTGCCAGTCACGGTCGACCCGAACCTTCAGCTCGAGGAACGTACCTTCGGGTAGCTGCTTGCGGGCCTCGGTGCCGACCGACTTCAGGACCGAGCCACCCGCGCCGATGACCATGCCCTTTTGCGACTCGCGCTCGACCACGATCTCGACTTTGATCCGCGGCCAGTCCCACTCGACGACTCGAGTGAAGATCGAATGCGGGAGCTCGTCGCGCGTCACGCGCAGTAACTGCTCCCGCACCAGTTCGGCAACCCGCACCGACTCGGACAGGTCGCTCACCTGGCCGGGCGGGAAGTACTCGGGACCCTCGGGCAGCGGGCGCAGCAGCTCATCGACGAGGATCGGTAGGCCGTCCCGGCGCCGGGCCGATACCGGGACGTAAGCGGCGAAGTTCCATTCGCTGGCGCGCACCAGTTGCTCGGCGATCTGGTCGGCGCGGGCCCGGTCGATCTTGTTTAGCGCCAGCACCGTCGTCGCCGGGTCGAGCCGATCGGCGATCATGGCGTCGCCCCGACCGATCGGCGAGGTCACGTCGATCACCAGGCACACCACATCGACATCGAGGGCCGAGTGGGCCAACGAGTTGAGCCGCTCCCCCATCTTGGTCCGCGGCTTGTGAATGCCCGGCGTGTCGACGAGCACGGCCTGGACGCCGGGCCGGTTGAGCACTCCCCGAATCGGGAAGCGAGTGGTCTGAGGCTTGTTCGACACGATGCTCACGTGGCGTCCGACGAGGGCGTTGAGCAGCGTCGACTTGCCGGCGTTGGGCCTCCCGACGAGCGTCACGAATCCCGATCGTGTCGTAGCCACGTCAGGGCCGCTCGGCGTCGGCGGCGGCGGTGAGAAGGTCGAGACGCACCCGGGTGATGCGGCGGCCTTCGAGGTGCTCGACCCGCATGCGAACGCCGCCAACATCGAGGCACTCACCAACCGTGGGCATGTGGCCGAGGGTGTTGAAGATGAGTCCGCCGATGGTGTCCCAGCCGTCCTCGGGCAACTCGACGCCGAGCAGCTCGTTGACCTCGTACACGGGCATGCGGCCATGCACCCGGATCGCCCCGCCGAACAAGGTCACCACCTCAGGTTCGTCGCGATCGAACTCGTCGATGATCTCGCCGACCAGCTCCTCGACGAGGTCCTCGAGCGTGACCAGGCCTGCGGTCCCGCCGTACTCATCGACCACGATCGCCAGATGGAACCGTTCGGCCTGCATCTCGCGCATCAGCGCGTCGGCCCGCTTGGTCTCCGGAACACAACGGGGCGGCCGGATCAACGCGGTCAGCGGTCCCGCGCCTCCGCCGGTGCGCTCGACGCGCACCAGATCTTTGGCGTGGACCACCCCTACCACGTCATCGACGTCGTGCCCGATCACCGGGAGTCGGGTGAGTCCGCGCTCGCTCGCCACGTCGAGGGCTGCGGTAACTGACGTGTCCGCGTCGACGGTGACCATGTCGGGTCGCGGGGTCATGACCTCGCGGACCACGGTGTCGGCCAGTTCGAGCACCGACTCGATCATCTCCCGCTCGGTGTCGTCGATGATCTCCGCCTCCGCGGCATGCGACGCGAACGCGACCAGCTCCTCCTCGGTGAGACCGGCGTCGCCCGACACGGCACCACCGCGGCCGACGATCCCGGTGGCCAGCCGCGCCAGGCCGTCGCTCATCCAGCGCAGGGGCGCGAACCCGACCAGCGCGGCGACGACCGGGGCGACCAGCAGCGCCGCTCGATCGGGGCGCTCGAGCGCCACGGCCTTCGGGAGCGACTCGGTGAACACGAACAACAACACCAGCAACCCGACGAGCGACACCGGGACCCACTCGCCGCCGAAACGCTCCCGCACGACGACGCCGACGACGATCGCCGCTCCGAGATGGCAAGCGAGAATGGCGAACAGCACGGGGTTGAGGGCCCGGCCTCGCCGACCGAGAAGCCACACGAGGGTCGTCGCGCCGCGAGCGCCATCCTCGCGGAGCGCCTCGGCCCGGGCCCGGCTGACGTGGGTGAGCGCGGTCTCAGCGACTGCGAGCAAGGCGGCGAGCACGGAAAGCAGCACCACGACAACGACGGCCAAACCAAGGTTGTCGCTCACGTCAAGTCGGGCCAGGTCTGCGGGTCGGGCGCGGGGCCGCCGGTGCGGGCAGCGTGGGCGAGGAGCAGCTCGCGCTCGCGGGACTGCATCGCCATGGCCTCGGCATCGTCCGCGTGATCCCAGCCGAGCAGGTGCAAGGTGCCGTGAACGACGAGCAGCTCGAGCTCGGCTTGCACCGAGCCGGCGTGGTCGGGGGCGTTGACGGCAGCCACCGACGGGCACACGACGACGTCGCCGACCAACCGGATCATCCCGTCGGGCCGCGTGGGCCCAGTCGGGGTGACGGCCTCGGCGGCTCGATCTTCGGCGTCGATCGGGAAGGACAGCACGTCGGTGGGATGCGGGGTGGACCGGAACTCGCGGTTGAGCTCGGCGATCTCGTCGGGGCCGGCGAACACCAGACCCATCTCGGCGGGACCGTCGACCCCTTCCGCCCCGAGCACGGCCGCGGCGAGAGACTGCAGGTCGGCGGTGGGAACGCCCTCCACCTCGTCGGCGTCATCGAGACCGTCGAATCCGACCACGACCGCCACGTCGGCCCTGACGGCGGTTCCGGTCGGCGGGGCGGGGTCGCTCATCATTGTTGCTGGGGGCTACGCGCCCCCAGACCCCATCGGCACCCGGGTCGCTTCGCTCCCACGGCCGCACTCGCTCGCTGCGCTTCGCTCATCATTGTTGCTGGGGGCTACGCGCCCACAGACCCCATCGGCACCCGGGTCGCTTCGCTCCCACGGCCGCACTCGCTCGCTGCGCTTCGCTCATCGCCGGCCCGAGCGGGGGGCGGGTCGGGCCCGACGCTCGGCCGCCGTCGATCGACCGGTGACCGAGTCGGCCCGCTCGTAGGCCTCGACGATGTCTTGCACGATCCGGTGGCGAACCACGTCGCGCTTGCCGAGGTGGACGAACACCAGCCCGTCGATGACCCCGAGCACGGCCTCGAGCCCCACGAGACCGTTGCGGCCCCCCGGCACGTCGACCTGGGACATGTCGCCGGTGACCACCGCCTTGGAACCGAAGCCGATCCGGGTCAGGAACATCTTCATCTGCTCGGGAGAGGTGTTCTGGGCTTCGTCGAGAATGATGAAGCTGCGGTTGAGCGTGCGGCCGCGCATGAACGCGAGGGGCGCCACCTCGACGGCACCTTTCTCGACGAGCTTGGCCACCGTCTCGGCGTCGAGCATGTCGTTCAGGGCGTCATACAGCGGACGTAGGTACGGGTCGATCTTGGCCATCAGGTCCCCGGGGAGGAAACCGAGCCGCTCGCCGGCTTCGACGGCCGGGCGGGTCAGGATGATCCGGTCGACCTCGCGCCGCAACAACGCATCGACCGCCATGGCGACCGCCAGCCAGCTCTTGCCCGTGCCGGCGGGGCCGAGCCCGAAGGTGATGGTGTGGGCCTGCATCGCTTCGACGTAGCGCTTCTGACCGGCCGACTTGGGTCGCACCGTGCGACCACCGACCTTCAAGACCTCGACCCCGAGGACCTGCGACGGCCGCTCGTCGGCGCGGATCATGTCGATGCTCCGCTCTATCGTGGCCGTTTCGATCGGCTGGCCCGCCTCGATGACGGCGACGAGCTCCTCGAACAACGATCCCACGCGGGCCGCATCGTCGCCTTCGCACGTGATCACGTTGCCCCGCACGTGGATCGACGTGTCGGGGAACGCCGATTCGACCTGGCGGAGGTGGCGATCCTGCTCACCGACGAGCGCGCTCATCAGATGGTTACCGGAGACGTGAACGGTTACGCGGGCATCGAGCATCAGCACCCCAAGGCTACCGGGCCGACGAGGGCCGTCGGGCCCATTCAGGACTTCCGGGCCGCTCGTACTCTTGTCGGCGTGGCGATCCACCAGGCCGGCGGGCCCGATCGAGGAGTGCTGCGAGGGGCGTCGCGGCCCGACCTGCTCGCCCATCTCGACGCATGGTTGGCCGAAGCCGCCGCCGACGAGCGGGCCGACGAGCGACGCCGCATCGCCAACCTGCGTCATCAGGCCGAGGAGGACGCGTCGCTGCTCGACGTCCTCGTCGACCTGGGTGAGAGCGGCGCTCCCGTGATGCTGGGCGACACCAGCGGCGCCGAGCATCGCGGGCGCGTCGTCGTGGTCGGCTCAGATGTGGTGGTGCTGGCCGGCGCGAGCCACACGGTAGTCGTCTCGCTCGCCGCCGTGGCCGCCATCACCGCCGAGGGGTCCGTCGCCACGGACAGTCGCGCGGTGGCCACGACCGCGGATCTCCACATCGTGTGCACCGTGCTGGCCGATGATCGACCCCGGGTACGGGCGGTACCTGTCGGTGGGCTCGCGGTTACCGGCGAGCTACGCGGCGTCGGACGAGATGCGCTGCGAATCGTCACCCACCGCTCGGGCCGTCCGCCGGCGACGGCGTGGGTCCCGCTCGAGCGACTGGCCCACGTGGCGTTGCTCGGCTGAGAGGCCGAGAAATTAAGAACCCGCGCCAATAGGTGAGTGCTCGAGGTCCGATCGGTCTCGCTCGCCGGCTGGCGCAGGCGACAAATGCCACTGTCACATTGGAGGGCTCGCCTATCGGCTCGCCCTCTAAGGCGCTGGTTCGGCGTGGCGCGCGCGCCGGTGTACCCGGTGTCTCACCACCGGGTCACGGCCAGACGCCGCGACGGTGCTCAGCTCTCGCGGTGTGCGACCGTCTCGGGATACAGGTGCTCGAGGGTTCCCGGCTCGATGCGACACGATTCGACGAAGACGTCGACCTCGTTGCGCTTCAGCCGGATCACGCGTCCGAACCGGTAGGCCGGAAGCTGACCCTCGTCGATGAATCGGTAGAGGGTGCGCGGGGTGATCCCCAGGTGCTTCGCCGCCTCCGCCGTGCTCATCCACTCCATCGGGTTTGCCATGGAAAAAAGTGTAGCTGACTCTTGATGCACGTCGTGGTTTCTGGGTAGACAATGTGTGGATGACATCGAAACTTTCTTTCAAGCCTTCGGAAGTAGTCAAAGACACCGACGGGTTCTCGTCCCTGCGGCCGGCGGACAGTCCGAGAATCTCTCGGCGCGCCACGCTGCCCTCGGGGCGCGCGGTCCTCGGCGCTCTCCTCGTGACGAGCGCCGCGCTCGCCGCGTACCTGGCCGCGCGCCCTGCTGACCCTGGCCCGGCCACGACCTACGTCGTCGCCGCTCGACCGCTATCGGTCGGCGAGGTCCTCGACACCTCCGACCTGGCCTTGGTCGCCGCCGACCTTCCGGCCAGCCTCGTCGAAGCGTCATACACCGACGTCACCGCCGTCATGGGCCAGGTCACACTCGGCCCAATCGGCCCCGGTGAGCTGATCCAGGCCCAATCGCTCGTCGCTTCGACCGACGGCGAGCACGGTCTTCAGGTGACCTTGCCCGTCGATGTGCGCCATGCGCCACCGCGTCTCGCACCGGGCGAGACGGTGGCCGTGCTGGCGACGACCGGCTCCGGCGCCGAGGCCACGACCGTCGTCACCGTCGGCCAGGCAACCGTCGTCGCCTACACCACCGACGACGGGGCGCTCAGCGGAGACGAGGCCCGGCTCACGATCTCGGTCGACTCGCCTGAATCGATCCTGGCCGTAACCCGCGCCGCGCACAGCGCCGAGGTGACCGTAGTGCGCACCACCGGGTCCGCCGGATCGTTCACCCCCGCGACCTCGCTCCTCGACGCCTCGAGCCCCGACCCCCTCGCCGCACCGGACGCGGTCGAGGTCGTCGACAACCGGGAGGTCGGCGGGTGAGCACCAGCCGATTCGTGGTGCTCGCATTGGCCCACCCTCGCTCGGCGTGGTCGAGCGAGCTCAGCCGGCGCGCCACCTCGGCGGCCCTGCCGATCGACTACGTGCGCTGCGTGAGCGGCGACGAGGTGCGGGCCCGCCTCGCCGGCGGCCGGCCGTACAGCGCTCTCATCGTCGACGCCGGCCTGCCTCGCGTCGACCGAGACCTGCTCGACACCGCCCGGACCAGCGGATGCGTCGTAGTGGTCGTCGAGGGTGGCGCCCGGACCCGGGACTGGGAGGGGATCGGAGCCGGTGCTGTGCTCGCCGAAGACTTCGACCCCGACGAGCTGATGACCGCGCTGCGATCGCTCGCCCGCCCCATAGATCGGGTCGACATCGCCGCCTTGCCCGACC
The DNA here is from genome assembly GCA_964390555.1 of uncultured Acidimicrobiales bacterium. Lineage (GTDB taxonomy): Bacteria > Actinomycetota > Acidimicrobiia > Acidimicrobiales > SHLQ01 > CAVTWS01. The sequence goes on along the minus strand of CAYMJU010000197.1, from coordinate 2,690 downwards.
CGAGCGTACCCCGCCGGCCCGACGGGTGGCGGGGGCGCCTCGTGGCCGTCACGGGGGCGCCCGGCGCCGGCCGGTCGACGGTCGCCATGGCGGTGGCCCAAGGCCGCGGCGACGACCCACGCGAACAGGGCCTGGTCCTACTCGCCGATCTGGCGCTGCGGTCCACGCAAGCCATGATGCACGATTCGCCCGACGTGATTCCGGGCGTGCAGGAGCTGGTCGAAGCGCACCGCCACGGATCGCCGGCACCCGACGAGCTCCGCCGGCTCGTGCACGCGGTCGATGACCGCGGCTACCACCTGCTGCTCGGGCTGCGCCGCCACCGGGATTGGACCGCGCTGCGGCCCCGCGCGCTCGACGCTGCGCTCGACAACCTGCTCTCCAACTACCGCCTAGTCGTGGCCGATGTGGACCCCGACGTCGAGGGCGAACCCGAGACCGGATCGGTCGACGTCGAGGAGCGCAACCTGCTTGCCCGGACTGCGATCGCCCGATCCGACCTGGTGATCGTCGTCGGCCTCGGCGGTTGCGCCGGGCTCCACACCCTCGTGCGGTTGATCGCCGAGTTGATCGACTTCGGGGTGGCGGCAGAGCGCGTTTTCCCGGTTATCAACCGGGCGCCTCGATCGCCCCGGCAGCGAGCGTCGCTCAGCCGGGCCCTCGCCGACCTGCTCGGCCCGAGCACCCGGGTGGCACCACCGTTGTTCCTACCCGACCGGCGCAGCCTCGACGAGCTCATCCGTGACGGCGCCCGACTGCCCGATGCCCTGGTGGCGCCAGCGACTCGAGGCGTGACCGCCTGGTTGGCGTCGACCGCGCCATCGCGAGCACCCCGAGTCGAGGTCCCGGTACCCGTCGCCGCCGGCTCGCTCGGCCATTGGCGCATCGCCGAGGGCACCGCCTGACGGCGCAGGGAAATCCCCCGTTGCTCGTTGAGGTGCGCTGGCAGCCGGGCCGAAAGACACCGGTCGGCCCATTGACATCACCGTGCACACCATGATATTTCATGCAGTCTACTTATGTACCCAGCTTTTCTACCGCTTTCTGATCTGCCCCACGTCTACCCGGCGGTCCACGTACCGTGACCGTCGCGACGCACCCTGACGGTTCCCTCTCGCCGCTGCTCGAGATCGAACGGGCGGTCCAGGCCCGGGCCAACGTGATCGCGCTCGACCTGACCGACGACGAATCGGACCGACGCCTCCGCGAACTGATCGACGACGAGATCGGCCGCTGGCAGGCCGACCACCGCCGCGGCCTCCGCCCCGTACCCCTGAACGACCCACCGCGCCTCGCCGAGCGAGCCTGGCGCAACCTCGCCGGCGCCGGTCCCCTCGGCCCCCTACTCGCGGACGACGACGTCTGGGAAATCATGGTGAACGCTCCCGACAGCATCTTCGTCAAACGTCACCGCGGACCGAGCGGTTACCACGACGAGGTCTTCCACGACGACGAACACGTGCTTCGGACCCTCACCAAGATCCTCGACGACTCCAGCACCTCACATCGCAAACTCGACCCCAGCGAAGGCCTCCAAGACGCCCAACTCGATGACGGGGCCCGCCTCCACATCGTCCACGGCGACGTCGCCCGCGGCGGCCACGTCATGGTCAACATCCGCAAGTTCACCGGCGTGGTGTTCAAGGACCTCGACGAGTTGGTCACGTCCGGCATGCTCACCGGCCCTGTCGCCGGCTTGCTACAGGCATGTGTGCACGCGCGAGCCACGATCCTGTTCTCCGGAGTCCCCGGCTCCGGCAAGACCACCCTCCTCTCTACGTGCGCCGCCGAGCTCGACCCTCGCCTCCGCGTCGTCGTCGCCGAAGAAGTGTTCGAAGTCGACGTTCCGCTCCCCAACGTCGCCAGCATGCAGACCCGAGCCGCGCGCACCGACCGGCCCCCCGTCGACCTACGCCGCCTCGTCGCCGGCTTCTTGCGCATGGCACCCGACGTAGCGATCGTCGGCGAAGTTCGCGATCGCGAGGCCTTGCCGCTACTGCTCACGTTGTCGTCGGGTGTTCAAGGGTTCACCACGATCCATTCGGCCTCGGCTCGCCAGGCCCTCACCCGCCTGCGGTTCATCTGCCAGCTCGCCGATACTTCCTCGGAGCTGCCGATGTCGGCGCTCAACAGCTTGGTCAGCGAATCCATCGACGTCGTGGTGCATCTCGACCGGTCACCGCACGGGCCGCGGGTCGTCCAGGTCTTGGCCGTCGAGGATCTCGCCGCCAGCCCCGACGCCACCCAGTTCACGGTCACCGATGTGTTCAGCCGCGCCACCGACGGACCACTCGCCTGGACCGGCCAGATCCCACAGCGCCTGGCCCGACGTCTGACCGACGCCGGAATCGACGTCCGGACGCTCGTCTCGCCCGACGGTCGCAGCCCGCAGCGAGAACCATGAGGGAGGCGCAGCGACCGAATGCAGACGAGGGAGCGCAGCTCCCCGGATGCCGATGGGGCCTGGGGGCGCGCAGCCCCCAGCGACAGCGATGACCGCGCTCGCCATCGCCGTCGTCGCCGGCTACGGCACCTTCCTCGCGTACACCGCGCTAGCCCTCGGCTGGACTGCGCTGGGGCCCGTCGCGTCGCTGCGACGGCGCACCGGGCGACGACGCTCCGCCGCCGATTGGCTCACCCAGGCCGGGCTCGACGGCGTCGACCCTCGTGAGTTCGTCGCCGCCGTCGCG